>JAYZBT010000301.1:0-5209 GCA_036338615.1 Gemmatimonadota bacterium
CCGGCTCGTCGGCGACGCGCACACCATCTCGCTCGCGGGCTACGAGTTCCTCGCGGAGAACGGAAGATTCCCCGGCGGAGCCGGATTCGGCGTCGTACCGCCGGAGTTCTCAGGCTATTTGCCCGACAACTATGCCTTCGTCTACAAGGACGTGGAGTACCGGTGGTACCACTTCACGTTTCCCAATACCAACAACCCCTGCAGACCAAGACGCTGGGCCTCATCCAGTTCGTGTATGTCAACCGGCCGGAGATGGCCGAGCCGATGTACTCGTATTGGGCGCCGAACTCCTATTGGAGTTGGCAGTACTTCTACTTCCTGTATCGAGGGTAGCGGGGACGAGCCTCAGTTCCCGGCGCGGTCCGCCACATCCTCGGACGTCTTGGTGAGCACCACGAAATCGCCGAGGCCCTCGTGCTCTTCGTCCTGCCACGCCGAGATGTCCTCCGCCGAGACCATGACCACCGCGACGACTCGCGTGCCGGGGCGGTAGCCCGCGACCCGTTCGGGGATCCCGGTGCCTCTCTCGACGTGGAACGATCCCGCCATGTGTACGACCAAGGAGCCCGGATTTCGGCCGAGCGCCGACGTGACGGCATGACCCATCGCGGCGTCCCAGAGAGCCTGCGAATAGATGACATTGGGGCTCATCATGGAGTGCTGAGGCGGCGGATCGTCATCCGTTTCCACCACGTCCGCCTCCGCGGCGTCGTCGTCCTCGTCCGCGGGCGCAGGCCCACCCATGGCTTCGGCCATCAACGCGTCCCACTGGGCCCGATACTCGACCGACGGTCCGGGATACGGCAAAGGCGGTAAGAAGCTCCTGGCCAGTTCGGAGAGCGCGTTGAGCGACTCGGGCCCCTCCCGCGATACCCGGTTCACGTACCGGCGAGGAGCGTTGGCCGCGACGATGGGCAAGCCGTGTCCCTTGGCGAACTCGACGAGCGGACGGTACCGGTGCTCGTACCCGTCCCAGGGGCGGGAACTGCTGAGGAAGTGGGCCTCGGAGATCACGCCCTCGAGGTATTCGTCGAGAATGTACTGCACGTCGCGCTCGAACATCTCCAGGGACAGGACGATGTCCCTGGCACCCTCTCCTCGGAGCCGCCGATACGCGGCCACGAGCAACTCCGCTTGAAAACGATGTCCGACGACGTCGTCGTGCTCTTCGCCGACGAGGACCACGTCGGCGACACCCAGCGCGTCCAGCACCTCCGCGAAGGAGGACGGTCGACCGTCCGCGTCGAAGACTCGGAAGTCTTCACCCTCTACGGGCCTCGACGGTGCATCCGTAGCCTGGCCGTGCGCGGCACTGCCCGGGGCACTGCCCGTCTGGGCATGCACGGCCGACGGGAGTCCCATCACGAGCGCTGATGCAAGCAGGAGAGACGTGGCTGCAGACCGTCCGTTCATGAACCCAGGTCACTGTTGGAGTAGAGCAACGAGGAAAAGCTAACAGACCCTCAATGCGCCCCAACGTACCGCCACGTACAATTCTGCGCGCCCCACTCTCGATTCGCTGCCAAGAGAGGCCCGAATGACGGTGTTCTGGATCGTAGCAACAGGCCTGCTGCTCGCGGTCGTGCTGTACGATTTGCTTCAGACCAAGCACGCGATTCTCCGCAACTTCCCGATCATCGGGCACTTTCGGTACCTGCTCGAAGCGATCGGGCCGGAATTGCGGCAATACATCGTCACGTCCAACGACGAAGAACAGCCTTTCTCCCGTGACCAGAGGCGTTGGGTGTACGCGTCCTCGAAGAAGCAGAACAACTACTCGGGGTTCGGCACCGACAACGATCTGGAGCGCTCCAGCAACTACTTGATTATCAAGCATCACTCGCTGGGGCCCTCGGTGCAGCCGAGCCACGACGAGACGTATCCGCTGCCGTGCGCCAAGGTCCTGGGTGGCGCTCGTGGTCGGAGGGACGCGTTCCGGCCTCGATCGGTCGTGAACCTCAGCGCCATGAGCTTCGGCTCGCTCTCGTCCGCCGCGGTGCACGCGATGAACCAAGGGGCCGCGATCGCAGGTTGTCTGCACAACACAGGCGAAGGCGGTATTTCGCCGCACCACCTTCACGGCGGCGAGCTCATCTGGCAGCTCGGAACCGGGTACTTCGGAGCGCGAGCCCCGGACGGATCGTTCGACCGTGCCGCCTGCGTGCGGGCGGTGCAGGAGCACCCCGTGCGCGCGATCGAGGTCAAACTCAGCCAAGGCGCGAAACCCGGCCTCGGCGGAGTTCTGCCAGGAGAGAAAGTGTCGGCAGAAATCTCTCGCATTCGCGGCGTGCCGATAGGGCAGACCGTGATCAGTCCCCCGGGACACCGATCGTTCGGCTCGGTCGATGAAATGTTGGACTTCGTGGAGGACCTCGCAGACGCGACAGGTCTGCCGGTCGGCATCAAGTCGGCGGTGGGGCAACTCTCCTTCTGGACGGAGCTGGCCGACCTGATGGCGCGTGAGGATCGCGGCGTCGACTATATAGCCATCGACGGGGGCGAGGGCGGTACCGGCGCCGCCCCGTTCGCGTTCTCAGACCACGTCGGACTCCCGTTCAAGGTCGGTTTCAGCCGAGTATATCGGACCTTTGCCGAACGCGGCGTCCACCACGGGGTCGTCTGGGTCGGATCGGGCAAGCTCGGCTTCCCCGAAACGAGCCTGCTCGCGTTTTGCCTTGGCGTCGACATGCTCGCGGTCGGCCGGGAGGCGATGATGGCGATCGGGTGCATTCAGGCACAGAGGTGCCACACCGGCCACTGCCCCACCGGCGTTGCCACCCAGAACAAGTGGCTGGTGCGCGGCCTCGACCCCACGCACAAGGCCGCGCGCCTCGCGAACTATGTGGTCACGCTCCGCAAGGAACTGACTCGTCTCAGCAACGCATGCGGGTGCGCACACCCCGCCCTACTCACCGCGGGACACATGGAGATCCTGGACGGAAACTTCCGCAGCCGACCCCTTTCCGAGGTGTTCGAGTATCAGCCCGGGTGGGAACTGGCATCGAGCCAGGACCTGGCAGAGGTGGAGCGGCTGATGGAGGGGTAGTGCGGCTACGCCCGACCCTTGTCCTTACGGACCTTCACCCTCTTCCCTTTGACCTTCGACTTGCGCAGCGCGTACATCACGTGGCCCGCTACGTCGGCCGAAACCTCCACGAGGGTAAATCGCTCCGAGATCTGAATGCCCCCGATCTGATTGGATTGGATTCCGGCCTCACCGGTGATCGCGCCCACCAGGTCCTTGGGACGCACGCCGTCTGATCGACCGATGCCGATGAAGAGTCGGGTGACGTCGCTGATTCTCCCCTTCCCCTTCTTCCCGACACCCGCGCCGCGCTTGCCCTTGCTCTTGGTACCCTGGGGTTTTTCGACAAAAGGCCGCTCCACAGGGATTTCTTCCTCGTCTCCCTCCGCCCCGACCACCGTGGCCTCGTGGCCCATTTTGACGGCCCCGAGCGCGATATCGACGAGGTCGAACTCGTCGGACAGAGACTCGACCACGACTCGGAAGTGGTGCAGGCCTCCCTCCAGGATCGACTCCCGGACCGAGGCGCGCGTCAGCTCCAGTCGTCGCGTTCTCAGATCGGCGACCGTCGGCAAGGGCTCCACCTCGATCTTCTGCTTCGTAAGCCGCTCGATGTTACGCAGCAATGGGTGTTCGCGAGGCTCCGCAAGCGTGATCGCGACGCCCTCCCTTCCAGCGCGGCCCACTCGCCCTATGCGGTGCACGTAGGACTTCGGGGCGGCCGGGATCTCATAGTTGATTACGTGCGTGAGATGGGGAACGTCCAATCCGCGGGCGGCCACGTCCGTGGCCACCAGCAGATCCACCGTTCCTGCTCTGAGCTTCTTCAGCACGCGCTCGCGCTCTTCCTGAGACATACCACCGTGTAGGGATTCGGCTCGGTACCCACGCCCGTTCAGGGCCTCGACCAACTCGTCCACGTCGTTGCGCGTTCGGCAGAACACGAGCGCGGCTTCTGGCGCCTCAATATCCAGCACGCGACCGAGCGCCGCGAGCTTGTGAGGCCGCCGCACCAGGTAGGCGGTCTGCCGGACCAACGGTATGTCCTCTCCGGCCGCCGCCGCGATCTTGACTTCGACCGGATCGCTCAAGTAGTGAGCCGCGATGACTTCGACGCGCTTGCCGAAGGTCGCCGAGAAGAGGAGCGTCTGCCGCGTGCCGGGCACCTCGGCCATGATGGCCTCGAGGTCTTCCGCGAACCCCATGTCCAGCATCTCGTCGGCTTCGTCCAGAACGAGGACTTTGAGGCCCTCGAGGCTCAGCGATCCCCGTCGGATGTGGTCCAGAGCGCGACCGGGCGTCGCGACCACTACGTCCACCCCGCGCTTCAAGACCTTAGAGCTGTTGCCGAAACGGCTGTCCACCATAAATGGGCAGGACTCCGACCTTCATCTCCTTGCCATATCGGTACACCGCTCGCGCGACCTGCACGGCGAGCTCTCGTGTCGGGACCAGGATGAGCGCAGACGGGCCTTTGCTTCCGACCTCGATGGCCTGGAGAATCGGGAGCGCGAACGCAGCGGTCTTCCCCGTTCCCGTGGCAGCGAGCCCAAGCATGTCGCGGCCTTCGAGCAAAGGCGGGATCGCAGCGCGCTGGATCGGCGTCGGCTCCTCGTACCCGAGGGACGACAAGGTTTGCAACAGCTCGGGCCCGAGGCCGAGGTCGGCGAATTCGCGATTCGCGGCGGGTGACGATGTAGGGGTCATGGTGGTCGAACATAACGGCGGTGCGGAAGGGGCACCCCTCCGCCTGATCCTTGCCGCCCAGCCATACCCGCCGGACATTGCCCTGCCCTGTGTGGGGTCTACCGTCGACCGCTCGATGCCGACGGGCGCTCGCAACTGCTAGGAGTCCGACAATGTCCGTGCTGACCCAACTCGTGGATGCGCTTCGTGACGGATCGATCCGCGTCGTGGATCTGACTCAACCGCTGGGCCCGGACACGCCGGTCATCGGCCTCCCCGAGATCTTCGGACAGTCGCCGGGCCTGTCCCTCGAGGTGATCAGCCGCTACGACGACGCCGGGCCTGCGTGGTACTGGAACACGCTCACCCTGGGCGAACACACCGGCACGCACTTCGACGCTCCGGTGCACTGGGTGACGGGCAAGGATCTGCCCAACAACACCACCGAGACCATCCCGGCCCACCGGTACGTGGGACCCGCGTGTGTGCTGGACTGTA
>JAYZBT010000302.1:0-16045 GCA_036338615.1 Gemmatimonadota bacterium
TGTGGTGCTGCGGCGCGGCGCGCTGGGCCCCTCCCAGAACACGATGCGAGGTCGAGTTACCGAACGACCCGTCGCTGACGAGCACCGCGACCGCGCCGGAGCCCCCCGTGAGGGTCGCGAAGCCGCCGGTATAGGACTCCAGAGTGGCCTCGCGCAGCATGCGGCGGATCGTCACGTCGACGATCTCCCTTGCCGTTTCCGCGGAGACGACGATGCCCGCCCGAATCTGGCCGAGTTCGATCTGGTTGGCGATCTCCTGGATACCGTTCAGCACGCCGAGGCAGGCGTTGCTGACGTCGTATACGGACACCACGCCCTCCACGCCGAGTTCCGCGGCCACAGCGCACGCGGTCGCGGGTTCGAAGCTCTCGCGACAGACACCGGCGTATACGACGGTCTCGAGCGCGCTGGCCGGGACACCGGACTTGGCGAGCGCCTTCTTGGCAGCACTTGCCGCACTTCCAGACAGGGAATGGCTCGGCTCCCAGAAGCGGCGCTCGCTGATGCCCGTGAGCGTTTCGAGGGATCCGGGTGGGACATGGAGCTGGGCGTAAAGGGGCTCGAGGCGTTCCTCGATCTCCTCCGACGTCACAACTACCGGTCCGAGCTCGTAGCTGATCGCCTCGAGGTACACGTTGCTGTACTTCATTCGCTTGGCTGCACGATCGCGAGGCTGAAGTCCCCCAAGTGATAAATCGTGCGGCCGTCGACCGTGAGGTACCCCGAGGCGATGACGCGGCGGGCCTCGTCGTCCACCTCGCTGATGACCGCCTCGACGTCGACCCGCTGATCGGTGGGAAGCACCTGCCCGCGGTAGGTCCAGTGGTACTTCGAGCCCAGCCCGTTGGTCAGCCATGCGGTATCGGGGCCGACGTTCCAACGGTCAGCGCCATAGGCCTTGAGCAACTGAAGGAACGACTCGCACCCCAGGGAGCCCGGCCATACGGGATCGTCCATGAAGTGCGCCGCGAAAAACCACGCGCTCGAATCCACAGGGATGCTACCGCGCACGAAGCCGAGACCATGAGGGCCGCCATCCGGCAGCAGCAGGTCGATACTCGCGACCATGCGGAAGGCTTCGTCTGGATGCGGAGCGTCCGTCGGGTAGTCGAAGGCTCGGGCACGAGCCTTCTCGTCGTCGGTGGGCTCGTACTTCTCTGCGTCGCGGATGCCGGTCTGATCGGCCAGGGCCTCCGCGCTGAAGAATCCGAAATACGTGTCGCCCTCGAAGACCACACCCTGATCGTCCGTCATGCGCATGTCGAAGCGCTCGATGATCATCCCTCCCGAGTGCGAGACATCGGTCAGCCGCACCTCGGTGGTCAGCGTACCCGAGTCCGGACGCACGGGACGCAACTGCAGCGCGCGGCCCCCCAGGTTCCGGAAACGAAGGTCCGTATCGCTGGTCAGAGCAGAACCGCAATACGCGGCTAGCCATCCACACGGTTGCAGGGCGACTTCGAGCAGCACGGCGAACGGCATATCCGCCTGTCGATTGGCTTCGAAGTACCAAGCGTCGGTCGGCACGTCGTACTCTGCGGTCGCCGCGGAGTCCGCCTGGAGCACCCATGGCGGTCCCACCGTCTCTACGACGCGGTCCATGAACGCGTACGGCGGACCTGGAAGACGCGCGATGGCGCGGTCGCCGTCGAACGGGAGATAGCGCCCACCGAATGCGTCGGACGGCTTGCCGGTCGCGAAGGCCAGGATGGACGCCTGATCGTAGAGGACTGTCTTTTCACGAGGGTGCCAGAGCGCCTCCACGTCCTCGCGCGCGAGGCCTGAGAGGCGCACCGACATGTCCGCGATCTCTACGACGGCTTTGCCGTCGGCGTACATGAGCGCGTCCACGATCGCGTAGGGCTCGGGTCCGTAGCCGAGCTCCTTGATCTCGATCTCGTACGTGACTCGCTGCGTGGTCTGAGTGACCTGGCCCCGGCACTTGAGACGGCTCTTCACCCCGGGCACGGGCTCGTACCGGACCTCGCCCGCCGCGCCCACCCAACCCATGCGCAGTAGGTAGACGCGCAGGGTGTGCAGGCAGCACTCGTACATGAGCGTGCCCGGCATGACCATGTCGTCACTGAAGTGGCAGGTCAGGAACCAGTCGTCCGGGTGGATATCCGCTTCCGCGCGGATCATGCCCAAAGCGAAGCGGCCTCCCTCGGGATCGACATGGGTGACGCGGTGCACCAACTCCATGAGTCCACCCGGCAGTGTCTCGGGCCCACCCGTCAGCACGCGGGAGAGCCCGGAGAAGGCGGACCCGAAGCACGCCACGAGATCGCCTCGCCGCAGCGCCGCGATCTGTCCGTCGTCGTATGCCTCGCCCGAGCGCATGGGCACGAGTTGTTTCCAGTCCGCGGGGCGGACGCCCGGTCGCGGCTGGTGGTCGATCTTCGTGCGCACGATGCCCTGGCCCGCGTCGAGCGCCTCGATGCTGAAGAAACCCGCACATCCTTGCTGCATGGAGAGCAGCGGCCGTCCGTCCACCGTCGCCTCGAACGAGAAGTAGAAGAGCCAGGTGTCTCCCTGACGGAAGAAACGCTCGATGCCGATGTCGTAGCGGATGACCTTGCCCGCCTCTGGAAGGCGGTCGTGGAAGGTCACTACCGCGTCCAGCAAGCGATACACGGCGTGGCCGCGCGTGTGACCGTCGATTCCCAGCCAGCCCGACAGGAATAGGTCGGCCTGGCCCGCCTCCACGGCGATGCACGTCGGGATCGCGCCGCCGCTCAGGTACCAGGGGCGGGCGCCCACATCGTGCTCTGTGACGACCCGTCCGCCGGTCATCGAGTGCGGCTCGCCCTCGATGGAGAGGATGCGATCCACGAGCATGAGCGGCTCGGCGGGCAGGCGCACCCGGGTCGGGTGCTCGTCGATGAACGCGAAAGCGTCCCCCAGCACAGCGCCGATCGACCCGGTGGCGAACTGCAGGCACGCTTCGCGGTCGAGGAAGGGCGGGGGAGCCGAGGGCGGCGCGGGAGGCATCGCGGCCCCCTGCGTCCGCACCAGCTGTTCTGCCAGTTGGAACTGTAGGGCAGCCGTCTCTTGGAGAGCCCGGTCGAGCTCATGGGCCGTACGAAGGTACGTTGCGTGAGCTTGGGCGCGCGCTTCGCTAGAGGCGCTCAATCCCTGCAGGAGCCCCCCCTGCTGCAGGGCATCGGCCGGCATCGGCACGACGATCGGCGGCAAGGGCTGTGGCTGGGTGAGCACCGCCGCTGGCGCGAAGACCGCTGACTCGGGAGCGGTGACCGCGTGTGCCCCGACCTTGGTTCGAGCGTCGGCGGCGATCGACGCGGGCGCGGGCGCCTGAACGGGCGGCGGGCTCGGCGGCGGGGTCACTTCGAGCTGTGGCCCCCGGCGGCGCACGTGGAACGGGTCGCCGCCGATCGGGATTCTGAGCGCCGACGAGCCCTCTCGCAGCGTGCTACGGTGTCCCAGCGCGCGGGTCTCGACTCCGTAGAGAGGTTGGAGGTCCACATGGACCCGCTCGGCGATGAGCCGACCGAGGAGGCGCAGAAGCGATGAGACGTCGCCCTTGTGTGCGCTCAAAGCGGACTGAGCGACGTGTGGGCGTCCTTCCAGGATGCGCGAGATCATGCGCGTGCACGACGAGCCGGGCCCCATCTCGAGGAAGATCCGGATCCCGTTCTCATAAGCGCGCTCAATGAGTCGGGGGAAGTCGAAGCCCCTGAGCGCTTGCTCGAGGATGCTGTCCGCCGCGCTCTCCGGAGTGACGTCGTAGACGTCCGCCTTCGCGGCGCTGAAGAAGCGCACGCCTGCGGGGGGCGTGGTGGGGAACAGGTGGAAGTCGTGGTACTCCTTGGCCACGGGCTCGGCCACCGCGCAGTGCACGGTAGGCACGCCCGTGAGCGCGTGGAAGTTGCAGTGCAGCGCGTCCACCACCGCGGCCACCCGCCGCCGATCGCCTCCGATGACACACTCGGCCGGAGTGTTGATGATGAGCAGATAGACGCGTTCTTCGGCGTCGAGCACGCCGCGCACCGCGGCAGCAGTGCGATCCACCACGCCGGTCACCCAGTCCACTTCTTCGAAGTCCGTCAGGCCCCAGCTCTTGCGAATGCTGTCGAAGCGTCCAGCGAGGTCGTCGGTGAAGAGAGAACTCATCATGAGGCGGGCGAGCATCTTCTCTCGATCCTTCCAGGCTCGTAACGAGAAGAGGCCGGCGGACTCCCCGAGGCTGTAGCCCACCACGCTCCCGGGCTCGATGCCGAAGGATCGAACCAGATCGCAAACCACCGTACCCAGCGCCACCTGCGCGATAATGTACGCGCGTTCGTCACCGCCCAGATCTTTGCTCGAAGAAGCGTTCCAGAAGCGGTCAGGAAGGAGCTGTTGAGGCAGATACAGATTCTCCGCGTCTTGCCTGTGGGCGATTTCAGGCCACTCGGCCGCCAGCTCCCGACCCATGCCCGTGTAGTGGTTGCCCGAGCCGGGGAAGACGAAGGCCAGTTTGCCGCGCCGGCCCAGCGGGTGGGAATTCCAGAGGATGCGACTCGATTCTGGCAGGGCGCTGTCGTCGGCCTCGCCGCGTAACGTGGCTCCCGCTGCGTCCACGAGGCGCAGCAACTCTTCCCGCGAGCGCGCCACCAGGGAGAGGCCGAGCTTGGCATCCGGGTTCTGCCCTACCTTCCGGAACCATGAGCGCGCAAGCAACTCGATGGACTCGGTATCGTGACGGGCGTGGGCGGCGAGCGCCGCGAGTCGAGCTCCGAGCAGCGCCGCGTCGTCACCCTCCAGAGCGAAGAGTGCTTCGTTCCGGGCTCCCAGAGGCTGGCGACGCTCCGCGAGCGTGGCCGCGCCTTTGCTCTCCTCGTGCTCCTCGAGTACCAGATGGCAGCAGCCGCCGTCGACGCCTAGGGCGCTGACGCCCGCGCGACGCGGGCCGTCGGCGCGGTTCCGCAGCCAGTACTGTGGCTCCCTGGCCAGGAGAAAGTCTCTCGGCGACAGATCGGCGCGTACATTGCGCAGGCCGCGGACCGGCGGAAGGACCTCTTGGTAGAGGCAGAGCGCCGCCTTGATCGTCGAGGCGAGAGCCGCGGCGGCGCCGGAATGGCCGACGTCGGCCTTGACGCTGCCGAGATGGCGTACGGGCGCCATGTGGCGGGGGGAAAAGAAGGAGCACAACGCCTCGGTCTCGATGCGATCCTCGATGTGGTTCCCGCTACCGTGTGTCTCGACGTACCCGACCAGAGACGGATCGAGGTCTGCTTCCTCGTATGCGCGCGCGAGCGCACGCCCATAAGTGTCGGGGGTGGGCATGGGCCGTTGTGCCGATCCCCCCGAGGCGGCGCCGAAGCCGCGAATCACTGCGTAGATTCGGTCTCCGTCGCGCTCGGCGTCTTCCAGGCGCTTCAGGACCAGGGCTGCGGCTCCCTCGCCGACCACCGCGCCGTCGGCGTCGGCGTCGAACGGACGGGCGCACCCGCTGGCCGAATAGTGATGGACGGCGTGCGTTGCGAGTACTGTACGCACGTCGCCGGCGAGGTCGACGGCGCCCACCAGGCAGCTGTCCAGTTCGCGCTCCTGCAGGGCTCGGATCCCGACCTCCAGGGCGCGCATGCCCGAGGTCTCCTCGCTGGAAATCGTGTAACTGGGACCGCCAATGCGGAACTCCCGGGCGATGCGGCTGGCGACGATGCCGCCCAGTGCTCCCATGGTGCCGTTGGCGGTGAGCGGCGAGACCGTGTTGTCGCGCACGCCTTCGTCGGCAGACCAGCGAAAGTGGAAGTTCGTGGTATTGAGGTCGAGCGCGATGCCTATGAAGACGCCCGACCGCAGCCGCTCCTCGGGCTCGAAGCGAGCATCTTCGATGGCGTTCGCCATGACATTCAGCATGAGGAGTTGCTGCGGGAGCATCTCCTGCAACTCTTTGGGCGGTATGCGGAAGCGCGCCTGCGGCATTTCGAGCCGGCCGATGTAGTAGCCGCGGAAGTCGTTCGCGTGTAGCCCGAGTCCCTCGAACCATTCGCACTCCGTGGCGCCCCACCAGCGCGTGGGCGTGGCGGGCTGCACGCTCGCATCGCCGCCCAGTACCCGCTCCTGGAAGGCACGCAAGCCCTCCCAGGGGCCGAAGTGCGCATCCATGCCGACGATGGCGACGTCGTCCGCACGAGGTCGAGGCGGATCGACCACCTCCGGGCTCACCGTCGGTGCGGTCCGCTGTTTCTGCTGGCTTTGGCGACGCGGTTGCCATTCTTCGATGAGCACGTGGGCGTTGATGCCACCGAAACCGAAGGCGCTGATGGCCGCACGCCTCGGGGATCCGTCCCCGCGGCGTGTCCACGGCTCGCCCTCCGAGAGGACGCGGAAGGGGCCGTGCAACAGCGCGTCGTCTACGGGCGTTTCGAAGTTCGCGGTCGGCGGGAGGGTCTCCGCTTCCATTGCGAGCAGAACCTTCGCGAGCCCCGCTGCGGCCGCACCGGTGAGCAGGTGGCCCACGTTGGACTTGACCGACCCGATGATGCAGGGACGCTCCGGGCCCGGCGAATCGGCCCAGAGCGCCTGTAGGCTCTTGAGCTCGGCTCTGTCGCCGGCAGGCGTGCCGGTACCGTGGCACTCGATGAGGTCCACGTCATCCGGCGCCCACCCAGCCTGGGCATATGCCGCGCGCATGGCGCGCAACTGCCCTTCGGAGTCGGGCGACATGAGGCTACCGCCCACGTCATTGCTGAGGCCGATCCCGCGGATGACGGCGTGGACGCGGTCTCCGTCGCGCTCCGCGTCCGCCGCGCGCTTGAGTAGGAACAGCCCCGCTCCCTCGCCCACGACCAGACCGTCGGCAGACTCGTCGAACGGTGAGCACCGGCCGGAAGGGGAGAGTGCCCGCAACTGGCTGAACCCCATCTGCGTGTACAGTGAGGAAGGCCGCGACATACCACCGGCCAACATCGCGTCGGCTCTGCCCGACGCGAGCTCGTCGCATGCCAGCTTCAGCGCGTAGAGTGACGAGGCGCATGCGGCGTCCAGCGTGTAGCTACCGCCGCGCAGGCCCAAGGCATGGGCGACCAGGCCCGCCGGCAAGCCCGCCACGTACCGATTGAGTGGCTCTGTGGCGTCGGGTACGTCGCCGACCTGCCCCAATCGCTCTGCGAAGCTGCGGCCGAGGGTCTCTAGGGCCATGGCCGACGAGCCGTCTGTCGGCAACACGATGTTGCCGAAGATGACGCCGGTGCGGTCCCGATTCAGAGATTCGGATTGGCCGTCCTCGACCGCAATCTGTGCCGCCCGTAGCGCGACGCGGAACATGGGATCGAGCCGTTCCACGAGATGCGGATCGATGCCCAGTCCCTCGGGATCCAGGTCGATGTCGCCCAACAGGCATGCGCGGCGCGAGTAGACCTTATCGGCGACGGCGATCTCCGAGGAATACGCTTCGTCGGGATCGATTCGCCATCGCCCAGGCAGTACATCGGCCGCGGCGTCCTCACCGCGCTCGATGTTTCGCCAGAATTCCTGCGAACTCGCGGCACCGGGGAAGACCCCCCCGAATCCTACGATCGCTATGTCGAAGCGTTCACTCACGCTCGACTCCCCCATTTGGCTGACGTCGGGAGGTGACTTCAGGAGCTCACCTCGAGGGGCAGGCGATTGCTGAGGAATGTGCTGGTCAGTCCTTCGTCGACCGTGTTCTCGCAGCCTTCGAAGCGGGCGACGAGCTCGCCGTCCCCCGCTATAAACTCGATGTCGGCAAATGCCCGTTTCGAATCGCTCTTCGTGACACGCGCGACGACCCGGGTTCCGTCCTTCGGGAAGTCCCTGTACTGGCGGTAGCTCGACGCCGTAGAAGGAAGAGAAGGACCGGCGCCACGGACCCCCGTCCAGAACGTGAGCAGCTGGATCCCAACGTCGAGCGCGAGCGGGTCCGTCAGCCAGCGCTGACGGAACGGACGCTCCATCCACTCTTTGGCAGCGGGCGCGGCGGACGCGTCCGCGATCACACCCTCTGGGGAGCAGATATGCACGCGCTCGATGCCTTGCAGATCCGGGCCGTGAAAGAGGTGATCGCGATACGTCTCGGCCGCCGTCTTCTCGTAGGCCGCGCCCTCGGGCGCCTGCAAGCGAGGCTCGTCGGTGGGCAGCTTCTCCATGAGCAGGATCTCCGCCCGCGCGTGCAGGAAATCCCTGCCGTCGTCGTGCGTGGCGCGCAACTCGACCGGGACCCGGTAGCCGTCGCCGTCCTTCAGAGCATCACCCGCGTGGATCTTCAACCGCAGGCTACTGTCCGTGTCCAGAACCAGGCCCTTGAGTAGGCTGAGGTTGTCGCAGCCGTGGAACCTCAAGCCCGGATTACCGTGCAGCGCGCCGTGCGCGAGCCACTCCGGCAACATGGCCATGGGTACGACAGCCTTGCCGTCCAGAACATGGGAGCGCAGGAAAGCGCACGTCGCCACGTCGATGACCTCCTCGGCCACCAGAGGCAATGGCGAGGAGGAGACGAGGTCCTCGCTCCCGTTGAGGGCAGGACCCAGCACCACGCGTTCGACTTCGGAGTCGTCGGTGGCGAGCTCACGCAGGAGGTGTTCTGCCCCTTGGGAGAGCGGAATGAGCGGTACGCCTTCCTTGGCGAAGACCGCCTGGAGTGATTCGTCGACCATGCCGCCTTCCCACGGGCCCCAATTGAGGCTCAGGACCCGACAGCCGGGCAGACGCCGGGCCTGCTGTTGGGCGACCTTGTTGAGCACCTCGTTGGCGATCGCGTAGTCCACCTGCCCGATGCGACCGTACCTCGCCGTCGACGAGCTGAACAGGACGAGAGCCCGGAGGGCGTCACGGTCAATGGCGTCGAGAAGGTTGCGGAATCCCGCCACCTTCGGCTCGTAGACCTTCTGGAAGCTCTCGGCCGTCTTGTCGAGGATGTGCTGGTCCGCAAGCACGCCCGCGCCGTGCACGAGCACGCGCACGGGCCCGTGCCGCTCGGTGGCGCTGGCGAGCGCGGCGCTCACCGCCGATGCGTCGCGCACGTCCACCGCCATGTAGTGCACGGTCGCTCCCGAATCGCGCATGCGCCCGAGGTTGGTGCGAATCTCGCGTTCCGCTCGAATACGCCCGAACATCTCTCCGGCCTCACGGGGCGACTCGGCGTCACCGCGCTGGAGCACGGCCTTTTTGATCTCCGCCTCTGTCTCCAGTTCCGCGAGCCACTCGGGTTCCGCTTCCGGCTCCGAGCTCCGGCCCAGCAGCACCAGGACGGGTCGGCACGACTCGGCCAGTGCCAGTGCCACCTCCGCGGTCACGCCCCGGGCGCCGCCGCTGAGCACAACGACCTCGCCCTCACTCAGAGGAAGGGAGCCGTTGGCCGAGGGGAGATCTTCACCCACCAACTCGAGCACGATCCTCCCGGAAGCACTCAGCCCGACTTCCAAGGGGCCTGCGCGAAACAGTTCGGCCACGATCGCGCCGGCGGCCGACGCGTTATCGAGGTCCGGCGCCAGATCGAGCGCCCTGCAACGCACTTCGGGCCACTCACCCGCCGCCGACTTCGTAAGGCCGGCGAAGCCGCCCGTGAGCGGGTCTACGATGTCCTCGCCTGCGGTGCCAAAGGCCCCGTCCAGTCGAGAAGCGCTCACGAGGAAGGCTCCCCCCGAGCGGCCTACGGCACGGAGACCGTTGCCGGCCGCCTGAACCACCTGGAGGATGCCGAGCAGGTCCGAGTCGGAGGTGCCTTCGCGCTGCGGGAGAATCACCAATCCCGCGACGGGCTCGTCGGAAGCCCCGTTCAGAGCCCCTGGCGTGACGATCTTGGGCTCGAAGCCCTCGGCCTTCAGGAGGGCGAGGATCTCGGCGGCCAGGCCCGCGTCACCGTCGGTGATCCAGATCGGCGCCCTGGGCGTAGGGCGCGCCACTTCTTCTTCAGGCTCGCCGTTGAAGTCGCGTGAACGCAGTACGTACCGCTGCAGCGGCCGCTGGGGTGCGGAGGTTGCGACGGTTTCGACCGCCGCCTGCGGCAGCGGCTCCCCGGCAGCCGTCGGCTCGGCCGTCACCGCACCATTTTCGTGTGCTGGCTCGGGGGCGGTCTCGTGGGGTGGCGCGGGGGCGCTCTCCACCGGGGTCGCGGGTGCCGGAGCACTCGCGCCTCCCGGCATCAGGTCCAGCAGCGACTGGAGCGTCCGGAGTGTTCCGAGTTGCTCCGGCCCCACCTTGGGCGCGTTGGGCATCTCGTCCTGCAGTGCCGAGAGGATCTCCACGCGCTTGATCGAGTCGATGCCGAGGTCCGCGTCGAGTTCCATCTTGAGCTCGAGCACGTCGGCGGGATACCCAGTCTTGTCGGCTACGATGTCGAGAAGGATCTGCGCCACGTCCAGCCCCGAGTCTTCGACCTGGACCGGCTCCGGAGCCGGATCGGCCGGCGCGGAGGCGGCTGGGGCAGCGGTCGTGGGTTCGGGAGCGGGAACAGGTGAGGGCGCGGGGACCGTCGGAGCATGCGCGGGCGGGGCGCACGGCACCACCACGGGCGCGACAGGAGCCGCCATCGGGACCGGCACCGTCGGAACCCGCAAAGGGGCCGAGACAGGCGGCGCCACGATCGGGGCCGGGGCCACCGGGAAGCCCATGGACAGGTCCAGGAAGCGCTGTTGTTGCTGAAGGAGCGTGTTGTAGTGCTGTTGCGATGCGTTCTGCCCCTCCAGGAACTGCTGGTGCAACAGAGCTGTCTGCTGCTGCAGACGCTGGAGTGCCGCCATGTTCTCCTGAGTAATGCGCAGGGCTTCCGCCACGGAACCCGCCGCCACACCGCTCGTCGCGACCGTGTGCCCGACGGGCGCCGCCGCTGGGGCAAAGGTGCTCACTTGGGACGTCACCGCGGTTTCTCGGGGTGCGCCTTGGCCCTGCGCGGGCGGAACTGCCTTGGTTTGGTCGCGTTGCATCGGTTCTCTCTTGCGAGTCCGGATATTGGCTCCTCCGATCTGGTAC
This sequence comes from Gemmatimonadota bacterium, assembly GCA_036338615.1. Taxonomy (GTDB): domain Bacteria; phylum Gemmatimonadota; class Gemmatimonadetes; order Longimicrobiales; family Gaopeijiaceae; genus UBA1138. The sequence continues at coordinate 10,936 of JAYZBT010000302.1, forward strand.
GTGAGTCCCGCTCGGCCGGTTGACGCCGGGGCAGGGCTCGCTCGGAAGGAAGCATCCCAGGGCTGCAGATCTATGGTATGGCCGAGCGAGCCGACTTGGGCCAGCACTCGGGCGAGATCTCGGATTCCCGAACGCGACCCGTGGGTCGCGTCGAGAGCGAAAGCATGGTGAGGCTCGCCGTCCAAAATGGAGGCGACGAGCCCGCTGAGACGAGCGTGTGGTCCCGTCTCGACGAAGGTCCGTACTCCATCGTGGTGCATGCGACGGATGAGATCGTCGAAGAGCACCGGGCGGGCGAGCTGCCCCGCCAGAAGGGCCTTGGCTTCGGCGGCATTCGTCGGGTATGGCTCGGCCGTGGTGTTCGAATAGACGGGGAGGGTGCCTTCACCGAAGTCGATTTCGTTCAACGCATCGGCAAGTGGGGCCTCGGCTTCGGAGACCAACGGGGAGTGGAATGCCGCCGAGACGGGTAGGCGACGTGCGTCGATTTGGCGAACCCTGATGGCTGCGGCGGCCCGATCGATCTCGGGGGCGGCGCCCGAAAGCACCAACTGCGAGGGTGCGTTGCGGTTCGCAACCACCAGATCCAGGGACTCCGCTGCGATGATTTTTTCGACCTCAGCGAGACCCGTCCGCACCGCGAGCATCGCGCCGCGTCCGCCATCCTGGTCACCCATCAGCTGGCCGCGCAGGCGGGCGAGCTCGTGGAAGTCTTCGCCCGACAGCCTACCGCCGGCGCAAAGCGCGGTGAGTTCACCGAAACTGTGACCGGCGGCCGCAACGGGTGTGACCCCGAACCCGCGAAGCAGCGCGAGCGCGCCGAGGCTGACGGCCCCGATGGCCGGCTGCGCGTTCCTCGTATCACGCAGCACGTTCTCTTGAAGCTGGCGCGCGTCGTCATCGAATGCGGGATGAGGATATACGAGGTCACTGAGGGGCTTGTCGACGTCCCCTGCGTCGGCGAGCTCGAGCGATGCCCGCAGGGACGGGAACTGACACGCGAGGTCGCGGAGCATGCCGACGTACTGGGAGCCCTGTCCGGGAAACAGCAGGGCCAGATCGCCCGCCGCCGGACCACGACCATAGTAGACGCCGTCCGGCGTGGACCACGTCGTCTCAGTGTGGGAGTCGAGCAGGCTCGCGGCGCGCGCAGCCAGCGCTGCTGCGTCCGTCTGGCCCTTCTCCACGACGAGAATCAGTCGCTCGGCGTCGTCCGCACGGAAGGCCTCGCGGGAGTTCTGGCCGAGTTCGCGCACCGAGTCCCAGTCGGAGGCCTCGTCTAGGCGCGTCAGCCACTCCTTTAGGCGGTGCTGGGTCGGCGCGCCAAAGGCGAGCACCTGTACGTCGCCGTCCCAGTCCGGCTCTGAGCGAGCGCTTTCCTCGCCGCTGACGTGCTCCTGCAGCACGCAGTGGAAGTTGCTGCCGCCGAAGCCGAAGGAGCTGACCCCGGCGCGCCGGGGAGGCCCGGCCGGCGACAGCCAAGGACGCTTGTCGGTGTTCACATAGAAGGGAGAGGCCCCCGGCGCCACCTGAGACACCGGCTTTTCTACCTTGAGCGTCGGCGGCAGCACCTTGTGATGCAGCGCCATGACGACCTTGATCAGCGATGCCGCACCCGCGGCGGCCTTGGTGTGGCCGATCTGCGACTTCACAGAACCCAAGGCGCACCACGAGCCCTCGCCTCCGCCCTCGCTGTAGACGGCGCTGAGCGCGTCGGACTCGACCGCGTCGCCGACGACCGTGCCGGTGCCGTGTGCCTCGACGAGTTGCACGGTGTCGGGGCTGACATCGGCGCGCTCGTATGCTCGGCGCAGCGCCTTCGCCTGCCCGGACGAGCTTGGCGCGTAGATGGCGTTGCCCTTGCCGTCACTCGATGTTCCCAGACCTCGGATCTCGGCGTAGATGCGGTCGCCGTCACGCACCGCGTCGTCCAGGCGCTTGAGGACGAGGATGCCGACGCCTTCACCCAGGATCGTTCCATCGCCCTCGTGGTCGAAAGGCCGCGCATTGCCGGTGGGGCTGAGCGCGGGGGTCTTCGAGAAGCACATGTACATGAAGATGTCGTTGAGCGTATCGACCCCTCCAGTGATCGCCATGTCACAGCGTCCGTCGGCCAGCTCCATCGCGGCGAGGTGCAGCGCACCCAGAGAGCTCGCGCAGGCCGCGTCCACCACGCAGTTGGTGCCGCCCAGGTCGAGCCTGTTCGCGATGCGGCCTGCAACGACGTTCCCGAGCAGGCCCGGGAAGGAGGCCTCCTGCCATTCGACGTAGGAGTCCGAGATGCGACGAACCACGTCTTCAGCGGTTTCACCCTCGACGCCGGAGTCGGCGAGCGCCTTACGCCAGAACGGATGCCCAAGGCGGGCGCCCAGCGAAATGGTGAGCTCCAGCGTGCCCGTCACGCCCATGAGCACACTGACCCGGTTCCGGTCGAAGTCTCGATCGGGGCCGTAGCCGGCGTCGATCAGCGCCCGCTTCGCCGTGAAGAGCGCCAAAAGCTGAGCGGTGTCCGTTGCCTCCAGCGCGTTCGGCGCGATGCCGAAATCCAGAGGATTGAAGTCCACCGGGGGCAGGAAGCCGCCCCGAGCGGCATAGGTCATGTCCGGCGCCTTGGGGTCGGCGCTGAAGTAGTCTTCCGGGGACCAATGCGTGTCTGGCACGTCCGTAATCGCGTCGACGCCGTTACGGATGTTGTGCCAGTACGCGTCCAGGCCGTCCGCTTCGGGGAAGATGCAGGAGATGCCGACGATGGCCAGCGGGACGTCGACCGTGCGCGGTTCGCGGCCGGGCTGTGCGCGTCCTTGTTTGGATTGACTCTTCACGGCAGGTGCAGCTCCAACTGTGACAAGGTGCGCGGCAGCACATGCTGCTCTTCGGGGCTCAGAACAACGCCCTGACTGCGTAACGTCTGTATCCGACCCAATACGGCAGCACCGTATAGAAGATTCAGGCTGACGGTGACGACGCTCCGGTTTTTCGCCTCGGCCAAGAAGCTATCCTGAACCCAGGCGTTGAATGCGCCCATGGCTGGGCCGCACCAGATCTGGTAGTCGAGCTTCCGAGAAGGCTCGCCGGTATTCGCCCAGATAGAAGTTTGGCCGAGGTACCACCGGAACGCCAGCGCCATGCGGTGCTTCGGCTCGACCAGGGCGCGATCCCATTGTGCCGGGTCCCGGTCGAGGAAATAAGTGCGCACGTCCTCGAGCACCTCGTCGAACGTCTTCTTGAAGATTGTCTGCTCGATCTTCTTGCGTTCGTCGGCAGGGATCTCCTCGATGGAATCGTAGCTTCGGTAGAGCTCGTAGAGGCGGCCCGCGCGCATCGCGAACATCGTGCCCCGCTTGAGTACTTGCACCTTCACGCCCATCTCGAACATGTCGGCGGCCGGCGCCATGGCGACATCGGCCTGTTCACAGGCGGCGAGCATCTCGCGAACGGACGGAGACGTGCCCGCCTCGACGCAGGACTGGTTCACCGAGCCAAGAAGCACGTACGCGGCCCCCATCGCGAAGGCCGCCGCGGCTGAATGTGGTGTCGCGATTCCGCCGCCGGCACCTACGCGGAGAGGCTCGTGGTATCCATACTCCCGCTGCACGCGGTCGCGAAGCGCGATCATCGTAGGTAGCAGGCCCAACGCTGGGCGGTTGTCGGTATGCCCTCCGCTGTCGGCCTCCGCGGTGAGGTCCACCGCGACCGGGACTTCGCGGGCGAGCCGAGCCTGCGTCTCCGTGATGTCGCCCGCCGCCACCAGCTCCTGCAGGAAGGCCTCGGGTGGCGGGGAGAAGAAGCGCATCGCCACCTCGACCCTCGACGCCTTGGCGATCACCCGGTTCGGCGTCACCACCCGGCCGTCGGTGTCGCGATAGATGCCGCTGACCCGATAGCGAATGAGCGGGAGGGTGAGGCGCATGTATGCCGAGGCCTCGACCAGTCGCACACCGTGGCGCAGGTAGAGGTCCACGATGCCGTGCTCCACGTCCGGCTCGTTGGGGCTGTGGATGAGATTGAAGCCGAACGGTGCCGCACCCAGTGACGCGGTCAAACGGTCGATCGCCGCCTCTACTGTCCTCAGCGGCAGTCCGGCGGCGCCGAAGATCCCCAGCATCCCGGCACGAGACATGGCTTCGACCACCTCCACCGCACCGATACCGTTGGCCATCGCACCGGCCACGCAAGCGAGCTTCAACCGATGCGCTCTCCGGAACTCCGGGTCTCCGAGGTTGCCCAGGCGTAGGGGCGCCGCGTGTCCGACGATGGAGTGGTCTCCCTGGTGCAGTCTCAGTTCGGTTCCGAAGCGCGTCTCGCCGCGCCAGGCTACTGCGCGCCGCGCCCCAGCTCGGGCTGTGGCCTCGCGCCCGAGCACGTAGACCGGCCGACGGATGTCCGCGATGGTCTCGCGAAGCGCGTCTTCCCCGGTGAGTACGTCCGAGGCGTGCCCCGACCACGCACCCAGCACGGCCGGAGCCGGTTGGGCAGGTCTGGCCGGGGCGCTGGGCCCTCCGGATCTCTGGGGAGATGTGCGCGTAACTGGGCTCATTCGTGGCGGATCCAGCCGGGTCGGCATCCTAATCGTACGGGTGCGTAATTTGTCAGTGTCGAGGCGGGGACGCGACCCCTACGGCCGCTTTAGGCAAACGCTTGCTCCGCAATCGGATACGCCGCGCGTCAGCCGCTCCGCTCGCCCGTGCTTCCCGGTCGCGTATCGCCGCCTCCGGGTCGAGCGCCTAGTTTGCTGGAATCACGCCCGGCTGAGCATCACGTTCCCCGTCGCACCGCGAGCACAAGACCATGAAATCCCGGCGCCCCGTTCGTGACTTCTCCTTCCTTGCCGCCCTGACCACTACGCTGCTTGCGAGCGTCCCGATTTCGGCGCAACAAGCGACCACGGACCCCGCGGTAGATCCCGCCGCGGTGGACGCGATCTTCGCCCGTTTCAACGGCACCGACCGACCCGGTTGTGCCGTGGGTGTCTCTCGGGAGGGTCGCCCGGTGCTGGCTGCGGCCTACGGGATGGCCGACCTGGAGCACGATGTCACCAACCGGGCCGAGACCGTCTTCGAGGCCGGCTCGGTTTCCAAGCAGTTCACCGCGGCGGCCACGATTCTGCTCG
>JAYZBT010000303.1:0-8024 GCA_036338615.1 Gemmatimonadota bacterium
GTAGACGGTGACGAAGGTGGGGTTAGAAAGGTTGTTTTCGACGTCGTCGATCCGAAGGACGCGGTGCTCGTCGACCACATATAGAGTGCCGTCGTGGTATTCGATTCCGTTCGGCGTGCCCATCTCATTCGAGAGGGCCCACACTTGGTCGGCGTCGCCGTCGCCATCGGTGTCGCGAAGCGCGTACACCGGGCTGGTTACACCCTGCGTGAAGAAGTAGCTGCCGACGAAGACCGTGCCCAGGCTCCGAGTGCCAGTGAGCGGGGCCGCACGATGTTGTCCGCCCAAAGAGAGATGTGGAAGCCGTCCGGAAGCTGGATCTGGTCTTCGACCGCGAGGTTGGCGGAGCCGGCCGGTCCGATCCCGTCGTCACACCCGGTCACGATCAGCAAGGCCACCGCACCGAGAACCGTCCCCGCACTCCTTTGCTTCTCCGACATCGCAACACCTCCCTCCACACTTTCTACGAAGGTGTCCGGTCGGGGCTTACGGAGCCCGTCCGCCGCGTTCATATTCTGGCGCCATGCCATCGATCCGCCCCCTGACGACAATCCGCGCAGTCGTGATCTCCCTTCTGCTCCTCGGCTGTTCAGCCGGGCGGGCGGAAGCACAGTTGCGGCCCCTGGATCCCATGGGATGGTCGACCTTCGAGCGCGTGGGGGGCACGCTGGTATTCGGGGCGGGGCTCTACACTGGGCAACGGGTCTCACTCGCGGGGGTAGAGGGTCGCTTGCTCGAGCTCGGTTCGTTCCAGGCCACCTGGGCGTACGAGCGCGTGTCCGTGCGCTTGGGCGGAACGCTCTTCCGTCTATTCGACGATCAGAAGGTCTTCGCCGACCCTCTCGACGATACTCGTCCGCCGGACGGCACGAGGCGGAGCGATGCGGGGGACATACGGGTGTCGACCATCGTCCGCTTGACCGCGGACGACGCCAGGGTCGGTGCGGCTCTGCGCTTCGGAACGCGTTTGCCCACGACAGACAATCGAGAGGGCCTGGGCCGCGACCAAGCCGATTTTTTCGCGACGGTGGGCGTGCGTTTTCGCAATGGGGCACTCGCTACTTCGCTCGAGGCGGGCGCGGGTGTGAACGGCACGCGCGACCCACGTCACGAGCAGGTCGACCCCATCCTCTTCGCCGCATCGTTCATGTACGAGGGGGGGCTGGTGAGCCCCGTTCTGGAGTTAGCGGGTCAGCACGACCCCCGGTCGAGCCGCGATCGACGTGGCAACGAGAACATCGGCGAGGTGAGAGTGGGCCTGGTCATCGGTGCCGATCGATGGGTCAAGGTCGTCGCTGCGCGCGGATGGACGTCGTACAGTCCCGACTTCGGCCTTACAGTGCTCTTCGGGACGCACTTCTAGCCCTCGCCGCTGCGCTACCCCTCGAAGGGCGTCCCGAACCGCAGTAGGACCGTACTCACGGTGCCGCCGACGATGGTGACGACGTAGAAGCGATCGTATTCCATCGCATCGATTGCGCCGCCCGGATCACCGCCGAGCGCTTCGACGAGCTGTGGCGTGGTATTGCTGTGACCCAAAACGAGATGCCTGCCCGACATTGTCTTGAGCCGGGCCGCGAAGGCCGGCAGGTCGCTCGGATCATACGACTCGATTTCGAGCCCTTCCGCCCGGGCCGTCGGTTCGCCGGTCGCGCGCGTACGAACGAAGTCGGTGGAGTGCACCTGGGTCACGCCCGCATCGTCGAGCATCTCGGCGATGAGTCGTGCTCGCGCCGAGCCGGACTCGGACAGCGGCGGATTCCGAGTATCCCCAGTGAACATCGCGCCGGCTGGGCCGTCGTCGGCGCGTTCGGCGTGGCGGATGACGTAGACGATGACCGGATCCGCTTGCGCCTCGACGGCGAGAGGGGCGAGCAAGAGCAGCGAAACGACGACGACGAAAGCACGACGATGCACACGGCGCATGGGTCTCTCCAGGGGATGTACAGGTGCAGAGAAGCTAGTGGGGTGTTCCCCGAGTGTCTCGGCCCGGGTGTCCGGGCCTACAGGCCTTGCGCCGCGCCCAGCACGTCGGTGACCAGCCACCAGAGCGCCGCCGTAATCACCGCGGTCGGCACCACCCAGCGCAACCAGTGGATGAGGGCGCGGTCGGTCGCCGAAGGCGAGTCTCCGGCGATCTGCTCGAGAAGCTTCGCGCGACTCATCACCCATCCGACGGTCATCACCGCGATGAGCGCTCCGAAAGTCTGCCCGCCGGAGCCGAACGTGAGGTCCCAGGGAACGAAGATTTCGAGGTTGATCATGGGTGGGATCGCGAGCACCATCGAGACGGCGTACACGGTCCAGGTGGCGCGTTTTCGCGACCAGTCGAACGTATCGGTGAAGCCCGCCACGATGACTTCGTAGGCGGCGATGCCCGACAGCAGCGCTGCCCCCGACAGGCCACCGAAGAAGAGCGTGCCGAAGACCCAGCCGGCCGGCAGCTGTGCGAAGATTTGGGGGAGGGTGGCGAACAACAGCCCGGGGCCCGAACCCGGCTCCATGCCGAAGGCGAAGACGGCGGGGAAGATGGCCAGGCCTGCGAGGAGTCCTGCGCCGGTATCGGCGGCGACCGTCCAGACCGCGTCGGAACGGATGTTGGCGTCACCCCCGAGGTAGGAGCCGTACACCAGCATCAGCGTGCCTCCGAGACCGATGGAAAAGACCACCTGACCCAGCGCCGCGATCGCGACGGTCGGTGTGATGCTCGAGGCGTCGAACGCGAGCAACCAGCGAATGCCCTCGCCGGCGCCCGGCAGGGTGACCGAGCGCACGGTCACGATCAGCAGCGCACCGAACACGACCGGCGTGATGATCTTGGACGCCTTCTCGATACCTGCGCGTACGCCCCGGAGCACGACCGCGGCTTCGGCGAGCAGAACCAGCCCGGTGAATCCGAGCTGCAGACCGAGCGCGACGCCGGAAAACCCCGTCTCGGGTGGGAGGATCCGAGATGGATCGATCGAAAGGCCGAGCGGGATGAGCGCCTCGGCCAGCGCGTGGTATACCACCCAGCCGATCGCATTCGTGTAATATGCGACGGCGAACCACACGATCGCGATCAGCATCCAGCCGATCTTACGGCCGCCCGGCACCCCCACGCGTTCGTAGGCGCCCAGCGTGCCACGCTGGGTATGCCGCCCGAGCGACCACTCGCCCATGAGTGCCGGCACGCCGATGAGCCCTGCGATCGCCAGGTAGAGAAGGATGAACGCCGCACCGCCGAACTGCCCCACCATGTACGGGAACCGCCACACGTTGCCGAGACCTACGGCCAGGCCGACCATGGTCGCGAGCAGCCCGAGCCGCGACCCGAACGTCTCGCGCTGGCTCACGGAGTCGACTCCATCACGTCGGCCAGGGCGTCGAGCGCCTGCTCGACATCGTCGTCGGTGTTGTAGAAGTGCGGCGCGAGACGAATCGCTGGTCCGCGAGCGGAGGCGATGATGCCGCGGTCGCGCATCGCCGCCTCGACGGCGTGACTGTCCGCGCAGGCGATCGCAACCGTGGGTGCGCGCGGCTCACCGTCGGTCGGCCCCATCACTTCGAGGCCGCGGGCGAGGGCTCCTTCCACCGTGCGACGGCCCAGGTGTGCGTCCCAATCGGCGATTGCGTCCAGGCCCAATTCGCGCATCCAGGCCAGACCCGCGCGCGCGACGTAGGCCTCCAGTACGGGCGGCGTGCCCGTGTCGAGCCGTTTGCCGCCCTCCCCCCAGTCCAGTCGCGTTGCGTCGAACGCAAACGGGTTCTCGCGCCCGAACCACCCGGTGATCGAAGGCTCGAGTCGATCGGCGATGCCCGGTCGGACCCACAAGAATGCGATCCCGGGGATGCCCATCAGGAACTTGAGGTTGCCCGAGGCGACGAAGTCCGCGCCGCTCGCCGGTGCGTCGAAGCGCTCGCTGCCCAACGTCTGGTATGCGTCGACGTAGAGCAGGGAGCCGCGCGCGTGGGCGATCTCCGAGATTGCGGCGATGTCCTGCTTTAAGCCCGTTTGGTAATACCCGCGGCACGCGGAGACCACCAGGGTCTCGTCGGTGATCGCGGCGGCGTAGTCGTCGAGGTGAATCATGCCGTCTCGCACCGGGACCCAGGTGACTTCAGCGCCGAAGCGTTCCTGAGCCAGCCACACGTGCCCCACGGTCGGGAACTCCCCGCCGCTCGCCACTACGCCGTGCCGCCCGCCCTTGAAGTCGAGGCCGGTCGCGACACTCGCGGTGGCTTGAGAGACAGACGTGGCGACGGCCACGTCTGTCGCCTCGGCGCCGATGAACGCGGCGAACTCGGCGCGCGCCGCTTCCACTTCACCGATCCACGCATCCCAGTCCATGCCCGCCTCGTTCCAGGAGGCCAGATACCGGTCGGCGGCTGCGCGCGTGGCCGAACACTGAGGCGCCTGCGAACAATTGTTCAAGGGGATCAGCGTGCGCAGAATCGGAATCTGGCTGCGCACAGCGTCCAGGTCGTAAGCGGGCGAGTTCATGGCGGGAGAGGATAGGGGAGGGGTGGGGGGGAAGCGAGGGTTGGGCTCGCGGACCATAATACGTATACTGCTAGTAGAAATACGTATACGTATACCATGAAAAAGAAACTCACAATCACTGTCGACTCCGAGCTTCTCCCGCGCGCGAAGCGGTACGCGCGGGGAAGGGGCGTGTCGCTTTCATCGCTCATCGAAGCGTCGCTGCGGGAGATGGCCGAGCACGAGTCGCCTTCGTTTTCAGCTCAGTGGCGGGGTCGATTTGAGGCCCCCGATGGGAACGACCCTCTCTATCAGGCGTTGGCGAAGAAGTACTTGTGATTCTGCTCGACACAGACGTACTGATCGACCTGGCGCTCGATCGCGAACCGCATGCCGATGCCGCAGCGGCGCTCATCGATCACCTGGAGCGAGCGCCACGGATGGCGTTCGTAGCCTGGCACACGATCTCGAACTTCTACTACCTCGTGCGGCCCGCGAGAGGCGGAGCGGCCGCGAAGGACTTCATTGAGGGCTTGATCCGTTTCGTGACCGTCGCGCCCACGGACACGGAGGCGCTGCGGTATGCCACTTCACTACGCATGCGGGACTTCGAGGACGCGATGCAGGTCGCGGCGGCTCGCGCGTGCGGCGCCGAGTTCATCGTCACTCGCAATACGAAGGACTTCCGGCAGTCCTCCATCGCCGCCAAGACACCGGCGGAGGCTCTTCTCTCGCTTACCTGACCCAGACGGCTGGGTTAGCATTCAGGCGAGCGTGCGAGTGAGGATCGCCAGCGGCTTCGACCGTTGGAGGAAAGTCCGAGCTCCACAGGGCAGGGTGCCGGGTAACGCCCGGGCGTCGTAAGGCGACGGAAAGTGCAACAGAGAATAGACCGCCGATGGCCGCGCGAGCGGCACAGGTAAGGGTGAAACGGTGCGGTAAGAGCGCACCGGGCTCCTGGTAACAGCGAGTCGCTGGTAAACCCCACCCGTAGCAAGGCCAAATAGGGAACGAGGAGTTGCCCGCTCCGCTCGAGTTCCGGGTAGGCTGCACGAGGCTGCCGGTAACGGCGGTCCTAGATGAATGATCCTCCCCCGCAAGGGGACAGAACTCGGCTTATTCCGCGCGCTCACATACCGCGGCCAGCGAGGAGCGGAGTGCCTGACGGCGCCCGTCGCGAAAGCGGCGGGCGCCGTCAGGGTTCTGCTGGTCGTGGCGGTTACTCGTACCGCAGAGCGTCGATCGGATCCAGGATCGAGGCGCGCCGCGCCGGCCAGATTCCGAAGAACAAGCCGACCGCCGCCGAGAAGCCCAAGGCCGCGATGACGGCATCGGCCCGGACAGCCGTATCCCAGCCCGCGACCTGGGTCATGATTTCCGCCGCCCCGTACCCCACGGCCACCCCCAGGGCGCCGCCGAGCGTGCAGAGGAAGAGTGCTTCCACGAGGAACTGGGACAGGATCGCTCGCTTGGTGGCGCCCATCGCTTTGCGAATCCCGATCTCGCGGGTCCGCTCCGTCACCGATACGAGCATGATGTTCATGATGCCGATGCCGCCCACCAGCAGGCTCACACCCGCAATCCCGGCGAGCAGCAAGGTGAACGTCTGGTTCGTCTCGTTGAACGTTGCGAGCAGATCCGAGGAGTTGCTGATGTTGAAGTCCGCTTCGTCGCCCGGCCTGATGCGGTGCTCCCGGCGCAAGATCCGGTCGATCTCGCCATAGGCCGGCTCGAGCTCGTCGGCGGTGGCCGTCGCGGCGTATATCGCGCTCAGCCGGTCGCGCCCGCCCATCACACGGTACTGGGCGGTCGACTGCGGGACGAAGAGCTGGTCGTCCGGGCGTATCCAAGCGGCGTCGCCCTTTTCAGCCAAGACGCCGATGACCTCGAACGGAATCCCCCGGACCTGGATCGTCTGACCGATGAGCAACTCCGCTGGCGTCTCTCCGAGCGACTCGGGAACGTGGTTGCCGAGCACCGCGACTCGACGACGTCCCCGCACCTCGCCCCAAGTGAAGAAGCGCCCAGCGACGAGACTGTGGTTGTAGATCTCGAAGTAGCCTGGCCAGACACCCATCATCTGGTTGCTCGAGTTCCAACGCTGATAGGCGATCTGCATGCGCGATTGCTGCTCGGGCGTCACCGTCAGGAACCCGATGGTGGCGTCTCGTAGAGCCGTAGCGTCGTCGACGGACATCTGCGTATCACCGCGAGACACGCCGTGCATCATCTGCTGCCCGGGGCGGATCGTCAGGACAGTCGTGCCCAACCGGTTGATCTGCTCCTGGACGGTCTGCTGGGCGCCCTCGCCGAGCGCGACCATCGTGATTACGGCGGCGATGCCGATGACGATGCCCAGCGTCGTGAGAACCGACCGCATGATGTTCGCTCGGATGGCGGCCATCGAAACAGCGAGGATCTCAAAAAACAACATGGCTCTACTCCTGGGAGTTTGCCCGACGACCGGTGAACCTTCCCGTCCCGTAATCCCCGAAATCGACAGTCCCCTTCATTTCGCCGTCGGCAACCGTCGCCTCATACACGATCTCGAACGCTCCGCTCTCCATCTCCACCACGGCCAAGAAGGTCACCTCCTCACCCTCGACCGTGCCTGTTAGCGTTCCGGTGGCTCTGGAACTCGAAATCTGACCCGAAAGGTCGTGCCCGTCCTGGACGAAGGTCACCTGACGCTCGCCGGTACCATTGGGTGACGTGACCGTGAGCACCCACGCACCGGACAGGTCGAGACCCTGCGCGGCGGCTTCGGCTGGAAGTCCCGAGGCTGCGAGGGCGAACAACAAGAAGGGCACGGGACCGACGCCTAGTGCGAACCGCTTCATGAGTGTCTTCATGTGGGAAAGCTATGTCCGGTGCCGGCTGGCAGATAGTAGAGTCGAGTCGCCAACGTTGCCGTTCTCGACCTCAGTCGGCCGGGTAGCTACCGACAGGTCGGTGACGGGGATATCTTGAGGGCCGTTCTATTTTGCGCCCGTAGCTCAGTTGGATAGAGCGCATGCCTCCGGAGCATGAGGTCGCAGGTTCGAATCCTGCCGGGCGCGCTTGAAGAGCCAAGTCCCGCAACGGTTTTCCGCTGCGGGGCTTCGTGCGTCCAGGGCGTTTGTGCGCCGTTTTTTCAGGTTCCCGTGTTCTGGACCGCCTGCAGGACCGCTGCAGCGACCGTCTTTTGATAGGCCCGGCGCATCGTCATCGGATCTTTCCAACCCGCGGCGGCTGATCTGACCCCCTGAAACGAGACCGGGTCGAGTTATAGATTTCGGGTCGATACCGTCGCCGCCCGACGTTTCGATGAGCGCGATGAGCTGACGAAGCCTGAGGGGGTGTATCGATGTCTGGCGGCTGATCCAGAAGTCGGTCTCATACTCGTCCAAGATGCGGTAGTGATACCGGCCCCCGCGCCACCGGGCCTGGATGGAGAATACGTCCATGGTGCTGGAGGGGAGTCCATAGCACGTCTATCGTGTCTCGACTATCGTTGTCCATCTTATGGTTCGTATTGGCTTCTACGGGAGATGTGTTGCATATGGCGCGAGCGTGGTTCGTG
>JAYZBT010000304.1:0-17799 GCA_036338615.1 Gemmatimonadota bacterium
CCGGCCGCGATCAGCTGTTCGATGAGGCCCTCGTCGTTTCCGATGACGGCCGCGGCGTGGTGGCCCAACGCGATGACCACCGCACCCGTGAGCGTGGCGCAGTCGACCATGGCCGCAGGATTCAAGCGGGCGCCGTACGCCAGCGCGTCCGCGAGGATGAGGCGTCCTTCCGCGTCGGTATTGATCACCTCCACGGTCTTGCCACCAAGCGTGTCGATGACGTCGCCGGGCTTTACCGCGGTACCCGATGGTAGATTCTCGGAGGACGGCACGATGCCGACCACGTTCGCCTTCACGCCGAGCTCCGCGATCGCCTTCATGGCGCCGATCACCGCGGCCCCACCCGACATGTCGAACTTCATCTCCTCCATGCCGGCGGCGGGCTTGATCGAGATGCCTCCCGCGTCGAAGGTGAGCCCCTTTCCCACGAGCACCAGCGGAGCCTCGTCCTCCGCTCCCCCGTTGTGCTCCATGATGATCAGACGAGCCTCCTGCTCGGAGCCGATGGACACGGCAAGGATGGCGTGCATGCCTTCTTCGAGCAGTCGGTCCTCGTCGAACACCGTGACCTCGAGGCCGACCTCCTTGCCCATACGGGAGGCCTCCTTCGCGAGATGGCGCGGCGTGGCGACGTTGCCGGGCCGTGACTGCAACGTGCGGGCGAGATTCTCGCCCGCCGCGATCACCGCGCCCGCGTGCACGCTCTCCGCGGGCGACAGCTCCGCCCCACCCAGGATCTCCACGGCGCTGACGTCGACGTCGTCCTCCTCCTCCGACGTCTTCAACTCGCGGAACCGCCAAGCCGCGAGCGCGGCGCCCTCGGCGGCCGCCTGGGCGAAGCCGTCGTCGCCCGAGTCCCCGAGACCGTCCAGAGAGATGCTCACGGTAGCGAGGCCCAGGCGCTCGGCTACCCGCACCGCCCGAGCCGCGAATCTGCGCACGGTCTCAAGGTCTACTCTCTCGCGGTCCCCGACTCCGAGCAACAGTACTCGATCGGGTCCGCCCCCGACGCCGTACAGTAGGGACTCATCCTTCAGGCGGCCCCGCATGTCTCCGCTCGACAGGGTGCGCGCAACCACCCCGCCCAACGCTTCATCGAGCTCGGCGAGCGCGCCCTCGGGCGCCTCCGTGTCCTGGAGCACACCCACCGCCAGCAGCGGTGTGACGTGGCCTTTCGCTTCGGAATCAGCGTAGCGGAGCTGCATGGAATAACCTTGGCATACGGGTGAACACTCGGGGCGGCGGAATCGGACCCCTAGTTCACGAAATTCACGGCTTCGTTCCATCGCGGCGGGGGACGGGCGGCCGGTCTAGCCAGCGGACCTCGTTTTCGTTTCGACGCCTTCGGCGGTCTCGCGCACCAGTTGGTCTACGACCGCCCTGAGGTCGCCGGTCTCCTCGAAGGTCGCGAGTTGACGATCGGCGCTCGTGCCCTCCTCGAGGATCTTGGAAGCGTACTCGATCTGCTGCCGACTCCTGAGCTCATCCACGACGTCCGCGAGGAACCAGTCCAGCAATTCGTGGATCACCTGACGGGCGAGCCGTTCGGCTTCCTGGCCCAGGTCCAGCAGATTGCCTTCGACGCCATAGCGCACCGCGCGCCATTTGTTCTCTTCGATGAGCGAGAGCGGATACACGCGGAACGTCATGTTGTCACGCCGAAGCCTCCAGAGCTTGGCGACCAGCGCCTGAAAGATCGCCGCGATGCACACCGCTTCGTCGACACGCGTGCACATGTCGCACAGCCGGAACTCGAGCGTCGGGTACAGATGGTGTGGACGAATGTCCCACCAGATCTTGGACGCGTCGGGGATCGCGTTCGCGTTGACGAGCATGCGCATGATCTTCTGGTAGTCCGCAAAGGACTCGAACGTCGGCGGCACGCCCGTACGCGGGAAGTTGCGCCATAGCATGCTCCGGTACGACTTCAGACCGGTCTTGCGGCCGTTCCAGAAGGGCGAACTGGTCGACAACGCAAGGATGTGGGGCAGGAAGTACCGCGACACCTTCATGGCGTCGATCAGGAACTCTGGATCTTCGATGCCGACGTGCACGTGCATGCCGAAAATCAGATTCCTGCGCGCGAGATCCTGAAGGTCCTGCTCGACACCCTGGTAGCGCTCCAGCGGCGTGATCTCCTGCTCCATCCACGAAGAAAATGGGTGCGTGCCCGCCGCGAGGATCCGTAGACCATCCTTGGCCGCCAAATCCATGACGGCGCCCCGCAGTCGGACGAGCTCCGCGCGAATCTCCACGGGCGTCTGGCACACCGTGCTGCCCACCTCGACGACGGACTGATGCAACTCGGGCTTGATATCCTCTACGGTGATGCGCCCGTCCTCGAGGATCTGCGTGATGTAGGACTTCAGCTCGCCGGTCTCGGGGTCGACGATCTGGTACTCCTCTTCCACCCCGAGAGTGAGCGAGGGTGCTTTCATGGGTTTTCCTCCGGCCGATCTATACTCCCTCGATGATCGCGTTGAGCGTCGCACTCGGGCGCATGGCGGCGGCCACCCGGTCGACGTCGGGCATATAATACCCGCCCATGTCCTGCGGCGAACCCTGGGCTTCGTTCAACTCCCCGACGATGACCTGCTCACCTCCCCCGAGGGCCTCCGCTACCGGGCCGAATCGGGCGGCCAGCTCGGCGTCGGCCTCTTGATCGGCCAAGGCCTGCGCCCAATACAACGTCAGATAGAAGGCGCTCCCCCGGTTGTCGAGCTCACCTACCCTGCGAGATGGCGTGCGCGCTTCCTGAAGATATCGGGCTGTGGCCGTATCGAGCGCATCACCCAACACACGCGCCCCCACGTTGTCGAACAGGTCGCCCAAGTGCCGTAGCGAAGCGCCGAGCGCCATGTATTCCCCCAGAGAGTCCCACCTGAGGTGCCCCTCGGCCTCGAACTGCTGCACGTGCTTGGGCGCCGACCCACCCGCCCCGGTCTCGAAGAGCCCGCCGCCGTTGAGCAGCGGTACGACGGAGAGCATGCGGGCGCTCGTGCCGATCTCGAGGATGGGGAACAGGTCCGTGAGGTAGTCCCTCAGCACGTTTCCGGTGACGGAGATCGTATCTTCACCGCGACGGACGCGCTCCAGCGAGAACCGCATAGCGTCGACCGGTGAAAGGATCTGGATCTCGAGCCCGTCGGTGTCATGTTCGCTAAGATATGCCTCGACCTTCCGAATCAACTCCGCGTCGTGCGCGCGCGCACGATCGAGCCAGAAGACCGCGGGGGAACCCGTGATGCGAGCGCGGGTCCCGGCCAGCTTCACCCAGTCACGGATGGGCGCGTCCTTCGTCTGGCAGGCGCGCCAGATGTCACCCTCTTCGACAGACTGCTCCATGATCGCGCCTCCCTCGGCATCCACGACCCGAACGATGCCGTCGGACGGAACCACGAACGTTTTGTCGTGAGAGCCGTACTCCTCCGCCTTCTGCGCCATAAGCCCGACGTTGGGCACGCTGCCCATCGTGGACGGATCGAGCTGGCCATGCTGCTGGCAATCCCGGACGATTGCGTCGTAGATACCCGCGTAGCTCGAGTCGGGGATCACCGCCTTGCAGTCCTGCAGCTCTCCCCCGGCGTTCCACATGCCGCCCGAGTCGCGGATCATGGGCGGCATGGAGGCGTCGATGATGATGTCGCTGGGCACGTGCAGGTTGGTGATGCCGAGATCCGAGTTCACCATGGCGATGCCCGGGCCGTCTTCGTAGGCGGCCTGGATGTCAGCCTCGATGGCGACTCGTTGTCCGTCGGGCAATTCGGCGATCTTGGCGACTACGTCGCCGAACCCGTTCTTCGCGTCCACGCCCAGCTCATCGAGCACGGCTCCGTGCCGGGCGAAGACGTCGTCGAAGAAGACGCGGACGCAGTGGCCGAAGATGATGGGGTCCGAAACCTTCATCATCGTCGCCTTCATGTGGAGCGAGAAAAGCACGCCGCGGTCCTTGGCGTCCTGAACCTGCTCACCAAAGAACGCGATCAGCGCCCGCCTGCTCATATAGGTGCCGTCGAGGACCTCGGCGGACTCGAGCTGGAGTGACTCCTTCAGTACGGTGACGACGCCGGCGGCCGACATGTGCTCGATGCTCGCGCTAGTCGCCGCGCCGAGCGTGACCGACGTCTCGTTGCTCCGGAAGTCGCCCGCACTCATGGTCGACACGTGGGTCCTGGAGCCCTCTGGCCAGGCCCTCATGCGCGGGGGATTGGCGCGGGCGAAGTCCTTCACCGCTTTGGGCGCGCGTCGGTCGGAGTTGCCCTGACGTAGCACCGGGTTCACCGCGCTGCCCTTGACTCGATCGTACCGCGCCTTCGTCGCGCGCTGCTCGTCGTTGGCCGGCTCGTCCGGATAGTCCGGCAGTGCGTACCCCTTGGCTTGTAGTTCCGCGATGCACGCCTTCATTTGCGGCGCAGAAGCGCTGACGTTGGGCAGCTTGATGATGTTCGCTTCCGGCGTCTCCACCAGGCGACCCAGCTCGGCCAGATCGTCGGACACCCTCTGGCCCTCTTCCAGCACGTCAGGGAAGACGGCGAGGATTCGACCCGCGAGCGAGATGTCACGGGCCTCCACGGGCACCCCGGTCGCTGCCGCGAACGCACGGACGACCGGGAGGAACGCGTGCGTCGCCAGGGCGGGTGCTTCATCCGTCCAGGTATAGATGATCGAGGGTGACTTGCTCATGCTCTCGCTATCTGGTGGGGTCGTATTCGCAAAGGTAGGTTGGCCGGACCCCGGGTCGCGGCGCGCGCACAGCTTGCTGGCAAGGGCCCGTGGGTGCAGGGCTGCCGCGCTCCGGGGGCAATCACTTCACGCCCCGGCCCGAGTCGGCTCAGTTGCCCCTCCTCGTGGTACGGTCTGGAATGGCCCCGTCCGTCTGCCAATACAGACCTTCCGCCGCCCTCTGGTCGGGCCAGCGCTGGTTGAGTGTCGCACCTTCGTAGAGCCGCCCGTTCTTCATGACGTAACGTACGGTATTGCTGTTGTGAAGGTCGTCGAGCGGGTTCCCGTCCAAGACGACCAGGTCGGCCAGCTTGCCGACCTCGAGCGATCCGATGTCCCGGTCGAGACCGAGCGCGTCGGCGCCGATGCTGGTCGCTATTCTGAGCGCCTCGTGGTTGGTCATGTGCTTCGAAGAGCCCACCAGCCACAGCTCCCAGTGGTAGCCGAGGCCCTGCAACTGCCCGTGACTGCCGATACCCGCGCGTCCCCCTGCCTCTACGACGTCGTCGATGAAGTCCGAGATCTGCGTCTGGATGTACTGCGATTCGTGGAACCATCCGGGACCACCAGAGCGCCGTGTGGCCTTCTGGTACACTTCCTCGAACGGGGTGAACGTGCGCAGCTTCTCGTCGCCGAGCACGTCCGTCGTGGTGTAGAACAGGTTCTCGCCCCAGGGACCGCCGTACGTCACGACGATCGTGGGCGTCGTCGCCATGTTCGACTGCGCGACCAGCTGCACGACGTCGTCGAAGAGCGGCACACCGGGCAGATTGTGTTCGGTGCCCGCGTAGCCGTCCTGCGCCATGGTCATATTCAGGCGCAGATCGAGGCTGCCCTCGGTCGTCGGCATGAGCTCGAGCTCCCGAGCCGCTTCGATGATCCACTGCCGTACTTCACGATTGCCTGCCCCGTACATCTTGATGGTCTTGGTATCGAAGTAGTCGGAGTAACGTTGCAGAACGTCCCGCGCGTCGTCGAGGCTGCCGATCAGTTCCCCGCCGAAGACACCCTGCCCTGTGCTGTACAGTCGGGGCCCGAGCATGCGACCGGCACGCATGAGGTCCTCGTACGTGAGTACGTCGCTCGAGCCGGTCTGCGGATCGCGCGCGGTCGTAACGCCGTAGGCCAGATTCGCGGCATACGACCAAGGCTGCTCGCGGTGCACATTGAACGACGCCCGCAGGTGCGCGTGCGTGTCGACGAAGCCCGGCATGATCGTCGCGCCCGCCACGTCGATGCGCTCCGCATCGCTCGGAACGTCCACGGTGCCCGACGGCCCGACGGCCGCGATCCGATTGTCGCGAATGACGATGTCTCCTCGCGCGATGACCTCGTCGCCGTCCATCGTGATGATCCTGGCCCCGGTGAGCGCGACGACCCCCCTGGGCGTGTCCCGCTCGACATCGATCCTGATACGGATCTCGGAAGGCTGGTATCCGTCGTCTTCCTCCTCGTCGTCGTCGCCCTCCTCTTCGTCCGCTTCCTCATCCACGCTCTCCTCCTCCGCGGCCTCTGCCGCCTCGGCCGCTTCGACGCTGTCCGCGAAGGCTTGCGCGTCGTCGAGGTCGTAGAGGAAGTGCGCGTTGCCGAGCGCCCAGTGCACCTGTCGGCCGCTTGCTGCCCACGCCGGGAACTGGCCCCCGATGTCCGTCAGCTGTGCGGCCGGGAAAGAGGCGTTCTCAGGATTCGCGACGGAAATCGTCGGCGCCTCACCGCCGATACCGCGCGGCACGGTCACCACATAGAGCTGGTTGCCTACCTGGGCGAGCGCCTGATCGCCGTCGGGCGCCATCAGGATGAGGCTGGCTGCGGCACCCGGTCCGCTGCCTCCCCCCGCGGTGCCGCCACGCACCTGCACGTGCTCCTTTCGATTGGTCCCGTCCCACTCCATCGAGATCAGCCCGGTCCCGCCGGCGAAGGCGTAGATCCGGTCGGTGGCGTTCGTGAAGTGGGGCCGACCGAAGCCCGTCACCGGTGCGATGAGCGTGGCGTCCCCCCCCTCGCTCGGCACCCAGACCATGTCCTGCGAGCCTCTGGGAACGGGCTGCGTCAGCGCCTCTTCGTACGCGCGGCGCGGACCACGAATCGCGACCACGCGTGTGCCGTCGGGTGACCAGACGGGCTGAGTGTAGAACGCGCCCCGAGTGGTAATCCTGGTCACGTCCCGACCGTCGGCACGCACGGTGTAGAGCTGTCCGCCCTCCTCCTCCGAGTAGGTCGCGAAGGCGATCCGCTCGCCGTCCGCGGACCACGCGGGCATGGACTCCACCGCCTCCATTTCTGTGAGGCGCCGCGGCTCGCCGTCGGGGTACTCCATGATGTACAGGTCGCCCATGATGGTGAACGCGAGTCGAACCCCGTCCGGAGAGGGCGCGATGTCGCGAATCTGTTTGGCGACGAACGTCGGCGAGTCTTCGATGGGATAGTCGAAGTCGACCTCCGGACCCATCGGTACGTTCGCGTTCACCTGGAACGGGATCTCGATGGCGTCGG
Organism: Gemmatimonadota bacterium; assembly: GCA_036338615.1. Lineage (GTDB taxonomy): Bacteria > Gemmatimonadota > Gemmatimonadetes > Longimicrobiales > Gaopeijiaceae > UBA1138. Next base: position 7,216 of record JAYZBT010000304.1, read on the forward strand.
AACCATCGATCGGCACGCGCCAGATCTTGCCCTCGTAAAAGGCCACCACCTCCCGCGAATCCGGCGTAAAGCTCATGCCCGGGTACGCGTCCCGAGCGGCACGAGACTCCTGCTCATCGCGCTGCACCGGAAAGGCGAGCCAGCGCTCGTCGCCGGTTTCGAGATCGCGCAGGCGCAGGCCCGTCTCGGAGAGGTGCCTGCCGGCGTACGCCAGCCACCGTCCGTCAGGAGACAGAGTGGGTCGTACGGCGCCGCCGTACCTGCCCGAGCGGGAGTTGCTCTCCCCCGTGTCCCGATCATAGACCCAGAGCTGATAGTCTGCGCCGGGCGAGTTGTAGACCCATGTGCCGGTCCGGCGCGCATGCCAGATGTAGCGCTCGTCGCCGCCGAACGCCGCCCCGGTCGTGCGCGCGTTGTCCGGTTCTTCGATGAGCTGAACGCCACCCCCGCCACGCCGATGGTACATCCACAGTTTGCCCTGCCCCGGAGACTGCTTCGTCGCGACGATGTAGTCCCCGTCGGGCGTCCATTCAGGGGACTGGTACGCGCTGTTGTCGCCGCGCGTGATCCTCACTGTGTCGGCGAGATCCACCGAAATCGTCCAGACGCCGTCACCGCCGCTCCGGTCGCTGACGAACACCACCGTTCGGCCGTCCGGACTGAATCGGGGTTGGCCATCGAAGGCCATTCCTTGTGTGAGGACAGTCGCCACTCCCCCCGTGAAGGGCATCGTATACAGGTCGCCGAGTAGGTCGAAGACGAGGCTCTCCCCGTCGGGACTCACATCGAGAGAGATCCAAGAGCCCTCCGTGAAGGTCTCGGACAGCAGCCGGCCAGGCGTCAGCGGCAGGCCCTCCGCGAGCAGCTCATCGGCCTCGTCGTCGTCGGTCTGCGCGCATAGGGAGCCAGGCGCCATCCCCAGGCCGGCCAGGGTCGCCAGCGAACAGAACATCCACAATCGCTTCATCGTCGTCGTTCTCCTCAGGGTCCGTCGGGGCCGCATCGGTGGGTGGCTACGTTTGATGGGCCGGTAAGATCGCCGAGGACCCGGATGCTCGCCATCCGAATCTTCCATGCCCGACCCTGTACCCCGCCCCTGGGACCGCCCGAAGCTCGGAGACGGGTCGTGCGAGACTCCGAACAGCCGTAGACTCGCCTGCATGGTCGGCCCCATGAGCAGAGCGAAGATCACGGTCCCCAGCCCAATCGAGCCGCCGAGGAAGAAGGCGATGGTCAATACGGTGACCTCGATGATGTTCCGAGTGAGTCGCAGGCTCCGCTTAATGCGCCTCGCCAGACCCATCGAGAGTCCATCGCGTGGGCCGGCTCCGAGCCGACATCCGATGTAGACGGCGGTTCCCAGGCCCATCACGAGGATCCCGCACACGAACTGGAGCGTGCCCAGGCCGTAGCCCGACTGAGTCGGGAACCACACCTGCTCCCGCAGGACATCCACCCAGGGTCCGATGAGCAGCATATTCAACAGCGTAGCGACGCCGGGCCTCACCGAGAGCACCAGGCCGCTGAAGGTGATGAGCAAGACCCCGACGATCTGGGAGACGCGTCCGAAGCTCAGGCCCGATCGCACACTGAGCGCCTCGTGCAGCGCCGACCACGGATCGAGCCCGATACGCGCTTCCAGCATCAGGGCCACGGCGAGCCCGAACAGGAAGAGGCCGAACTGCAGTCGCGCCATGTGGCGCCAGAACTTCCAGGTCCGGATCTGCTCCACCAGCGCCTGAATGGGCGCCTCGGTGGGCGGCGGCTCGGGCTCGGGCAGCTTCGTCACGGAGGGGCCCCTCCGGCGTCAGCGCACCACCGTCATCACGCCGTGCATTCTTTCGCGGTGCCCGGGGAACGTGCAAAGGACTTCGTAGTCACCGGGGTCCGTCGGGGCGACGAACTCGAGCACCTCGGATTGCTGATAGTTCACCAGCTCCACGGCGGCGATGATCCTGTCGCTTTGCGGGACGAAGCCCTTCTCGAATCCGGCCGCCCCGAGCTCGTCGGCGGCATCGCCGATTTCCTCCGCCGAGCCGGGCTCACCAATGATCAGGTTGTGTGGGGCATAGTCGTCGTTCTGGAACCAGATCTTCACGGGCGTCCCAGCCTCCACGGTGAACGCCGGGGTGTCGTACCGCATATCGTCGACGACCGCCTTGATCACGATGGCGTCGTCATCCGGCCCCGGGACGATCACGGAGGCCTCTTCGGCGGCTGGCGCGGCACCGGCCCCACGGACGTCGACCGGTGGTGCCGCGTTGTGATCCCACATGCGTTCGACGGTTCTCGCGGCTATGCGTGCGTGGGCCACAGGAGAGTTGAGGACGAGGTCGAGCAACTCTGTATTGATCACGTTGTGCTGTTGGTGCGTCCAGAGAGCCTCCAGCAAGTGGTGCGCGTCGGCCTCGAGGGTCGGGTCGAATCGCTGCATCCACTGCTCGGTCGCGGCGATCACCTCGGCTGTGTTACGCCCGGAGAGCTCGACGCGCGCCCGATGCCGAACGCCGTTGATCGGATGCTCGAGCACCCTGAGCAGGTCCGGAATGGGTTGTCCGTCGATGGCGACGTGCTGCGAAAGAGGCCGTCCCGGCACGGTGATCCTGTAGATGCGCCCATGCTCGTGATCGCGGCTTGGGTCGCGGATGTTGTGCTGCATGTGTCCAATGATCGGGTTGGTCCAGTCCGCCACGTACAGGGCGCCGTCGTCTCCGATCTCGAAGTCGGCGGGACGGAAGTTGGGGTCCGCCGAGACCAGGAGGTCGTCGGTCTCGGTGCCGTGCACATCGCCGGTCGCCGTGTTGAACTCCATGGAGTACTGCTTGATGCCGAGGAAGGCGATGACGTTCAGGATCAGGAAGTTGCCCTGGTTCTCCGCCGGAAAGTGCGCGCTCGACAAAATCCCGCTCGACGTGACCGGCCGTACCGTGTGCTCCAGCAGCGTGCGCATGCTGAAGGTGCCGTCACGGTTGGGTTTGACCTGATAGGCGGCGCCGCCTGTGGCGTCCGTGGCGTAGTGGTAGCCCCAGTAGTCGAAGCTGATGCCGTGGGGATTCGGGCTGTTGTCGGCGTGGAAGCTGAACTCACTAGTACGCGGATTGAACCGGTACATGCCCGAGCTGCCGGACTGCTGGTTGCTGCTCCAGGGCGTCTCCACGTTGGAGACGTTGAAGATCCCCCGTTGGTAGTAGATGAAGCCGTCGGGACCGTATACGAAGTTGTTGGCCGAGTGGTGCGTGTCCGCCGAACCGAAGCCGCCGGCGATGCGGATGCGCACGTCGGCCACGTCGTCGCCATCGGTGTCCTTCAGAAAGAGGAGGTCCGGCACCGATGCCACGATCACACCGCCGTTCCAGAACTCGAAGCCGGTCGGGTTTTGCACGTAAGCAAAGGTGATCACCTCGTCCGCGACCCCGTCACGATCCTCATCGGGTAAAATCAGTAGCCGATCGTCCATCTCTCCCGTGGGCTCCCACTTGGGATAGGTCCCCCAGGTCGCTGCCCAGAGGCGGCCCCGGGGGTCCACGCCCAGCTGAACCGGGTTGACGAACTCCGGGAACATCTCTTCTGAGGCGAACAGGTTGGCCTGCATGCCCCGTTCGAGGGTCAGCTCGGCGAGGCTCTGCTCGGCGGTGAGATAGTCGAGCGTACCGGTTACGCTCACGCCGTCCTGGATCTGCGGCTCGTCGAGGTTGGTGAGAACCTCGACGTCTTCGGGCAGGTTGGAGTCATCGGCCACGCGCGCTTCGCCCGCGGCGGCGGCCCAGATGACCACATCACGGTTGGCGGCCATGAAGTCGAACTGCACGAGTTCGTTCTGAAGGACCTCGTAGTTGGTCTGTCCGTCGACGAATTCCAGGACGGAGCGCGTGCCCCAAACGTCGTTTCCGTCGGTGGCCCGGTAGCGGTTGAACCAGTGCAGGTTTTTGTCGATCACCGCTGTTCGCACGGCCTCGACGGTTGCGACATCGGCGGACGGGCTACTTCCCAAGAGCGACTCCACGATCACTTCGGCGACCAGCTTGTTGCCCTCGCTGTTGAGGTGCACGCCGTTGATCGTCAGGGGGGACGACGAGTCCCGATAGAGCCGCTGCGAGGGACCGAACAGGTCCACATAGCCTACGCCCATCTCGGACGCCACCGTCTCCATCACGGCGCTATAGGCGGCCAGGCGCTCGTTGTTGTCCGCGCCGTCGGGCAGGTTCGGGTCGTTGAGATCCTCGTGTGCGATGGGCGAGAACAACACGATGCGCGGGGGGCCTTCACCCGAATAATCCTGCGCGCTTGTATGCTCGATCCATTCGCTCAAGGCCTGCCCGAACTGTGCCGGCTCGTCGTCATAGGACTCGTTGTAGCCGAACATGGCGAAGACCACGTTCGCCTGAGATAGGCCGAGGTACTCGTCAGCGGTCGCAAAGCCTTCGCTACGCGGGCGGTGGTCGATCCGGTCGCCCGTGAAGCCATGGTTCCGGATCACGAGCTGTAGCTCGGGCTGCTCGGCCTGCAGGTAAGCCTCCAACCAGCCATCGTGCTGCATGCGATCCGCCAGAGCATTGCCTACGATGACGATGTGATCTCCGTCCTCCAGCTGAAGCAACGGTTCCCAACACGCCGGCGCGGCTAGGAGAGCGAGCAGACACGCCGCGAGCTTGACGAACCTCGAGTGCGTGCTCAGTGCGGTTGGCCTCCGGACGACAAGGGATCCGCGTCCCGTGTCGGTCTGTCGGCGGACATGATCGGCGCTTCCCAGCCGGCCAGATCGGCGGGTCTGACCCCGCGCCGGTACCCGTCGAAGCTGAAGGTCACGGGATTGTAGGGACCCACGAGGTCGACGTTCGTGCTGGGCCTGATGGAATCCTCCATACCCAGAGTCCAGAGAGCGGCGTTGATCAGCATCCGACGAAATCCCTCGTTGAGAAAGTCCTCGGAAGCACCGTGGGTAGTCGTAAAGACCCGGCCCTCTCTACCATCGCTTCCTTCGTAGGTACGCGTCCACACGACCGGCATCAGTTCCTTGTCCGGGTCGGGCGGCGCGTCCGCTGCCAGGCCATTCAGGATCTGGCCCACAGCCAGCACCGAGGACCCCGGCATGGGGTCGGCCTCGTATCCTCCGGACTGTACGTGCACGTCGCGCACCCCACGGAGGATGGGATGCATGGCCTGCTGCTCGCGAGGAAGGACGAGGGAGCTCTGCTCGTGGTTGGTGCCGTAATGACCGGCCCAGGTCTCGCCCAGGACCTGGCGCCCAAACCCTTTCTCGTATTCATCCCCCGCGTAGTCCCAGGTGAACCGGACATGGGGTCCGTCGGAGATCTGAAACGCGTGCGTCGACGTGCGCAGCCCGAGCACCGGGCCAGCGCGGTCGAGGTAGTCGACCACGTGCTGCATCTCTTCGGCGGGAAAGTCCTGAAAACGCAGACCCAGGATCAGGAGGTCGGCCGTCCGTAGCGCCTCGAGTCCGGCCATGTTGGAGCTACCGGGCTCGATGAAACCCTCGTCGTCGAGTGTGAAGAAGACACTGGCCTTGAAGCCGAGGTTCGCGGCAAGCAAGCGCCCCATCGCGGGCAGGAGCTCCTCCGAGCGATACTCGTGATCCCCCGCAATCAGGACGACGTGTTTGCCCCGGCCTGGCCCGTCGGTGCCCTCGTAGACCACGAGGTGGGGGTTGTCCTGAGTGACCGTCGACGGCCCCCCTGCCGCGGGCGTCGGTCGAGCGTCACCGCACGCCAAGAGGGATGCCGTCAGCATGATGCCCGTGGCCAGTGCTCGGTCTCTCAGAACCCACCTCGGTCCGTGGTCGACGCCGCCAGGCACATCCTGGGGCGTGTGGATTCGATAATGCCGGGCCGGAAGGCTTTCCACCAGACGGGAGGAAGAGCCACTCTGCGGCATCGCGTTGGTCGATGCCCCTTCAGAGGCGACTACCGTCCCGAACCCACGGACGGTCTCCCCGGCGGCGACGTGGTGTACACGGCCCCCGGCAGGTAGTCCCTCGGCGTGGCTACCCCGCCGCAGGGGGAGCTGGCCGTCACTCAGAGCCCGCGCTGGTACTCCGGGCGGAGTGGGATCTCACCGGCGAGCGCCCGGTCGATGAAACCGAGGATCCGGTCCCGATCCAGCGGAAGCCGGCCCGCCAGAGGCAGGTAGCTCGATGCGTGATTGGTGCGAAAGAGCACGTCGGTGGGGCTGCAGTCGGCAACGATCGTATGCAGCTCTCGAAGGAGGCCGTGAATCGAAGGCAGCTCGAACCGGCCCTTCTCGGCCATCCGCTCGAGGGGGGTGCCGGGGATGATCGTGAGCGTCAATGCCCCGAGGTACTCAGGATCCATCGCGGTGATGAGCCGTGCGGTCTCGGCGGCGTGCTCCTGGGTCCGCTCCACACCGCCTGCACCGAGCAGAATGATGGTGCTCACTTCCATACCCGCGGTGTGTGCCGCGTCGGCCGCCCGCGCGTGATCGTCGAAGGTCGCTCCTTTCACGATCCTTCGCAGGGTCACGTCATCTCCGGACTCTGGACCGATGTAGAGCAGCGAAAGGCCAGCCTCGCGTAGCTCCTGGAGCGCCTGCCCGCTCTTCTCCAGGACATTCTGGGCGGTGGCGTAGCACGAAACCCGGCGCAGTCCTGGAAACGCCGCTCGTAGGCTCTCCAGGATCGTGCGCCACCGCAGAACGTCCATGATGAGCGCATCGCCGTCCGCCACGAAAACCCGATCGGTCCAAGGCATCCGTCGTCCGGCCTCCGCGACATCCTCGAGCACTTCCGTCAGATCGCGCTCGCGGAACGTCTTGTCGCGGTACATGTCGCAGTAGGTGCACAGATTGTGGGAGCACCCGATGGTGGCCTGAACGATGTACGAGCGTGCCTCAGAGGGCGGACGGTAGAGCTTGCCCTCGTATCTCATCGACCCCCGTTCACGACACAGGCTTCAGTAGCGGCCGCGGAGGCACATCGTTCCAGTTGATGATCGAGTTGAAGACCATGTTGAATTCGCCGTGGTTCTGCCAACGGTAGATCGGATTGTTGGCGAACATAATCACACGACCCTTGCCGTTGTAGGCATTGGGCACATCGACTGCGAACGCACGATCCCTGATGCCAGAGCCGCCCACCATGAGGCCGCTGAGCACCGCGTCGTCGCCGCCCACGTATCGGGCGAGCACGTTGGCTTCGTCGGCGAGGCCGACGCGGAATACCTGAGAACCTCGCCCGTATTTGATGGGGAAGATCGAGTCCTGGTGGCCGTAGAAAACGGGATGATCGGTGCGCGAGATCTCCGCCTCGACCAAGGGTTTCTGCGCGTTGACTCCGGACGGGGTTTCGAGATCGAGCGAACGCGCGAAGCCGAATTCTATGGGGAAACGCACGGCGTTGAGCGTCGTGATGAGCGTGCCCCCGGCCTCGAGGAACTGCTCGAATGCGCGAACACCCACCTCACCGAAGCCGCCGGTCATGTCGTCGGTTTGGCCGTAGGTGCCCAAGAACCGAAGCTTGTCCGTCTGCCGGTATGGCTGTGGCACGTCGGCGGGCTCGGAGAGCACGCTGCGGCGGTTGACGTTCTGCGCCGCCATCAGAATGACGTCGTAGTCGTCCTCCAGCCCCCCCAGCACGACCCGCTCCTTGTAGATCAGGTCGAACGGAATGCCGAACTGATCGAAGGCGTGGCGATACCAGCCCAGCTCCTGGGTGCCGCTCCACTCGGTGTAGATCGCGATGCGCGGTACATCCCCGTCGTGCGTGGCCACGGTCGGCACGGTGGAGAGAGCGGCGGCGGTCAGGCCCAGAGAATCGACGACCGTTCTGGCTGCCCGAAGCTCTTCAGTCGTCCCGGTAATGATGAACGAGCCCGCAGGAAACTCGACGCCTTCCTCTTCGAACGGCTGCTCGACGACCTGCATCACCAGGCTCTGCAGACGGTAGCGCAGCGAGATCATGTTGTTGGAGCCGAGGTGAGCGACCGCCAGACCGGCCGTCCCGTCCCCGGCGACGCTGCCCGACCACTCCGCTGTCTCGACCGATGTCACCGGGGCGTCCAGGATCTGCTCGTCGTCGATCTGCCTGACCTCGACGTCGAAGGCGTACCCCATGGACCACCCGCTGTCGTCGTATGTCCTCAACCTGGAATCCGGGTAGTCCTGACGTTCCAGCAGGTTCTTGGCCAGGCGGCCGTAGGGTTGGTCGAGCTTGATCACATAAGAGCCGGCTGGCAGCGTGTCGACCTCTAGCTGCAGCCGTTCCGTGAGCATCCCGACCTCGATGCCCTGCGCCCGCAGCACGTTGATGAGGGTCACGACCCGAGTCATGTCCCGCTGGACCGGCAGCACGTAGCCGTGGGGCGCTTCGGCGCGGCCGGCGCGCATCGCGTTTCGCGTCTTAACGTAGAAGTTCTCGATCACGAGGTTGGGGAACATCGACGTGAGCTGAAGCGCCGAGAGCACGGCGGTCTGCATGTAGTTCGTATTGTTCCGGCGCGTGAACTTGCGCACGCCGTCATCGGGCACGGCGATGCCGCGGTACCACTCGCGATCCTGTCCACCTCCGCGCCCGGTCGGCGTGGCACCACGACCGCGACCGCCCCCTGCCCCACGGCCGCGGGCTGAAGCCCGACCGCCGCCGCTGCTGGCGCTGTCCGCTGCCGCCCGCTCCTCTTCGAGCTCCGCCGCCGCCAACGAGTCGAGGTCCACGTCGCGGCCGGATTGCGTCTCGTACATGCGCATCATGCCGTTGTGGTTGTACGCCACCGATCCGAGGTAGCCCGGCGACCAACCGTCCATGAAGGCGTGGGTATACACGCCCGGCATGCCCCACTTGGTCATCTGCGACAGCTCCCAGTTCGAGAAGAAGCGCAGTTCACCAAAAAGAAGTGGGTCGAGGTTGGGATTCTGCGGCGCGCCGCCGCTGTACGTGTACAGCAGGGCCAGCGATTCGTGCAGGTCGTGCATGATCGGCGGGTGCGCCGTGAAGTACCAGTCGGTGATCGCCCGCATCGACAGCTGTGACAGGTTGATGTCTCGATTGTTGTCGTGGAATACATACCGACCCCAATAGGGCAGGCGCGCACCACCGCCCCGACCACCACGCCCACCCGCAGCCGTCTCAGTGCTGTCGGCTTCTTCGGTATCGGCTTCCTCGGCCTCCCGCTCCGCCGCAGCGGCGGCCATGTCGAGGCCGCGGTAGAACCAATCCACGTTCCGGTCGCGGCCGTCCGGGTCGGCGACCGGCGTGATCGAGACGATGACGTTGTCGCGGACCTCGGTGATCAGTGGCGACGTCTCGACGGTCAGCCGGTACGCCAGTTCCATCAGCATTTCGGACGGACCGGTCTCGCCGCTGTGAAGGCCGCCCATCAGGTGATACTGCGGTGTGGTCGTCTCGATGAGCTCGCGGATCTCGGAGTCGGACTTCCCGCGTGGGTCGGCGATCTGCGCCAGTTTCGCCCGATTCTGATCCAGGTTCGTGATGTTCTCTTCGGATGAAATCCAAACGACCACCAACTCACGGTCCTCGTCTGACCGTCCGATCGTCTCGACCGTAACCCGCGGTGAAGCTGCGGCGAGCGCGCGATAGTACCGGAGAATGTCCGAATAGTACGTCAGCGTCTTAGGCGCGCCGACGTGGTATCCCAGGACTTCCTTCGGCGTGGGAATGCCGGCCTCGAGCGGCAGATGGTCGACCAGCGGACTGCCGTAGCGCGCCTCGCTGGTCCATTCCAGATAGGTCCGCGCGAAGTCCAGGTCCTGCTGTTGTGCCGGATCTCGGGTACCGGTGACCGACTGCTGCGCGGGCAGTGCAGCGGCGGTCAGAGCAAGCAGCCCGAGAACTGTGAGAGCCGTAGAGGATCGAGGGCTCACGCGTACCCTGTTCATCGTCATTTCACTCCGTTCGGTCGCTGTTCGCAGGTCCGGCAGGATATGCCAGGTCGCGTCATGCGGCCAGCCTCCGGCCACGGAGCTACTCCGTCTTGAGCGCCTGCACCGGATCCAAGCGTACCGCCCGGCCCGGAGCCGAACCCCGAGCAGGCCGGATCGACACGCACCAATGAATAGAAGCTGCGACCCATCAGGCTGGCGCCGAAGAGGACCGCGAGAGAGAGGCCGACTTGGGAGGCGACGAGCGCTCCCCGGAATCGATGATAGGAGCGGGACGTCGACGCGTAGCCACCCGACGAGGCGTAGCATGTGGCGCTTTTGCGCGTCACGGCATGCACGGATGGCAGCACGCCGAAGAGAAGTCCGACCACCACGGAGAGCCCGCCGGTGAAGGCGAGCACACGCCCGTCCATCTCGATGGGCCGTTCGGCCCGTCCGCCAATCTCGGAAATCGATGTTAACGAGGTGTGAAGGCTCCTCCGTCCGCCCTGTCTCCCAAGGCCCGCATCTCGACTTCCCCGGAGTGCGTCACCGCAACCTGTAGCGCTGGATCTTCCCCGTTGCCGTCTTCGGCAACTCCTCTACGAACTCGATCCAGCGCGGGCGCTTGTAGCCAGCCATCCGCTCCACGCAATGCGCGACGAGCGCGTCGGCGAGCACGTCGTCGCCAACGTAGCCCTCGTTGAGCACGACGTACGCTTTGGGCTTGACCAGCGT
>JAYZBT010000305.1:0-6936 GCA_036338615.1 Gemmatimonadota bacterium
AGGCTTCGTTTCCCGGCTTCCGCTCCGCCGCTCCACTTCGCAATGTCGCTGCGGCAAGGTCCCCGGCAACACCGCCTCGACCGGTAGCGGGTGGTGGGGGGGGCGCTTCAGCCTAGTATCGCCCCCTCGGCCTCAGCGCACGTCAGGCTCCCAGATCGCCGTCTCGATCAACGCGATGGCCGGTGATGTCGAGTACCGCTCCGAAGTCGTCGGCGACCCCAGGCGCCGTGCAAGAAACCCGTCCAAGTTCGCAGGGAGCTCACACCGATGGCGGCCTGATTAGGCCCCCATCTTGTCCAGGAAACCGGGACCGGTTCAGTAGAATGGAAGCGACAAGAGACCCAGAGCGACGAAGGCCAACGCGACCCGAATCGCGATCACGGCGTCCGGCGCGCGCTGGGGGTACGATTTCTTCATGAGTCCTCCTCTGCGTGTGGCCTGCGTGTTTCGCAGGCCGCGCATCAAAGGACGCGCTTTGATATCGCCGGCGCGCTGGGTCACGTGCCGTAGACGCTTTGTAACAGAGGAGGGGCGCGCGGACTCTAGTTGCGCTGTATCGCCAGGAGTCGTTGGGGTCCCTAGAACAGCGACTTCGGGATCATCACGTGCACCCCCACTTTTCGGTCCACCAACTGCGTAATGCGCAGGTCGCACGCGACGCTGATCAACTGGTATGCCTCTCCTGCAGCGATACCGTACTCGTCACCGAGTAGCGCCACCGCCTGACGGATCGCGATCCGAGTCGCCTCCGCCAGATCCTCGTCGGAGCCCATGGCGATGTGATGCGTAGAGGTCTCGCCACGAGGCCACTCGATCGACATGTCCTTGCGCACGATGAGTTGGAAGCGCCCCCGCAGCGATGTCTCGATACCCGTCTGGTCGACTTCGCCGTCTCCCTGGGCGGCGTGTCCGTCTCCTGCTTCGAAGAGGGCTCCCCGAACGTGCACTGGGATGAACAGTGTGGTGCCCGCGACCATTTCTTTGTTGTCGATGTTGCCCGCGTGGATCCAGGGAGGCACGCTGCTCCACCGGCCAGCGTCGGGGGGAGGCGCCACGCCCATGCTGCCGAAGAACGGAGCGAGCGGCACGGTCACGCCGGGCAGGAACTCGGCGGTGTTGGCCTCGCGATCGAGCCGGACGATCCTGGTGCCGACGCCTTCGCACAGTTCGCGGATGTATCCGCTGCAGCCGTTGTATCCGTATGCGATCGGCATCTCGACGCTCAGGATTCTCACTTCGAGCACGTCACCCGGCTCGGCGCCCTCGACGTAGACGGGTCCGGTGAGGATGTGGCCGCCGGGCCCGCGGTCGGTCACCTGATCGTACACGGCACGCAGCGCCGGCTCGACCTCGTCTGCCGGCACACCGGCCCGTTCGAGTCGCGGGGGGCTCGACGTCAGGAAGGTCGACATCTCGACGATGTCGCCGGATTCGATCCGGAGCACGGGCGGCGCCTCGGACCAGTAGTAGCCCCAAGCCACGGTGGTCGGCCCCCCCTCGAGCACATGAACGCGAGGCTGTTGCGCGGCCGCAGAAGCCGGCAAGAAAGCGGGGATGGCGGCGGCCATGGCCAGCATCCCGGCCACGACCGGCGCGAGCGCGCTCACGAGCCCACCGTCAAGACCGTGGAACCCACGGTTTCTCGTGCCTCGAGCGCACGGTGCGCTTCTCCCACGTGCTCGACTGCGAAGGTCTGTCCGATGTGCGGACGCACCTTGCCGGAGGTGACCATCTCGAAGAGCGCTGCGCAGCCGTCGGCCGAGTCTTCGGCAGACGCATAATAGTCGCCGAGCGTCGGGCGGGTCAGGAAGAGCGACCCGCCTTGGGCGAGCACGAGCGGCCGCATGGGCTCGACCGGCCCGGAGGCGTTTCCGTAGGTGACCATCATCCCGCGTGGGCGCAGCGAGGCGATCGAGCCCTCGAACGTGGCAGCACCTACCGAGTCGTAGACCACGTGCACACCCACCCCGTCCGTGATCTCCCTCGTACGCTGAGCGACGTCTTGTTCGCGATAGAGGATCGTGTGATGGCACCCGTTCGCTCGGGCGAGCTCAGCCTTTTCCTCCGAGCCGACGGTCCCGATGACAGTCGCACCCAGAGAGTTCAACCACTGGCCGGCGATGAGCCCTACTCCGCCAGCCGCCGCATGCAGCAGCACAACATGACCTTCGTGAATCGGGAACGTACGGCGCACCAGGTATTCCACCGTGCAGCCCTTGAGCATGATCGCGGCGGCTGTCTTCTCGTCGATGTCGTCCGGAAGCGGAACCAGTCGAGAACGTGGCAGAACTCGACTCTCGCGGTACGAGCCCGCGGGGCCGTTCCCGGTGTAGGCGACCGCGTCGCCGGGCGAGAGGTCGGCCACGCCCTCTCCGACGGACTCGACGCGGCCGGCGCCCTCCACCCCGGGCGTGAATGGCAACGCGAGGGGGTACAGCCCTTCCCGTTGATAGACGTCGATGTAGTTGAGTCCGACCGCTGTGTGGCGGATGAGCACCTCGCCTGGACCGGGCTGACCGGGATCGGACCGCGTCCACTCGAGAACTTCGGGTCCACCGTGCGCGCGCACGACGATTGCACCATCCATCGTCTCTGTTCCTCACTGTCGGGAGTCGGACAGGTGGGTCGAAAGGGGATAGTGGCGGCCCCTGGCGGCGAGCGCCACCACCCCTCAACGTGTCCCCTTCGAAACGCGCGCACCTGGCCCGGGCCATCGTGGAAAAACTTGAAAAGTGGGCGCGATTTCGCCCCCGGACGTTGGGAACTGTCTTCTGCTCGGCGCTCGTCATGGTGCTCGCCACCTGCATGCCGAGCAGCACCGTTTGGGCGCCAAGCCCCGAGGAACTCGACGCGCGCGCACCGGATTCGTTCGTCGTTTCCATGGAGACCAGCGAGGGCTCCGTCGAAATGACGATGTACCGAGCCTGGTCGCCGCTCGCGGTCGACCGCGTGTACTACCTGATGGCCAACGACTTCTATGTCGGAGCTCGCTTCTATCGGGTCGTGCCCGGTTTCGTAGCGCAGTGGGGCCTGACGGGAAAGCCCGTGCTGGACTCGATCTGGCAAGAGAAGGGAATCGACGACGAGCCGGTGGTCGAGAGCAACTCACGCGGAACCCTGTCGTTTGCGCGCGGCGGCCGCCGGACCCGGTCGTTTCAACTCTTCATCAACCTCGTGGACAACTCGCGGCTCGACGCTTACGCCGGCGGCGGCGTGGTCGGCTATCCGCCAGTCGGTCGCGTCCATACAGGCATGGATGTGGTCGACGGGCTGTACGGCGTGTACGGTCAGCCCAGTGAAATGCAGGACTCGATCTCGACGGTGGGCACCGCCTACCTCAGGCGGACCTACCCACAGCTGGACTCGATCATCAGTACGCGTGTGGTCCGGAGCTGGGCCGCGCGCTAGACCTCCCAGGAATGATCTCGACATGCGAACCGTGACTACGCAACTCCCTCGCCGGCGCATCTTCGTGCTCGTATGCGCGTTTGCCACGGCACCATTCGTAGGGGGTCAAATGGCTCTCCAAGGGCAGGACGCCGCTCAGCTGGGGGCGATCGCATCGTGGGTCGTGCTCGACGTCGCCACCGGGTACGAGGCTCGCACGGCTGGGGCGATCGCCGACGCCATGCCGGGCTGGTCGCTGGACCACTGGGGGAACGTCGTCACGACCGTGGGCTCCGGCACGCCGAGACGGGTCGTCGCCTGCGCCCTCGACCGTCCGAGCTACGCGGTGAGCCAGATCACGGATGACGGGTATCTGCGCGTCCACCGCATCGGGCGAGGTTCTCGTCACGTTCTGTGGGACCAGGCGTTCGAAGCGCAACAGATACGAGTCATCACGGAATCCGGACCGGTGAGCGGGGTCGTCGCACGCAGCAACGGCCACTTTGCACAACAACACCGTGATGAAACCGCGGTCGTGACCGCCGACGATCTGTGGATCGACGTGGGCGCGACCTCCGTGGCGGGTGTTGCGGCGCTCGGGATCGGGCTGCTCGATCCGGTCGCGCGTCACCTGCCTCCTTGGGTGATGGAGGGTGCTGTTGCGGGGCCGGACGCGGGGCGACGAGCGGGGTGCGCCGCGGTGGCATCGCTCGCAGCGGCCGCCAGAGGGGATGCCACGTCTGGCGAGACGCATTTCGTGCTCAGCGCTCAGGAGGGGATGGGCTGGATCGGCTTGTCGTCCTACATCGCGAGAGGCGGCGCGTTCGACGCGCTCACGATCCTGGCGCCGGGAGAATTCTCCGGCTCGGCGGCGCCGCGCGCCGCATCCTCCTTTGGGCGCATGAGTGCTGTTCTCCAAGCCGCTGGCATCGCGAGCGTTCAGTGGATCGTGCCGACGGTACGGCAGGCGGGCTCACACATGGAGATCGTGAGCGGCGCCGAAGCGAGCACCGTGCTCGAGGCGGCAGCGCGAGCGTCCGGCATCACGGTCGGCCCTGATCTGAGGTGGGCCTCGGCGCCCGAGCGAGCCCCGCTGCGAACCGACCACATGGATCGCTCGGTCGAGCGTGCCGCGACACTGCTGGAGGGCCTCGTCGAGCGCCACGGAGTGCCCGGCCATGAGTGGGCCGTGCGCCGCTTCGTACTCGAGTCGCTACCGGTCTGGGCTCGCGAGCGTGCCGTCATCGACGACATCGGCAACATCATGGTCGAAGTGGGGCCCGACCGGGACACCACGGTCTTCATGGCGCACCTCGACGAGGTGGGCTATCAGGTCGAGTCGATCGCACCCGATGGAGTGATCACGCTCGACCGCCAGGGCGGCGCGGTCTCCTCGGCGTGGGAGGGCCAGACCGCTCTGCTGCACATCGATCCGCCGGGTGCGCCCAGCACGGTCAGCGGCACCGGGGACGACACCGACCTGCGCTGGAAGCAGCGATCCCTCACGGCCACCGCTCCTCCTCCGATCAAGGGTGTGTTTCTGACCCGGGACCGTGCCAACGAGAAGAATCCGGGGAGCATGCAGGCGTATTTCGGGCTCGACGCGTCCGAGCTCGCGGCGCGCGGCATTCGGGGCGGTGCGGCCGTCACGAGCCACAAGGAGGGTCTGCGCATGGGCGAGTTCCGCTTCGTGGCGCGGGCGTTGGACGATCGGGCAGGGACCACCGCCCTCTTGCTCGCTGTGAACGACATCGACCCCGAGGCGTTCGAGACGAAGGTCATCTTCACCTGGTCGGTGCACGAAGAAGGGGGCCTCGTGGGAGCAGGTGCCATGGCACGCCGCTACGCCAGGTCGACCCGGCGCATCTATTCGATCGACACCTTCGTGTCCTCGGACACGCCGCTCGAGTCCCCACACTTCGCGTACGCTCCGCTGGGTAGCGGCCCGGTTCTGCGCGCGATCGAAAACTCCGGTGTTTCCCCGGCGCGAGAACGCGCGCGCGTCCTGCGCGCAGCCTCCGACGCGGGGATCACCATTCAGATGGGGCTGACTCAGGGCGGTACGGACGGCACCCAGTTCACGTATTGGGGGGCGCCGAACCAAGGACTATCGTGGCCCGGGCGCTACAGCCACTCGCCTGGGGAGGTGCTCGACTTGAGGGATCTAACGAATCTGGGAAGACTGATCGTCGCGGTGGCGGAGGTGGGCGGCGGTTGACCGAGTGGGGTCGGTCGGCTGGATCGGTAAGGCAATTAGGCGTCCAGCCTAGTCCGCGTCTCCCACGACACCTGTCCCCTCGCTGCTCTTGGCCCCGGGAGGCAGCGGGTCAATGTTCTGGCCCCAGTCGATCTCGCGCCGAATGGCCGCGAAGCGAGCACGGAGCGCCTTCTTGCTCCGCTTCATGTGCAGCCAGTAGAGGGGCTGAGCGAGCGCACCCATGGCTATCATTCCCGCCGCCACTGGCAGGTCCCAGGACAATGCGTACGCGGATCCCAGGATGGAGCCGGCCGTAACCAGTACCATCTCGAGCGGCGACCATCCGGTCGTCTTGCGGAGCTCTTCGATGTCCCGCATCGCGGCTTCAGCGTACCTGGGGTCTTCGCTTCTGAGTTGACCCCAAAGTGCCTTACTCCGCGCCTGGGTTCCATGATTGA
Source organism: Gemmatimonadota bacterium (assembly GCA_036338615.1). Lineage (GTDB taxonomy): Bacteria > Gemmatimonadota > Gemmatimonadetes > Longimicrobiales > Gaopeijiaceae > UBA1138. The sequence continues at coordinate 6,043 of JAYZBT010000305.1, forward strand.
TGCGTGCTAGACCCTTTCCCCAGAGGACAGCGCCAACGCCGAGCGACCACAAGGGCAGGATACCGGCCACCACCCCGCCCACGATTGCCACTGGGACCCAACTCTCGAGCCAGGCGAGTTTTGGTTGCGCGGGGGCCATCGGGTCCCCGGACCCGCTGGTTTCCGCGGGCACACCCGCTCCTTCCAGTTGCCTCACCTGCTTCGCTCTAGCCCGAGGGCGACGAGCGTCGGCTCGCCGAACTCGCCCAAGGCCTTGCCAAAGAATCGGTCCCCGAGAACGGCAAGAAGGTTGAACCGCGGCGGAGCGTACAAGACCGCCAAGTAGCGGCCGTCTCTGGAGAAAACGTCCCACATCTGTGCCTCCTGCTCACCCGGCTCGTCGGTCAGAGAGAACCGCCCCTCAGGAGACGATTCATCGATCAATCCGATATGTCGCGCAACATAGATCCTGCCGTATTCGGAGTCGATGAGGATAGAACCGATCACGGGCAGCATGTCGGGCACAACCACCGTGATGTCGGGAGCACCTTCTGGTACCGCCCTGAGCGTGCGCTCCGTCAGTCGTCGTTTCTCCCCTGCGCTCAACCGCCGAACCTTTACGTCCCTAGATATCACGCGCGAACCGTGACGATCGTCGAGAGAGATCATGGTGATCGAGTAATTGTTGGTGAGACCGACGAGCAGCAACGCATCTGAGGTGGCCCATGTCGGCGTAGGCGGATACAGTGCGGTGGCGACCGTTGGGGCCTGCATCGTGATTGGTTGTTCCGCGCCCCGGAACACGTGGAGCGTGTCCTCGACGTTGCCCGAGGACGTAACTCGAAGGAGCGTTGGCCACTCGAGCGTGTCTTTCGGTGACAGTCCTGGTACCAATGGCAGTGGATGTACTTCCTT
>JAYZBT010000306.1:0-14671 GCA_036338615.1 Gemmatimonadota bacterium
ATGGTGGACCACCGGGCTGCCGCAATCGCGCTACCTCTCATCACGGTGATGGTGGGACTCGTCGCGTCGTTGATCGGCATCGGGGCCATGAAAGTGCTCGAGAAGCGCGATCCGTCCCACGCCCTTCACGGCACTACCTGGATCGCCGGAGCGATTTTCCTCGGCGTGATGTACTTCGTGGTCCAGGCCATGGGCATCACGTACACGACTACGGCAGGTGTCACCTACGGCGCGACCGGTCCATGGATCGCCATCGTCGCCGGCACGATGGCGGGCATCCTCATCGGGATGGTGACGCAGTACTACACCGCGGCGGGTCCCGTACACAAGATTGCCGAGGCCAGTCAAACGGGTGCGGCCACCAACCTCATCCAGGGACTCGCGGTCGGCATGGAGTCGACGGTGCTGCCGATCATCCTCATCTGTGTGGCCATATGGACCTCGTTCGAGTTCGCCGGCCTCTACGGCATCGGCATCGCCGCCGTCGGGATGCTTGCCACGGTAGGCGTCACGATGACGGTGGACGCCTACGGGCCGATCGCCGACAACGCAGGTGGCATCAGCGAGATGAGCGGCCTCGGGCCGGAGACCCGCGAGATCACCGACTCGCTCGACGCCATCGGCAATACCACGGCCGCCATCGGTAAGGGCTTCGCCATCGGCTCCGCGGCGCTTACGGCGCTCGCGCTCTTCTCCGCCTATTCGGCTGCGGTGGGACTGCAGGAAACGGGCATCAACATCATCGATCCAATCGTGGTGATCGGCCTGTTCATCGGTGGTATGCTGCCGTTCTTCGTGGCCGCGCTCACGATGACGGCGGTGGGCCGAGCGGCTCAGGGAATGGTGGACGAGGTGCGCCGCCAGTTCAGAGAGATCCCCGGCATCATGGACGGCACCGCGAAGCCGGACTCCGCACGCTGCATCGACATCTCGACGCAGGCCGCGCTCCGGGAGATGATCTTGCCGGGCCTCACCGCGGTGCTGGCGCCGGTCCTCGTGGGGTATTTCATGGGGCCCACCGCCCTGGGCGGCATGCTCGCCGGAGCGATGGTGACCGGCGTGCTCATGGCCCTCTTCATGGCCAACGCCGGTGGCGCATGGGACAACGCCAAGAAGTACATCGAGGCCGGCGCGTTCGGCGGAAAGGGCTCCGAGCCGCACATGGCGGCCGTGATAGGTGACACCGTCGGTGACCCGTTCAAGGACACGTCGGGCCCGTCCCTGAATATCCTCATCAAGCTCATGACCGTCGTTTCCCTGGTGCTCGCTCCATGGTTCGCGGCTCATCACGGCATCGACGTCGACGCGCAGTCCACGTCATGGCTGATCGATACGATCGAGGGCATTTTCGGTTGAGCGTACAAGGCGAGGCGATGGTGAAACAGCCCACCTTCGAGAACGCGCTGGCGTTCGCCAGCGACCTGATCGCCATTCCCGGCCTTTCCGGCGGGGAGGGCAACGTCGCGGGTCGCGTGCACCAGGAAATGGAGGCGCTCGGGCTGGCGGACGTGCGCGTGGACGACGCGGGCAATGTGATCGGGGTCGCGCGTGGGCGTGGTGACGCCCCGCCCGCGATGCTCAACAGCCACCTCGATGTAGTCGCGGAGGGCGATCACGCGGAGTGGGAAGTGCCGCCGTTCAGCGGCGAGGTCCGTGACGGATTTCTGCACGGTCGTGGCGCCATGGACATCAAGGGCCCGCTCGCGCTGCAGACCTATGCTGCCGCGTCCATGATCGGAGAGGCGCCAGGCGACGTGATCGTCGCGCACACGGTGTATGAGGAACGCGGCGGCCTCGGCATGAAGCATCTGCTCGAATCGGGCGAGGTGAAACCGGGGGTGGTGATCATCGGCGAGGCCACGCACGGCGACATCTGCATCGGCCACCGAGGGAGAGCGGAGGTCGAAGTCGCCCTGACCGGGGTGGCCGGCCACGCCAGCGCCCCGGGACGGGCGAGCAATGCGCTCGACCTGCTGGGCGACGTGCTATTGGCGGTTCGTGACCTCGCGGCGGCTCAAGAAACGGACGATCTCCTCGGCGCCGCCAGCGTCGTCCCCACGATGGTGGACGTACTACCGCAGACCCGGAATGTCATCCCCGATCGAGTGGTCGTTGCGCTGGATTGGAGAATCCTTCCCGGTGATGACCACGAGTCGCTGGTTCGGCGGGTGCGAGAAGCGGTACAGGCGCGCATCCCGTCGGTCCCCGAGGGGATGGCGTGGGAGGTGCGCATGGCGACGGAGCGACAGGTCACGTATACCGGGATCGTCGCCGACAGGAATCTATTCACTCCCGGCTTCCTCATGGATCCTTCGCATCCGGTGGTTGAAGCCGCGGCTCGTTCGGTCGGTCGGCGCGAGCGTGTCGAGGACGACGCCACGGTCCGCCCGTGGACGTTCGCGACCGATGGAGGCTGGTCGTGTGGTGTGCACGGGATCCCGACGGTCGGCTTCGCCCCGGGCGAGGAGAGTTTCGCCCACACGAACCGAGAGCGCCTCGATGTAGAAGAGGCCCGCTGGGGGTATGCGCGCTATCCAGTCCTGATCGCGGCCGTTCAGTCCGCGCTGTAGTAACCGGCGCGCTTCCTCGGCCGCGACCGATCCACTAGCTTTTTCGCTGTGCCAAACTCGGCACACAAAACAGACATCCCGCTCCGTCTTCGCCCCCGGCCTCGCAGCCTACAGGGACGAGAGGACTGAGCCCGCAAACCCACGGACCAAGGGAACGAAGCATGCGAATTTACGAGGTCGTGTACATCCTCGACCCGGCGATCCTAGAAGACGCCGTCACCGCCAAGCTCCAGCGGCTCCACGAGCTGGTGACCTCCAAAGGTGGGGAGGTCTCCGCGATCGACCACTGGGGCACCCGCCAGCTCGCTTATCCAATCAACAAGTTGTCGGCCGGCTACTACGTCGTCGCTCAATTCACCGCCGCGCCGGACGCACTCCCCGAGTACGAGCGCCTGCTCAAGCTCGACGGTGAGGTGATGCGATACATCTTGGTCGTGAACGAAGGGGAGCCTACGGATGGTGCCTCGGTGCTCGGAGAAGCGCGCCCGCCCTCCACGCGGCAGAGGGAGGACGAGGACGAGGACGAGGCGGACGACGAAGAAGCGCAGGCCCCGGTACAACGTGAAGAGGAAGAGCACAATCGTGCAGGCCCCTCGGAGTTCTCGGGGCCCCGTGGACGTCGTCGTCGCATGGAGGGTCCGCCGATCCTCATTCTCGACTACAAGGACGTGGGCACGCTGTCGCACTTTCTGACGGAGCAGGGCAAGATTCTGCCCAAGCGCACGACCAAGGTCTCGGCGCGGTTTCAGCGTCAACTTGGGCGGGCGATAAAGCGCGCGCGGTACCTCGCCTTGATCCCGTACACGCGGCGGACCGAGGGCTGATCGTCCGTGTCGGAACCCCGCCCGATCGAAGGCGCGACCACGGTGGATCGCGGGTGGAGGAGCGCCGCCGCGCTCTTCGCGGTGGCCTGCTTCGCTTCAGTCACCAATCCGGCCGTGCTATTGGCGATCCCGTTCCTGCTGCTGGTCGGCGTGAAAGGCCTGCGCGGCTTCGGAATGTTCACCGCAATCGTGCTCGCGCTGCTTGCCAGCGTATCTGGGGTCACGGATGCCGCGTGGTTCGTGGAGCGCGGGTGGGCACTGTTGCTGGGCGGGTGGTTCGTCGCACTCTCGCTGGTCTGGCCTGCGTCCAGGCCTTCGACACGGGCGTTGGGCGCCGTGTTCGGCGCGGCGGGTGCGGCCGCGTGCCTTGTGGGATTTCGCGTCGGGGCCTGGAGCGTGCTGAACTGGGCGATCACCGATCGCGTCAAGAGTGCGATCGCCCCGATGTTGGAAGGTGTGACATGGATGCGGGGGGGCGAGGCTCTGGCACCAGCTGTGGTCACTTCGATCTATGATGCCGTTGACGCCCAGTTGCATGTGTTTCCGGCGATTACGGGCCTGGCATCGATGGCCGCTCTCTGCGTGGTGTGGTGGAGCTACGTTCGCTTGGCCAGCGGTAGAGGACGGGAGGCGAGTTCTGCGAACTCTTTGGGCCTCCTGAGATATTATCGATTCAACGACCACTTGGTGTGGGTGTTGGTCGTGGGGCTCGTGCTGCTCGTTGCAGCCATGCACGAGCCGCTCGGGAGGGTTGGGGCCAACGCAGTGGTCTTCATGGGCGCGTTGTACGCTTTGCGTGGCGCGGCCGTCGTGGTGTTCGTAAGTGGCGGTGTTTCGCTGATCGGGTACGTCCTAACTGGTGTCGGGCTCCTGCTCGTCCCAGGCATGCTCCTGGGTGGCGCGCTGGTGATCGGCGTGGGTGACACTTGGCTGGACGTTCGCGGACGGGTGGCGGAGATCACCACCGATAAAGATGCTTTGGAGGAATGATGAAGCTGATCTTGAAGAAGGCAGTCGAGAACCTCGGTGAGGCCGGTGAGGTCGTGCAGGTCAAGGCTGGATATGGGCGCAACTACCTGGTCCCGCAGGGGCTGGCCTATACGGCCAGTGATGCCAACATCCGGCTCCTCGAGGAGGAGCAAGTGCGCGAGGAGGAGCGCTCCCGCCGCGACTACCTCGAGGCATGCCGCCGCGCGTCACAGCTCGAGGGAGTGTCGTTGATGTTCGCAGCGCGAGCAGGAGACGACGGCAAGCTGTTCGGTTCTGTGACGGCTGCTGAGATCGTCGATCTCGTAAACGAGGGCGAGCTCGATTTCGAGCTCGACAAGCGGGCGCTCTTGCTCGACGAGCCCCTCAAGGCGATCGGCGTGGTGGATGTCGCCATTCGGCTGCACGCCGAGGTCGAGGTGAGCATCGAGGTCGGTGTGGAGCGGGAAGAGGGCTGACGGCTGTGCAACCGGACGCGCTGGAATTCCCGACCGAAGTCACGCGCGCGGCCGAGCTCGCTCTCGAGCAGAAGGGGCACGGCGTCTTGATTCTCGACCTACGGGGCCTCTCGACGGCCACGGACTACTTCGTCCTGGCGAGCGGGAACTCGAACGTTCAGGTGAAGGCGATCGCGGAACGCGTAGTGGAGGAATTGAAGAAGACCAACGTGCGTCCGGCGCACACCGAGGGCATGAGCGGTGGTCGGTGGGTACTGCTGGACTACATCGACTTCGTGGTCCACGTATTCCACCCCCTGGCGCGAGATTTCTATCAACTCGAAAACCTCTGGGGGGACGCGCCTCGGTGGGAGGCTCCCCAGGAGGCCTGACCTTCGATAATGCCTGTTCCGCTTGAGTTTTTGGGCGTGAGCCGGGTTTGCTACCGGGGCACGACAGGCCTAGCTTGTCGTGCGGCACGGCACGGGTGCCGGGCCATGAGATCGATGTTGCGCCTATGGTAGACCTTCCCGAATGGAGGGCATTCGACACGAATGCCGCTCCGGTGCTTCCGGAGCACGCTGAGCGCTCGGGAAGGCTCGTCGTAGTGGTCGCCACCGATAGCGTTCGGGAGCAGGGGTGGGCGCTCGAGGCTACATGCTCGGTCGCAGAGTCCTGGAGCCAGGCCGGTCACAAGGTGGTGCTCGCGGACGCCGGCCTAGCGGAGGCGACGCTTCATGAACACGTCGGATCCGACAACGCGGAAGGCGTTTCTGACACGGTGCTCTTCGGCTCCTCGGTGCGACGGGTAGCCAAGCGGACCGAGGAAGGGACGTACTTCTTCATCACCGCCGGAACGGCCCCGGCCGACCCTGCCGACGTCCTGGCGAGCGAGCGTTGGAGACGCCTCTGCGCCGGATTCGTCGATGCCGGTGTCACCTTGATCTCATTCATTGGCGCTGACGCTGCAGGCAGGGCTGCTCTGCTGAATCTGGCGACGGACGTCATCGTACTCGCCGCGGCGCCTGAGGACCCCTGGCCCGCTGTCGACGGCACGCTGGCGCCGATCTGGGCCGTGCTCGGTCCTGCCTCGACCGCGCCGAGCGACTCACTACCGCAGGACGACGAGGCGGACGTCTTCGACCCGCTGGTCAGTATGGTGGCGGAAGGGGCCAAGGATGCTTCGGAGGCGAGCGATCAAGAGGACTTTGCTTCGGACTCCGGATCGGATTCAGGGGAGGCCCCAAGCGGAGCTTCGGCGGCGCCCTCGGAGGAAGGGGAAGCTTCGGACGCTATGCTGCCCGAGGCAGAGGCCACCATCGTCGAGGCCGCGGGGCATCCCCCCGCAGCTGTCGCCACCAAGTCGAACAGGCGCTTGGGGCTCCTCGTGGGGCTCCTCGCGCTGATGATCTTCGGCGCGGGCGCGATGGGCATGGTGGACATTCCATGGCCGTGGATGGCGCCCGAGAGCACAGATGGCGAACTCGATGCGGGTGCCGTCTCTCAGGCATCCCCGCCGCCGATCACTTCGACGAACCCGACGCTGGCATATTCGGTGACGGTAGGGGCCTTTCAGGATGCCGATGTGGCCGCGACTCGAGCGAACTCGGTCTCTAGTGCGCAAGGGGTCCTGGTCGCCGTCGCGCCCATCATGATCGACGGCACGCTCTTTCACAGGGTGCTGGTTGGGCCAGCGACAGACTCGGCTTCGGCGGAGTCCCTCGCGGATCGCGTCGCGGCTGAGACCGGGGCGGATCGCTCCACCTGGGTCATGAGGGAGACCCCAGTGGCGTTCGACCTGGGGGTGTACGCGGAACGAGACGCGGCGACCCGGCGCATCGAGGTGCTCGTTGGGCTCGACGTGCCGGCGTATGTGCTGGCAATGGACATGTCCGACGGCAGCACGAGGTACCGCATCTACGCCGGTGCCTATGCCAACGAGCAAGAAGCCACCTACCTACGAGGCCATTTAGAGGCGCAAGGGCTGAACGACCCGACGCTCTCAACACGAGTGGGACGCATACCGTGACTACTACCGAGAATCCATGAAGCTGCGTTCCCTAAAACTCCAGGGCTTCAAGTCCTTCGCGGATGCAACAAAGATCGAGTTTCACGGTGGGATCACAGCCGTCGTAGGCCCCAACGGATGCGGAAAATCCAACATCAGCGACGCGATTCGCTGGGTGCTTGGTGAGCAGCGTCCGGGGGCGATCCGCGGTGCGAAGATGGAGGAGTCGATCTTCCAGGGTACCGTGAACCGGCGTCCCGTGAACCGCAGTTCGGTATCGCTTACGGTGAGCAACGAGGACGGCGCCCTCCCCGTTCCGTACGAGGAGGTGGAGATCGGGCGGCAGATCTTCCGGGACGGAGGCAGCGAATACTCCATCAATCGGTCCGCGTGCCGCTTGCGCGATGTCGTGGACCTGTGCCGCGATACCGGCCTGGGCGCCAACGCCTATTCGATCATCGAGAACCGCATGATCGATGCAATCCTCTCGGATCGTGCCGACGAGCGCCGCGGACTTTTCGAAGAGGCTGCCGGCATCGGCAAGTACAAGGATCGACGAAAGGCAGCCACGCGACGGCTCGAGCGGGCGGAAATGGACCTGCAGCGCCTCGAAGACGTGATCGCGGAGGTGCAAACCAAGGTTCGCTCGCTGTCCCGCCAGAAAGGCAAGGCTCAACGCTATCTTGAGTATCGTCAGCGCCGGCTCGACGTCGAAGTAGCGGTGGTTCGCCATCAACTGGAGACGCTGCACGACCGCCTACGCGGCGTTGAGAAGGCGCTCGAAGGGGATGAGCAGACAGGGCAAGGGAAGGTCGCCGAGTTGGGTGCGGCCGAGGCTCGGTACGAATCGTTACGCCTCAGGCAGGTCGACGCCGAGAAGGCGAGAGCCGAGGCTACCAAGGTGTTGGAGGCGGTGCGCGAGCAGCTCGTCCGGTGGGAACGGGACTTGGCCGTAGCCGACGAGCGCGCCGCCTATGCCGAACGCCGCTTGGCGCAGATCGACGCCGAACGCGCTCAGGCGAGCCAGCAGGCGAAGACCCTCGAGCACGACGAGGGAGTCCTGGGCTCGGACCGCGATCGGGCCGCTAAGGAGCTCGACGGTCTACGCAGTGTGGCCGCCGAGCGTTCGGCTGCGGTGCAGAACGTGCGTGAGCGCCTTCAGCTAGCGCGCGCGAGCCTCGATGAGGTCGAGATGCGGGAGCGCGACCTCGTGCGGCGCGGTGCGCAGCTCGAGGGCGACGCCCAGGCATCGGATGCCCAGGCGGATGAGTTGGAGCGCCGCCTCACGCGCGTTGCTCATGAGCTCGAATCGACGGCGGACGCACTTCTGGAGATGGAGTCCCAGGGCGACCTGTTCTCGGGTCGACTCCACGAGTTGTCGGAGGCCCTGGAAACCGCTCGCGCCGAGGTGGAGGCGTGGTCGCTCGCGGCCACCCCCGCGCGCGAAGAGTTGAGCCAGGCCCTGGTTGCCGAACGAGAGGCCAGGGCACGGGCGGCCACCGCCGGAGCACGAAAGCAGGCGCTCGAGCAGCTCGAGCAGGATCAGGAGGGGCTGGAGCCGGTCGTGAAAGCAGCGCTCGCGCTGGAGGACGCCGCGGTTCTGGGCACCCTCGCCGACTTCATCGAAGCCGATGCCTCCACCTCGACGGCCGTAGAGTCCTTTCTCGGATCCCTGACCCGGGCGTTGGTGGTGCGAGATGGAGCGGCGGTCGAGCGACTGGCTTCGTGGTTCGCGGAGAGTTGGGAGAGTGGTGGTGGCTTGGTATTGCTGCCGCTCGACGGTGTTCCTCCCGTGGCTGGAGACGGCGCACTGCTGAGCGGGGTTCGGGCGCACGGGGACGGAGAGGCTTGGGTGCGCGTGCTGCTGGCGGGGGTCGAAATGCCGACCGTCGGCGGCGTTCTCGTGACGGAGTCCAGGGGGATGGTACGGGTAGGGAATCCCTCCGGCGCCTCGGGCGTGCTCGAGCGGAAGGAGCAGCTCCGGGAGATCTCCGCGGAACGCGATGATGCGGCCTCCATCGCGGACGGCGCCCGGGTGAGGCGGGAGCAGGGCGAAAAGGCGCTCGACGAGGCCGGGCATGCGCTCGAGCAGCGGCGTGCTCAGTTCCGCGGCGCCGAGGACGAGCTTCGGAAGGTCCGTGCGGAGCTCGACGCTCAGTCCGATCAGCAAGGGAGGATGGACAGCCTGCGTGACGAGTTCTCCCGACAGGCAGAAGGCGCGAAGGTGGCCCGGGCGGGCGCTTTGGAGCGGGCGCAGGAGGCGCGGGACGACCGCGAGATCCTCGTTCAGCAGGAGGAGGGGCTGAACAGCGAGAGAGAGAACGCCCGCCACGCGGTCGATGCTGTTCAGGAAGAGTACGAGACGGCCCGTGCCGAGGAGGCCCGACTCGCCGTTGATGTGGCTCACCTGGAAGGGGACGTGACGCGCCTCACGGAGCGACTGGAGACGGTCGTCGCGACGCGGACGCAGGCTCACGAACGCGTCGCCTCGCTCGATCTCGAAGAGAGCAGCCTGCTCGAGGAACGCGCTGAGGCAAAGAGCATTCGCGAGGACGGCGAGCAGGCGACAGAGCAATTGTTCAGCGAACGGACCACCGCTGAGCAGCAGGTCCGCGAACGAGATGAAGCGCTCCAGGAAGTCGCCCAGGCCCTAGCCGTCGCCGACAAGCGGGTTCGCGAAGCTCGGACCGAGGAGCGCGCGGCGTCCGATCGACGGCACCAGCTGGAGCTTGAACGCCAAGAGCTGGGCGGACGCATCGGGCGCATCCGGGAACGCCTGGAGGGCGAATGGGGACGACCCCTCGAGACCCTACTCGAAGAGGCCGGGCCGGTGGAGGGCGAGCAGGAGACCCTACAGGAGGAACTTCGAGAGCTCGTTCTCGCACTGGAGAAGATCGGCCCGGTGAACATGCTGGCGGTGGAGGAGCACGAGGAAGAGAGTCAGCGTCTCGACTTCCTCACGGAACAGAGGGACGATCTGGTGGCGGCCCGGAACGACCTGCGGTCCGCGATCCGAGAGATCAACAAGACGGCCACCGACCTCTTCATGGGGACGTTCGGGGATATCCGGGAGAACTTCAGGAAGACGTTCCTGAGACTCTTCGAGGGCGGTGAAGCGGACATCTGGCTTCAGGACGAAGCGGATCCGCTCGAGTCGCCGATCGAGATCCATGCGTCTCCGCGCGGCAAGAAAACACGGCGCATCGACCTTCTTTCCGGCGGAGAGCGTGCGCTTACGGCGCTGTCGCTTCTCTTCGGCATCTACCTGGTGAAGCCGAGCCCGTTTTGCGTGCTCGACGAGGTGGACGCCCCGTTGGACGAGAACAACATCGGGCGTTTCATCAAGTTGCTTCAGGACTTCAAGAGCGAGAGCCAGTTCGTGGTCATCACGCACAATCCGCGCACCATCGAGGCGGCCGACTGGATCTACGGAGTGACGATGGAAGAGCCGGGCGTCAGCACCATTGTCGGGGTCAAGCTCGAAGAGGCTCTCGAGGCGGCGGGCGCCGCCTAGAGTTCAGGCGCTTTGTGACGGTCGTCCGGATACTCGGCTCCGGGACCCTGCTTCCCGATGCGTCCCGATCCTCGGCGGCGCACTTGGTCGAAGGAGAGGGTTTTCGGGTCCTGCTCGATTGCGGGTCGGGGACGCTGCATGGCCTCGCCCGACATACCGTGGCCTGGCCGGGGCTGACGCACGTGGCGGTGAGCCACTACCACCTCGATCACGTGGGCGACCTCTCTGGGCTTCTCTTCGCCCTCAAATACGCCTTTGCGGGCCGCAGAGAGGAGCCGCTGACGTTGGTCGGCCCACCGGGCTTCGGTGAATTCCTGGACCGCCTCGGCTCAGCGCTCGGGGACCACGTACTGGAGCCCGGATTTCCGCTGTCGGTCGTCGAGCTCGGGATGGGGGACGTATTGCAGCATGGGGCGTCGACCCTCCGCATGCGTGCCCACCCAACGCCCCACACGAACGAATCCGTGGCGTATCGGGTCGAGACCCCGGACGGAACCGTGGGTTACACCGGCGATACCGGTCCATCGGATGCGCTCGCCGAGTTTCTGAGGGGTTGCAGGGTGCTCATCGGAGAATGCGCGCTCACCGACCCCCCCGAGATGGCCCTGCACCTCGCTCCGTCCGGCCTTTCCCGCCTCGCTACACTGGCCGACCCAGAGCTGCTCATCCTCACGCACGTATACCCACCGACGTCTCCGGCCGAGGCGGCAGGGCTCGTCGCCGGACATGGATTCGGCGGGGACATCGTACCGGGCGAGGACGGCCTGACCGTTTTCATGGGCCCAGACGGGCTCGTAGTCGGTGCGCCGTCCGTTGAGGCGCCCACAACAGATGTTTAGATTCCCGAGCCCCATTCCCCAACGAGACCCCACCTGATGCTCGTCGTCATGAAGAATGCTGCCTCCCCCGACCAGATCGAGGCGGTCGTAGAGGTAATTGGTGAGATGGGGTACGACGCCCGTCCGATCCCGGGTGGGCAGCGCACGGCGGTAGGCCTCATCGGCAATGACGGCGGCGTGGACGCGGGCCGCCTTCGAGGACTCGAGGGGGTGCTCGAGGTCATTGCGGTCACGCACCCCTACAAGCAGGTGTCGAGAGAATGGCAGCAGGAGGATACCATCGTCTCGCTCCCCAACGGGACGTCGTTCGGCGGCGTGGACATCGCCGTGATCGCTGGACCGTGCGCGGTGGAGAGCGGGCCTCAGATCCTCGACGTTGCCCACCAACTGAAGGACCTAGGGGCGACCGTCCTCCGTGGCGGGGCCTTCAAGCCGCGGACCTCACCGTATTCCTTCCAGGGTCTCGGCCTCGAGGGGCTCGAGTTATTGGCGGAGGCTCGAGAGCAAACCGGATTGGCGATCGTGACCGAGGCCCTTGATCCGGAGGGAGTCGACCTCGTGGCGCAGTACGCGGATGTGGTCCAGATCGGCGCTCGCAACATGCAGAACTACCCACTTCTCCGACGCGCCGGTCGCGCCGGAAAGCCTGTTCTGCTCAAACGCGGCATGTCTGCGACCATCGAGGAGTTCCTGCTGGCTGCGGAGTACGTGCTGGCGGAGGGGAATCCTAACGTCATTTTGTGCGAGCGCGGCGTTCGCAGCTTCGACACGCATACCAGGAACGTATTGGACCTGGCGGCTATCCCGGTCGTGCAGTCTCTCTCGCATCTTCCGATCATCGCGGACCCTAGCCATGGTACTGGCCTTCGATCGATGGTGACGCCCATGGGTCGAGCGGCGGTGGCTGGGGGTGCGGATGGGTTGATCGTGGAGGTGCACGCGGATCCACCGCGCGCCATGTCGGATGGCGCCCAGTCGCTCTATCCGGAGCAGTTCGCGACTCTCATGGAACAGATCGGGGTCATCGCGAACGCGATCGGTAGGGGAGTGATTCCGCCGCTGCCGTAGCTTCGGTGAGGGTGCCCACGCAGCCATTTCAACGTCCCACACCGCGCACGATCGTTCTTGATGGCTGTCTCCCCGCACCACGGGCCGCACGCGTTGGGGCGGCGCGGTGAACAACTCGCCATCCAGTACCTGAGCGCTGCGGGTTGGACGATCTTGGCGGGCAACTATCGCTTCGGCCGCAGAGAGGTCGACTTGGTTGTACGGAGAGCAGGCTTGATCGCCTTCGTCGAGGTGAAGACCAGGGCCGGGGACGGGTATGGCCGGCCGGAGGACGCTGTAACCTGGAAGAAGCGTCGCGAGATCGAGGCGGTGGCCGCCGAGTACCTCGTGCGCCATCCGGCGCACGAGGCTCAGATTCGTTTCGACGTCATCGCGATCGAGGTGGGGCCGGACCGTGGGGTCACGCGGCTGGAGCACATCGAGGACGCGTGGAGGCCGGGTTGGCCCTAGGAGGCCGATCGGGAACGTCTGCCGGGCCCCGATGCGTTGACCGTCCAGCCCCCCAGAAATACCTTGTTGGGTGCCCCAGGTCCGCAGGGCGAAAGCTCACGAATCCGTCAGGACCCCGCAGGTAGCAGCGGTAAGTGCGGTGATCGTGGCTGCGGGTCGCCTGGGGCATCTTCCTTCCCTCCAGCGGTGCCGAACAACCCGCCTCGGGAGGGGAATGAGTTGCGGTCCCTTAACACGGTAACGTATTGGCCCACACTGCCTTAGCTCGAAAGTACCGACCCCGCTCGTTCGCCGATGTAGCGACTCAGGAGCACGTTTCGGAGACGCTCCGGAACGCGGTCGCGGGCGGGCGGGTTGGACACGCCTACCTCTTCTGTGGGCCTCGTGGCGTCGGCAAGACGACTCTGGCGCGCGTTCTCGCCATGGCGCTGAACTGCCCCGAGCGTACTCAGGAAGGCGAGCCGTGTGGGACCTGCGAGAACTGCGCCCGAATCTGGGGTGGCCATACGGCGTTGGACGTGGTCGAAATCGACGCGGCGTCCAACCGGGGGGTCGACGACGCGCGCGATCTGCGTGAGCGGGCGATGTATGCGCCCTCTGGCGAGGGACGCCACAAGGTGTACATCGTCGATGAGGCGCACATGCTCACCCGTGAGGCGTGGAACGCCTTGCTGAAGATTTTGGAGGAGCCACCGCCGCGGGTGATCTTCGTCTTCGCGACGACCGAGCCCCAAAAGATCCAGCAGTCGGCCGCCCCGATTCTGTCGCGGTGCCAGCGATTCGACTTTCGACGTATCGGGAGCGCAGACATTGTGTCCCGATTGGGCTCGGTGCTCGAGCAGGAAGGCTCGGCCGCGCCCGCGGATGCCCTACGCTTGATCGCGCGAAAGGCAGATGGGGGGATGCGTGACGCCCTCTCACTGCTGGACCAGGTCATGTCTTTGACCGGCGGTGACGTGGCTTCCGATGCCGTGCGCCGCGTCCTTGGCCTCGTCGAAGAAGAGCGCTATTTGGAACTGCTCGACATCCTGGTCAGCGATCGCCACGAGCGCGTGTTCGAGCTGGTGGAGAAGTTGGTCGACGACGGCTACGATCTCGTCGAATTCTACCATGGTCTCCTGGACGTCCTGCGCACGCTGCTCCGGCTCCGCCTCGCGCCGGAAACGCCCCTCGACCTACCGGAAGAGCTGCGCGCGCAGTTTGCCGAGCGTGCCGATCGGTTCGAGGCTCCCGACTTGGTTCGCATGCTTTCGGCCGCTGCTGAACTCGAGAGCCAGGGCAGCCTGAAGCGGAGCGCCAACCCCCGAGTGCTCATCGAGATGTTGCTGCTTCGGCTGAGTTATATGGATCGTACGGTCCACCTCGAGGAGTTGATTTCGGCGCTGGGGGGAGCCCCACCGCCCGCGGGTCGCGGCGGCGGCGGCGGACCTAGCACTCAAGAGGGCAGTAATGTCACGCATGAGATAAGTGATGCTAAAACAGTTAACACATTGAAGTTAGATGTGGTAGAGGACGCTACCACAGAGGTGATCGGTGGCAACGGGTTGGCGCGGCAGCACGCGGGCCCCGCGGAAGAGATCCGGCCCTCCTCGAGTGCCGCCGAGGCGTGGCAGCGTTGGCTCGATGCAGGGGATTCTGTGCCGAAGGGGCTCACCGCCTTCCTCCGCTCGGCTGAGCTGATTGCTCTGCCCGACGGACGCATCGAGATCACGCCCTTGCCCGGTCCGGGGGCCGAAAGGTTATGTTCGCCAACGGTCCTGGACGAGATCCGCAGGGGACTGGAGCCGTATTTGGGTCGGGTACCCGATGTACGGGTGGGGTCGCCGTCGGAGGCCACTCGCAGCACGGAGGAGGAGGTTCGGGGGGATACGATGAAGGCCCTGTTCCGCCAGGAACCCCGCCTAGAACGGGCGGTAGAAGAACTCGACCTCGAGCTCATGGATTAGCCAGGAACATGGATAACATTCAGCAGAT
>JAYZBT010000307.1:0-9997 GCA_036338615.1 Gemmatimonadota bacterium
GAAAACGAGTAGGGGACCTTATCAAAATCCGTCGACAAGAACAGCGACTCGTCTTCGCTGGTATTGGGGGCTCGGGAGCAGATATCGTACGCGAGCACCTCGCAGGCGAAGAACACTCGGTCGCCTCCCGGCGTCCAAAGCGGTGCGAACTCTGCCGCCGGACTCTGTGCCAGTGGAACGGATCTTCCGGTCGCGACATCGACGACTATGAGGTCCCGAGCCTCGCCGAGAGGGCTGATCGACAAAGCGAGCGACCGGCCGTCGGGTGATAGAGCCGGTTGTCTGTAAGCTCCGGGCTCAAGCAGCAGCTCTGTCTCCTCGCCGGTCGCTCGGTCCACCGCCACGATGAGCGACAGTACGTCCAAGTCTTCGGCGGCCACGTAGACCAATGTTCCATCGTCGGACAACGAGTAGAATGCGAGGGCGTCGCCTGGCGCGAAGGCGATTCCGTCGCGAACAGGATGGGCCGCTCCGGTCTGCTCGAGTTTGTCCGCATCGAATGGTGCCGCGTATAGCACCGAGCCACGAGCGAAGAGGAGGTGGCCCGTGGGAACATAGCGGGCCGGACGCGATCGCCTCTCCCCACCGCTCCATCGATTCACCGTCTTCCTGGCCACCTTTCCGCCCCAAGCCTATACTCCCGGGGTGCCGGTCACCCGACCGTTCCCTAGCCGATGAGGACTCCATGAAGACGCTGACCCTGATCTCAGCGACGCTCGGGCTCTCGCTCGTGGCGGTCGGGGATTCGGGGGTGCGGACGGCGCCGAGCTATCCGCTGGAAGGCACGGGCAGCACGGTGATCGCAACCGCCGACCATCAGTCGGCGTCCGATGACGAGGTCATTCAGCGGTACTGCGTGCGCTGCCACAGTGACCGACGGCTCACCGGGAACCTGTCGCTCGAGGGGTACGACGCGACGGCTCCCGGGGATGCCGGCGAACTCACGGAAAAGATGATCCGAAAGCTGCGCGCGGGGATGATGCCGCCGCCTGGATCGCCTCGCCCCGCGGGTGATACGCTGCTCACACTCGTAGAGGGACTCGAGAGGGAGATCGACGCGGCGGCGGCCGACAACCCCAACCCGGGCGGGCGCACCTTTCAGCGCCTGAACCGGTCGGAGTACGAGCGCTCGGTCCAGGACCTGCTCGCGCTCGATATCGATGCCGGCGACTTCCTGCCGCTCGACACCAAGAGCGAGAACTTCGACAACATCGCCGACGCGCAGATCCTCTCCGCGACACTGCTCGACGCATATCTGAACGCCGCGGCGGAGATCAGCCGCCTCGCGGTAGGGGATCCAACGGCGAGGCCCAGCGAGCGCACCTACAACGTCTCGGGTTACAACTCCCAGAGCGAGCGAGTCCCCGGTGCCCCGTTTGGCACCCGAGGTGGTGTCTCGGTGGTGCACAACTTCCCCGCGGACGGCGAGTATCTCTTCCGTATCGTGTTCGAGCACACGACGACCGGAGACGGCTTCGTAGGGCAGATCGCGCGCTTCGAGCAACTCGATATTTCGATAAACGGTGAGCGCGCCGCTCTGCTCGACCTCGATCAGTGGATGCGGATTGGTGATCCCGAGGGGATCTCCATGCGTACGGACCCGATCCACGTGCGCGCTGGGCCGCAGCGAGTGACCGCTGCCTTCGTCCGTCGCACGGAAGGACCGGCCGAGGACCTGGTTTCGCCGCACGAGTGGTCGTTGGCGGACCGCCACACCGGTATCAGCGGGTACGGGCTCACGATCCTCCCGCACGTCCGGGACCTCATCGTCTCGGGCCCCAGGGAGGTGACAGGAGTCTCGAGTACCCCGAGCCGAGAGCGGATCTTCACGTGCCGGCCCACGTCTCCGAGCGAGGCCCGGCCGTGCGCGGAGAAGATCCTGTCACGCCTGGCGTCTAACGCCTACCGACGGCCGCTCGCCCGGCGTGACGTCGAGACGCTGATGGCGTTCTACGACGACGGTGCGGACGAGGGCTTCGAGATCGGCGTGAGGACCGGCGTTCAGGCGATCCTTGCTAGTCCCCACTTCGTATTCCGCTTCGAGGAAGCCCCGTCGGGCACCGAGCCGGGGGAGAGCTACCGGGTCGGGGACCTCGACCTAGCCTCGCGACTCTCCTTCTTCCTGTGGGGGACCCCGCCCGACACGGAGCTCCGCCGGGCGGCGCAGCAAGGAGAACTCTCACACGACGGCCGGCTCGAGCAGCAGGTTCGTAGGATGCTGGCCGACCCCAGGGCCGAGGCGCTCGGGCCGAGGTTCGCCGGGCAGTGGCTCCGGCTCCAGGACCTGGACAAGGTCCATCCCGATCAGTTCTGGTTCCCTGATTTCGATCAGCAGCTCGCCGATGCGATGCGACGCGAGACCGAGCTGTTCTTCAACGCGCTCGTCCATGAGGACCGGAGCGTCCTGGATCTGTACAGCGCGGACTACACGTACCTGAACGAGCGCCTCGCGCGCCACTACGGCATTCCGGGCGTCATGGGTGACGACTTCCGGTACGTGAAGTACCCGGATGAGCGTCGCCGAGGACTGCTCGGTCACGGGAGCATCCTGACGCTGACGTCGCACGCGAACCGCACGTCTCCGGTGCTCCGGGGCAAGTGGGTGATGGAGGTCCTCATGGGAACGCCTCCCCCTCCGCCTCCCCCGGGCGTGCCCGATCTGGACGAGACCGACGACGCGGAGGACGGGCGGCTGCTCACGACTCGCGAGCGGATGGAGATTCACCGTGCGAGCCCGTCGTGTAATTCGTGTCACCGACTCATGGACCCGATCGGACTCGCGCTCGACAACTTCGACGTCACCGGTAGGTGGCGGATCCGCGAGAACAACATGGCTTTGGACACCCGCGGAGAGCTGTACGACGGCACCCCGGTCTCGAACCTCATGGAACTGCAGCGGGCGCTGGCGAAGCGACCGATCCCTCTAGTACGGACGTTCACCGAGAATCTAATGGCGTACGCCCTGGGTAGGCGCGTAGAGTACTACGACCAGCCGACGATCCGTGATATCGCACGGCGTGCGGCGGCCGACGAATACCGGATGTCCTCCTTCATTCTGGGCGTCGTGAGTAGCGACGCGTTCAGGATGCAGCGGGTGGCCGTGACCGACGATTCGGAGGAGAACCAGCGCCGCTGAGGCGCGAGGAGACCGAGGCTATGGACTTCATCACCGGAAAGCACATTCCTCGCCGCACCTTCGTCAGGGCCATGGGTGCGACGGTGACGCTGCCATTCCTGGATGCGATGGTCCCCGCGGGCCGGGTCTGGTCGAAGGCCGCGGTGGCCGACGACCCGACGCGCCTGATCGCGATCGAGTTGGTGCACGGGGCCGCGGGCTGCAACGAGTGGGGTGCGACGCAGAACCTCTGGTCGCCCGCTCGCATCGGTCGTGACTTCGACCTGAGTCCGACGGCGCTCGGCCCGTTGGAAGGCTACCGCGACCGCCTGACGATCGTCAGCAATACCGACGTGAGGATGGCGGAAGCGTTCGAGGCGCCCGAGATCGGCGGAGATCACTTCCGCTCGAGCGCGGTCTACCTCACGCAGTCCCATCCCAAGCAGACGCGAGGCTCGGACCTCTTCGTGGGCACGTCGCTCGACCAGATCTACGCTCAACGCTTCGGACAGCAAACCGCGATCCCTTCGATGCAGCTGTGCATCGAGCCGGTCGACCAATCCGGTGGGTGCGCGTACGGCTACGCGTGCGCCTACACCGACACCATCAGCTGGGCTTCGCCGAGCGAGCCACTTCCGATGATTCGTGACCCCCGAGTAGCGTTCGACATGCTGTTCGGGGCTGGAGGGACCCCGGAGGAGCGGGCGGCGCGCAGGCGCACCAACCGGAGCATCCTGGATTGGATCACCGAGGAGATCGCCCACCTCAAGAAGGATCTCGGCCCGACCGACCTCGGTCGGCTCGACCGCTACCTCGACAACGTTCGCGAGATCGAGCGCCGTATCCAGGCGATCGAGGCGCGAAACGCCAGCGGGGAGGAGAGGGAGCTGCCGGAATCTCCGGCCGGCGTGCCGGACTCGTTCGAGCAGCACATGAAGCTGATGTTCGATCTGCAGGCGCTCGCCTTCGCCTCCGACGTAACGCGCGTGTTCTCGCTCAAGACAGGCCGCGACGCCTCCGGCCGCGTCTATCCCGAGAGCGGAACCGAGCGGCCGTTCCACCGTGCGTCTCACCACGGAGGCCGCGAGGAGAATATCCTCGAGTTCGCCAAGATCAATCGATACCACGTCAGCCTGCTGCCCTACCTCCTGGACGCATTAGCGGATCTGGAAGAGGGGGACGGCAACCTGCTCGACAAGACGATGATCCTGTTCGGGTCGCCGATGGCGGACGGCAATCTGCACAACCACCGGCGGTGCCCCCTCATCGTGCTCGGCGGTGCGAATGGGCACAACCCGGGCGATCTCCATCTGAAGGCACCGGACGGGACGCCCATGGCCAACGTGATGCTGAGCTTGCTACACGACCTCGGCATCGACGACATCGGCAGCTTCGGCGACAGCACCGGGGAGTTCTCGGTGTCGATGCCGTCGCCGATGTCGAGCGCAGGATGACCCTGAGCTGATGCGCCGGGCTCGACGTCTGCAGGCCGTGAGCGCGCTCTGCTTGAGCGCGCTTCTCTCCGCCGCGGTCCCGGCCCAGTCGCCGGTCGCGGACGCCGCGATGCGCGGCGACCTCGAGCAGGTGCGCGCACTGCTCTTCCAAGGTGCGGACGTGAATGCCGCCCAGGGCGACGGCATGACCGCCCTACACTGGGCGGCCGAAGACGGACATACGGACATGGCCGAGGCGCTGATCGCCGCGGGAGCCTTGACCGAGTCCGTGACGCGCATAGGCGCGTACCGGCCACTCCACCTCGCGAGCCGATCCGGATCCGCGGACGTGGTCCGCGTGCTGTTGGACGCGAGGGCGGACGTCGCGGCGGTGACGTCGACCGGTCGGGTGACCGCGCTTCACTTCGCGGCGGCTTCCGGGAACGCTGAAGCGACCGCACACCTCCTCGCACACGGTGCCGAGGTCGACGCAAGTGAGTCTGGACGCGGCCAGACGCCGTTGATGTTCGCGGCTTCGGCCAACAGGCTCGAGGTCGTCAGGACGTTGCTCGCCGCCGGGGCCGACGTCTCGCTCACGACGCGGATCGTGGAGATCTCCGCGCTCGACGAGGTCGATCGCGCGGCGCGCCAGGTGCGTGACGAAGTGCTGGACGCGCTTCGGGCGGGAAGAGATGTGTCATGGCGGCCCGACCCGAGCCAGGTCCAGGCCGCGGTCCATGCCGCTCAGGCCGTCCAGCGATCGCTGGAGAGCGCTGCGGACGCCCCACCGAGAGAGCTCGAGGCGGGGGCCGAAGAGTTCCCCGGGTACACGGGCCTCGTCGGTAGGCGGGGCGGGTTGACCGCGCTCCTGCATGCCGTGCGCGAGGGTCACACGGACGTCGCTCTGACGCTGCTGGAGTCAGGTGCCGAGATCGATCAAGTGAGTGCCGGGGACCACACCAGCCCGATGCTGATGGCGACCATCAACGGGCACTTCGATCTCGCGCTGATCCTTCTGGAGCGAGGCGCCGATCCCACGCTCGTGAGCGATGCGGGCGCGACTCCCCTCTTCACGACGCTGAACACCTTTTGGGCGCCAAAGTCGCGATACCCGCAGCAGCAGGCGTACCAGCAGCAGGAGACGACGTACCTCGACGTCATGAGGGCGCTGCTGGACGCGGGAGTCGATCCCAACGTGCGCCTGCGCAAGCACCTCTGGTATATGTCGTACACGTTCGACTTGCTCCGTGTGAACACGGCCGGAGCGACGCCTTTCTGGCGTGCGGCCTACGCCACCGACGTCGAGGCGATGAAGCTGCTCGTCGCGTACGGGGCGGACCCCGACGTGCCCACGGTCAGACCACCGGGCAGAGCCAGCCGCGGAGCAGGCGGCTCGGGCGCGGATTCTTCGGGCCTTCCCCCGGTTCCCGAGCGTGGCCCCGGTGTCTGGCCCATCCATGCCGCCAGCGGCGTCGGATACGGCGAGGGGTACGCCGGAAACTCGCACAGGCACGCCCCGGACGCGTGGCTGTCGACCGTGAAGTACCTCGTCGAGCAGCTCGGCGCGGACGTGAACGCGCGCGATCACAACGGTTACAGCCCGGTGCACCACGCGGCCGCGAGGGGGGACGACGAGCTGATTCTCTACCTCGTCGAGCAGGGAGCGGATGTGACGACGGTGAGCCGGCGTGGTCAGACGACGGTCGACATGGCCAATGGGCCCCAGCAGCGGATCAGCCCGTTTCCCACGACGATCGCGCTGCTCGAGAGCCTGGGCGCCAAGAACAACCACAACTGCCAATCCTGCTGAGGGGTTGCCGGGGCGGGGAGACAGCGCCGGTATCGGTTTTTCGACCAGCTCCTGTGGGACGAGCAAGGAAGGCTTTGGGTAGGGCGCATTGCACCCCGAGCATCGTCCTCGGTGATCGACCGATACGCGGGTCGTCGCCCTAGCCTCTGCCCAGCGCTACCCACTCCGGCGGGTCGTCGCGCCCCCCGATCGGCACGACGATGAACTGCCGCCCTTCGTGCATGTACGTCATGGGCGCGCCGGTGACCCCGGTCGGCAGCTCGGTCTCCCAGATCACGTCACCGGTTGCCTTGTCGTAGGCGCGGAACGCCTTTCCCCACATGTTCCGCTGAACACCCCCAAACACGTTGCCCCCGTCGCCCATGAAGAGCAGCGTCCGCGTGACGAGTGCCGCGGGCCGGCTGGCGATGCCCAGCGTGGGAAGATCGAGGCCCGCGAGCAGCGGGTGGTCCTCCAGGCCGCGGCCGTTCGCCGCCGACCACACGTGCTCCCCGGTGTTCATGTCGATCGCCGTGATCCGCCCCCAGGGCGGCTTGGTGATCGGTAAGCCCTCCAGGTACGGGGCGTCCCGGTTCGGGCTCCAGTACTCCATTTCCGACTCGGGATCGGTGGCCCGCGCGAGCCGATACACCCTCGGGATCTCGTGCCCGAAGGCGTAGTACATGCCCACCTCGGGATCGAAGGCACCGGTATTCCAGTTCCCGGCGCCCCAGGATCCGGGCAGCATCAGCGTCCCGCCTTTGCCATCGGATCCACCCGACACTACGGACGGTGGCGTGAAGATCTCGCCCAATACGAAGGAGTCCGCCAGCGCGAGAGCCCGACTCCGAAGTTCGGGAGTGAAGTCGATGAGGTCGTCGACCGTCACGCCCTGTCGTGCGAACGGGGCGGGTTTGGTGGGGAACGGCTGGGTGGGAGACGTCTGCTCACCGGGCACCGTCGACTGCGGCACGGGTCGTTCCTCAATGGGCCACACGGGCTCACCGGTTTCGCGGTCGAGGACGTACACGAACCCGGTCTTGCTCGGCTGCATGACCGCTCGAATCCGTCGGCCCTCGACCGTGATGTCGCCGAGCGTCGGGGGACCGACCGTGTCGTACTCCCAGAGGTCGTGATGCACCATCTGGAAGTGCCAGACGCGCTCCCCGGTCGTGGCCTGGATCGCAACGAGGCTGTTCGAGAAGAGGTTGTCGCCGGGGCGATGCCCTCCGTAGTAGGCGGCGGTGGGCGCCGTGAAGGGCACGTACACGAGCCCGAGATCCTCGTCCGCGCTGAGGCAGCACCACGATCCGAGGTCGCCGGAATACTTCCACGAGTCGTCGCCCCAGGTGTCGACGCCCACTTCGCCGTCTTCCGGCACGACGTGGAACGCCCAGAGGAATCGGCCCGTACGCACGTCGTACCCCCGAACGTTCTCCGGAGCGCTGCCTCGCCATCGCATACCCGAGTCGCCCGCGCCGTCGACCACCCCTCCGATCACGATCACGTCTCCGACCACGATGGGGCCGGAGCTCCAACTGAAGGACCGAGCCGTGGGGGGAATCAGATTCACGCGCCCGCGTTCACCGAAGTCGGGGTATGCCTCGCCGGTGGTCGGGTCGAGCGCGTAGAGGTAGGCGCCTCGGACGGACAGGAGTCGGCGCTCGTCGCCGTTTCGCCAGTAGTCCACGCCTCGAGAGCTACGGCCCCCGGCCTCCTCGGCGCTGGCATCGAAGGGTCGTTGACGCCAGATCGTCTCTCCCGTGCCCGGATCGAAGGCGTCGACCAGCCCTAGCGCGTTGGGAGCGAAGAGGACTCCATCGATCAGGATCGGAGTCGACCGCAGGTTACCGGATATGTCCCGACCGGGGAACGCCTCCGTATAGTCGGGGTCGACCGCGGAGCGTCGCCAGAGAATCCGTAGCTCAGCGACGTTCTCCCGATCGATCTGGTCGAGCGGCGCATACCGTTGGAACGCTCGATCACCGCCGAAGTAGGGCCAATCGCCGGCTGGCGCTCGTTGAGCCAATGCGTCGACGGGTCCGGCTACGGTGACCAACGACACCACCGTAGCGACTACTCTACGGACCCGGGTCCGTGACGGAGTCGTGCGTATCGTCGACGTCATCGCCTGCGGCGGCATCGGCGCTGCATCACCTTACCGGCCCGACCCGAACATGCTCTGAAAGAGCCGCGAGAAGAACCGCACCACCGATCGCACGACTCGGATCGGCCATTCCCACGGCCTGTCTGGTCCCCTCTCCCTTTCGTCCGTGTCCTCGGGGCCAGTCACGAGGCCACCCGGTGCGCGCCTCGGAGGACGGCCAGATCAGGCTCCGCATCGCAGGGATCTCCTTGCCGTTCGCATCGATGCGCGGGCTTTCACCGATGGGCATGATGGCGTGGTGCTTCCCCAGGAACTGGGCCTCGCGAAAGAGGATCGGGCGCATGGGACCGTAGATTACACTGCCGAAGGCCGCGTGGATATGCAGGTGAGGCTCGGTGGAGCGGCCGGAGCTTCCCACCAAGCCGAGAAAATCGCCCGCGGAGACGTCCGCGTCTTTCACCAGCGACGGGTTGAGGGAGCCCTGTTGCAGGTGAGCGTAGAGCACCATCTCGCCGCCGTGTTCAATCCGCGTGGATCCGGCACGTCCCCGTCGAATCTCGGGACGATGTGGATGTGTGGGTGCGACACGGTCTGACCGGCCGCCTCACCCTCGTTCAATCCGATGTTGAAGCCGTCGGCCGACACCTCGCCTGCGAGGGCGCTTCGCACCCGAGCCACGAGCTGCCAGAGGTCGGACTGCACACTCGCGCTGAGCTCGTACAGCGTCCGAGCGTGGTCCCGGGGGATGACCAGCGTATGCCCCTCGGATACGGGATACCGGTCTCGGATCGCGATCGCGTACCGTGACGATGCGATGACGTCGGCCGGGTCGGGATCACAGAAGGGACATCCCTCGATCTCCGTGGGCGACGACGGCTCCACGTGGACGGGCACGACTCCGGCCTCATGCCACCAGATCGCACCTTCCAGAAGCACCTGGGAGTCCGAAGCTCGCTCGAGAGCCTCCAGCTCCGACACATTCTGAGACATCACCAGCGCCGAGACCGCGGCATCGAAGGCGTCCTCGCTCGAGGCCGCCACATCGACCATCGCCTGCGTGAGTTCCGGAAACGCTTCCCACAGATAGGCCAATCGAGCGTCGGGGCTCGACTTCACGACCGGTCCGGTGAGCAGCCTTGGATAGATCTCGATCACCGTCGGCAGCTTTGGCTCGTGGAATGGCCAGATCGAGAAGCCTGCGGCGTGTAGCGAGCGCAGGCACGGCATTCCGCGAAGCGATCCCGTCCCTACGGCTCCCGCCCCCCCGATCTGGAACACGCTTTTTGGCGCTGAGCCCCCCACCCGGGGCGATTCGGTTTCTGTGCACCTGAAGTGCTCTGGCAGCTCCGGCCTCTTCTTTCCCGGCTTGCCCCAAAACGGTGGCTCACACCCCGCGAGCCACGCCTCACCCCGCTCGGCCACGAGCCCCCAGAGATCTTCGAAACGCGTCAACCTGCGTTGGCGGAGGAACCAGAGGGGCACCGAGAAGGCGAAATCCAATCCGACGAGCAGATCGGGGTCGCGTTCGGCTTCCGTAATGAGCTCGGTTACGA
>JAYZBT010000308.1:0-4474 GCA_036338615.1 Gemmatimonadota bacterium
GGATCACCTTTTCTCGCGCGATGTGTATGGAGCGCCTCATCGAGTTGAATGCCGCCTACGTTCAAACCACGGCTAAAACGCAGGAGAAGATCGAACGCCTCAACCGCCAGGGCGGTGCGTCGTCGGTGGACGTCGAACGCGCTCGCATGGATACAAACCGGGCTCGAGCGGACCACGCGGACGCCATGCGGATGTATCGATCTCAACAGCTTGAATTGCTCCGGCTGATGGGTCGGCCAGAAGTGCGGACCGATTGGTCCATGTCGGGCAACCTGGCGGCGACCCTGGCCTACGCGCCGCCGAACGAATCCGAAGTGGAGTTGCGGGCAGCGACAGTCCGCCTTGATCTCGCCGCCGCGGAGAAGGCATCGACTGCTGCGGAGGCCCGCTCGCGCGTGGCCAACTGGACGAGATTTCCCCAGGTGAGCCTGGCCACGGGGTACACGCAGAACTTCAAAGGCCGCGAGGCCTGGATGACCGGCGGCTCGGTTTCGATCCCGATACTGGACACGGGATCCGCAAGGATTGCGGGGGCCGAGGCGCAAGTAGACCAGGCGGATCTCTCGGTGGCGGTACTACGCCAGCAAGCCATCGCTGAGGCGCGCACCGCCTTGAATGAATGGCTACGCGGCCGAGAGCAGCTCCGCATCTATCGTGAAGATCTCGTCCCGCTTGCGAAACAGGTGGTCCAGGCGCTCCTCGCCACAGATCAGACCGGAGAAGCCTTCGTCAACGATTTGCTTTTGTCTCAACGGCGCATGATTTCGCTCGAGCGCCTGATGGTCCGACAAATGCTCATTGGGGCCATTGCCTGGATCAAGCTCGAAACCGCCGTTGGTGGATCGCTTCAATTGCCGCTCGCGAAACCCGAGGTCGTTGTGCCGGAGCTGTTCAACAGGCCATGACTGGCTACGGGCCTCAGCCTGCTGTCGCTGTCCCCCAACTCCCCTTTTTTCGACATCATGCACGCCCAAGGGTGGTTAATGGGCCTTGGGACGTGGTTGGAGGACAACCAACCTCACATCCTCTATAGCGGGATTGGATCTCCCCAAGAATGTCCGCATCCACGGTGTACCCGAGCTGACGCATCAGCGAAATCGCCTTCGGATATTTGCGCTGATACGCAGTATTGAGCGACTTGTTGGGCGGCAGCACTTCAGCCCTGGTCCGCGGATCCTCGCAGTTCCCGGTAGGCGCCGATCCAGGCGCGCCAGGTATTCGCGAGTTTAAACTCGGCCTGGTCGTGCGCGCTCACTCGATTCCCTTGCGGAAGAGCTTCCATAGCTGGTCGTCGTCGGTCACGATCAGCTCCTCGACCCAGCGATGGAAACGCTGCCCGCCCGCTTCGTTCCGGCCGAACAGGAACTCGGTCTTGGCGCCCGTCTTCACCGTCTTCTGGATCAGATTGCCCGTGTAGTAGTCTTCGTCCTTCACGACGTGCTCGAGGAACTTCATCGTGTCCTCAATCTGCGTCTGGAGCTCGGCGTTGGGCTCGTGGGTTGCGAGGAAGTTCTGCACCGTGATGGACTGGTCCGGGGTCGCGCCCGGAAAGAGCTGCGAGACCATGTAGAGCTTCCCACCGGCGTCGAACTCGGAGATCGACACGTGGGGAAAGATCGTCCAGACACCGGCGATGAGCGAATCGGGGTCCCACTCCGCCTCGGGCTTCTGCTCCAGCTTCAGGTAGGCAGGGTTCGGCATGCTCACACGCTGGTGGGGGCCCCAGGCGTCGTAGAGCGCGTCGCTCGGGATCTTGGGGCCGAACGAGTCCTTGTGCAGTACGGGCAGGTGATAGAAGTCGAGATAGCCGTCGTAGGCGACCTTCCAGTTTGGACCGGAGACCGTCTGCCGCCCCACCAGATGGCACTCGTCGAAGCGGTGGTGCGCGAGCAGCTCGTCGTATCCGCACAGGAAGGCGTCGAGGTCGAGCTCCGAGCCCGGACGCAGCGTCCCGAACACGATGCCTGCTCGTTCGGCGACGGGAATCGGCGTGAGTCCGAGGCACGATGTGTCGAGCTCACCGAAGTCCGAGGCGCTCCTGATTCCGACGAGGGCGCCCTGGGCGTCGTACGTCCACGCGTGGTAGGGACAGGTGAAGCGGCTCGCCCGTCCCTCGCCCTCGGGAACCACGACCGCCCCGCGGTGACTGCATACGTTCAGGAATCCGAGCACCTCGCCGTCCTCGCCGCGGGTCAGCAGCACGGGGACGTCCGCGACCCACATCGCTCGGTAGTCGCCGGGCTCGCGCAGCTCCGCCGAGAACCCGAGCACGAGGGGAAGGCGCTTGAAGATGCGCTCCATCTCGAGCTGCCAACGTTCGGGATCGTAGTAGTTCGTCGCCGGCACACGGTAGACGTCGTCGGCCTGATCGACGGTCTTCGCCTTCACGTGGGCGAGATTGCGCTTCGCCATCGCAACGAGCTGCGCGTGGCTCATGCCGGACTCCTTTCGATCGCGAGCACCGGCGGGAGGCCGAGATCCCCCAGGTGTCTCTCGACGAGCTCGATCTGCAGACGCGCCGGCCACTCGCGCGGCTCGAACGTGGCCTGTACCGAGACGCCATCGACCAACGCGAAGAGGCGCCGCGTCTCGAGTTCGAGGTCGTGCTTCGCGCCGCCGAAGGCCTCCGCGAGGGCCTCGGCGAGCCCCGCGTGGAATGCGCGCTGGCGCCTCCGCTGCTGGCGCTCGAGTGCCTCGTCGTGGACGGCGCGTCCCCAGAACGCCAGGAAGATGCGCCACTGCCGCCGCCGGCGTGCGTCGAGGGGGAGGATTTCCTGGAGGATCGCTGCCAAGCGCGACTCGCCGCCGGCCACTCTCGCGTCGATGCGTCCGACGACGCCCTCGACGGTACGCTGGAGCGTGTGCTCGAGCAGCTCGTCCTTCGTCGCGAAGTAGTGGGTGACCACGGAGGTTGACCAACCTCCGGCAAGCGCGACGTCCCGCAGGCTGGCCCCCAGGCCGCGGTCAGCGATGACCTGCTCGGCCACGGCCGCCACCTGGTCCCGCCGCTCAGCGTGATCGACCACCTTGGGCATCGTGCCTATTATTTACAACGACGGGTGCAAAAAAGCAATCGACCTCATACGCCGCTCAAGGAGAAGTTCCCATGCGGTTCGGGGCTAGGGGCGGGGGGTGTAAGCGCGGCGCATCATCGAGATCACACCCGGTGGCGTTCAGAATTTCAAGAGGCGCTACGATGAATATCTCGCACGAGCAGGAGAAGATCACCTCGACGCTCAGGAAGTTTTCCGGCGCGCCAAGGAATCAAGAACGCGGCTAGCCCACAAGAAGGTGCAGTGACCCGACCCTGGCAGACGCTCGACAAGAAGGAAACCTCCGACGGCCTTCTCGAATTGCGAAAGCGCAGCAAAGACGACTTCCTCATCCTGATAGGGGGTCGAGTACTGATGAACAGCAGAGCGAGCCGATCCGAGGAGGTCCTGGGCATCAAGACCTGCTCCGAACTGCAATCCGGGGCGCGCATACTCGTGGGAGGCTTGGGAATGGGCATCACACTGCGCGCGGTGCTGAATTCGACCCCCCCCGACGTGACGATCACGGTTGCTGAGCTTCACCCGGCTATCGTCGAGTGGTGCCGGGGCCCCCTCGCCCCACTAACCGAAGCTGCCGTGCTCGATCCGCGCGTCGAAACGAAGATCGCAGATGTCGCAGAATGCATCCGCCACGCTCCGTCCGATGGCGATACGTATGACGCAATCGTGCTCGACCTCTTTGAGGGGCCGCATTCAAGGACGGACGAAAAAGGAGACCCCTTTTACGGAAGCAAGGCACTCGAGCGAACCCGGAACGCGCTCACTCCTGGGGGGGTCCTGGGGGTCTGGTCTGAAGCCCCGGACGAGTCGTTCCGCAGGCGGCTTGAAGCACAAGGATTCCGTACCGAAACCCATCGCACGGGACGCGGCGGCCTGCGACACTGGGTGGTCCTCGGTCGAAGACCCGGTCTATCCGAACCGGCGAAGCCAGAGTAATCGCACGGGCGCAAGAATCCCTTCCTTATCGATATCACTATCGATGAGCCCGGTCGAAGAAAAAACCTGGGGAGCAAGTCGGGCCGCCAGTCCGCCAGACCCCCGCGCGAAAATAAATCGCCACGGGAATCTGGCAAAACGTCGGGCCGTACGAGCGGCTGGCTACTTCTTAGTAGCGGTCGCGACGACCGCCGCCGCCGCCACCACCGCCGCCGCCGCGTCGGTCCTGGGCCTCGTTCACCTTGATATTTCGTCCGGCGAAGTCATTGCCGTCGAGGGCGCGAATCGCATCCTGGGCGGCGCTGCTCTCCGACATCTCCACAAACGCGAAGCCGCGCGGGCGTCCAGTTTCGCGGTCCGTGATCACGGCCACAGAATCTACGGTGCCGTGCCGACCGAAGAGTTCTCTGAGGTCGTCCTCAGTGCTATCGAAGGAAAGGTTGCCGACGTAAAGTTTACTACTCAATGGGTTGTCCTGTTCGCTC
>JAYZBT010000309.1:0-18252 GCA_036338615.1 Gemmatimonadota bacterium
CTCTAGGGCGGCGGCGAAAGTGACAACGGTTCCGCATGGCGCGCGCACGACGAGTTCATCCATTCCGTGCAGCCGTCTGGCAACACCGTGCTGTGCTGCGTTTGCTCCGTCCCCAGTCTACAGGATGCCGTCCAATAGCACTCGACGTGACGCGCGAGCGCCGGGTGCGGCGTGTGGGTAGACCGGGACCGGGCCTGGCTCAGCCTCCCGCGCCACCGGCGTCCTTGAATCCGATGAAAAGGCAAAGTGCCACTAGCGCGAAGTTCGTCGAGGCCCTCGAAAATGCCTCTGCGGGCAACTCCATGACTGGCCCCGTGAAGGAAGTCACGAGCGCGCCGAGCAACGCGAGCACGGCGAGTCCTACGCAAGCCTTCGCAATTCCGTCCATCGTACCTCCGAGCATAGAGGGGATCTCAACCGCCCGACACCGCCCACCCGCATGGTCCGCGGGCAGGCCGTCAAGCGCAAGTAAGGCTATCCCCCCGGTTGCAACCGTGCTAGCCGTACGCGAGTCTATACATGCACTCTACATGTATACCGACGACGCCACTTTTCGAGGTCGCGCCCGATGAACGCTCAACCGTGTATGACGCCTACGGATTTCCACGTTCTCTTGGTGCTCAGTCAGGGCTCCTTGTACGGGTACGCGATCATGAAGGCGATCGACGAGGAATCCGACGGCTCCATCACGCCGGAGATCGGCTCGCTCTATCGAGTGTTGGCTCGCCTCGTGAGCCAGGGGTTCGTCGAGCAGGTCGACTCCGGGCCGGTGGAGGACGAGCAAGTCCACCCTGGCCGTCAGCGCAAGTACTATGCGCTGTCGCCCGCCGGGGAGCGGGCCCTTCGCGGGGAGGCCGCGAGGCTGGGGGGCGCGCTCGACATCGCGCGTAGCCGGGGCTTGCTGCCTGCGAGGCGGTCCTGATGCGCCCCATCGTCTCGTGGGCGCTCCCCGTGCTGCTGCTCCCAGTCATGGGGAGCGCGCTGGGCTTCGCGCTCTCAGTCGGGCTGCTCGAGCGACTTCGCGTCCTCGCAGCCGACCGAATCCCGCGCATGGACGAGGTGGGTGTGGACGGCGGTGTTCTCCTGTTCCTCGTGCTCGTAACGGGCGCGGTCGCGCTGTTGTTCGGATTGAGCCGGGCCGGCCCATTCATCCCCAGCTCTTGATACCTGGGGGGTTCTGGCGAAGCGCAGTGAGGTAGTGGAACGGGCTCGGGCCCTGCTGACCCGGCTCGGCTCGGGACTCCAGCGCGCCGGGCAGGGACGTGTGCAGGTCGTCGTGTTCGCTGCCACTACCATTGCCGCTCCCGGTGCCGTTCCCGACCTCGCTCGAGTTTGCGGCCGCATGAGACTTCGACATGCCACGTCGCCGTATGGGCGCTCCGGGCACCCTCAGCGCCTCGACTTCGTATGCGATCACGTTGAGCGTATCGCCGTCTTTCTGCAGCCGACCGCGCACCGCGAGAAAGGGCTCCATGCGCACGGCATTGCGGTCCCGTTTGAAGATGGTGGGCTTAACAATCACGTTTATGGGACCGTGCTCATCTTCCATCAGGACAAAGATATAGCCCTTCGCGGTTCCAGGCCTTTGGCGCGTGGTTACGAGGCCGGCGACGCGTACCGTGCTGTGCTGCCGCAGGTGCGGAAGACGGTCGGACGAGACCGTTCCGTCGGGTAGGATACCCTTGAGCAGCGTGAGCGGATGCAGGTCCGCCGAGAAGCGCAACATGCGGTATTCGGCGACCATACGGTCCGTCGGCCCCAGGTCCGGGAACGAGAAGGCCTCATACGGATCCACGAGCGCCAACTCGGTCTGGGCATGGTCCTCCCGTCCCCCCGTGCGCTCGTTTTCGGTCTCGGGGCCGAGCCAAAGACCCGCCTGCCACAGCAATTCCCGCCGCGTGAGGCCGAAGTCGCCGAATCCGCCCACCCAGATGAGGTTTTCAATGGCAGGGCGCTTCAGGGAGGCCGGCGTGCGGCGTAAAAAGTCCGCTAGGGAAGCGTAGGGGCCGTTCTTCTCACGCTCTTCGACGATCCGTTCCGCGATTTCAGTGCCCCAACCGCGCACGAAACCGAGCCCGATACGTAAATTCCCCGTTTCCGCTCCCTCAGCAGCTTCACCAGGCCCTTCCGCGGTGCAAGCGACGAGACTCCGGTTCACATCGGGCAGGAGGGTCCGTATGCCGTTTCTGCGGGCGTCTCGCCCCAGGGCGTCGAGTGAATAGAAGCCCATGGGCTGGTTGTTGAAGAGCCCGACGTAGAATTCGATCGGATAATAATGGCGTAACCAGGCGGATTGGTACGCAAGCAGGCCGAATGCGGCTGCGTGGGATTTCGGGAACCCGAATTCGCTGAATGCGGTGACCTGCGTGAAGACGTCCCGGGCGGTGGTCTCGTCCACGCCATTGGCCAACGCGCCCTTTTTGAAGTCCTCCCAGTGTGCCACGAGTGCTTCTCTCGAGCGCTTTCGACTCATCGCCCGGCGTAGTTCTTCCGCTTGGCCGTCGGTGAAGGATGCGAGCGCCTGGGCGACTTTGAGCACTTGATCCTGGAAAATGATCACGCCCAATGTCTCTCCCAGCGCCTCCTTCAACAGCGGATGTGGGTAGGGGACCTCGTAATCGGGGTTCTCACGCAGCATCTCACGCCGGCGAACATAGGGGTTCACCGCTCCACCCACGATGGGGCCAGGGCGCACGATCGCCACTTGTACGGCCAGATCCTCCAGGTTGCGTGGTTTCGTGCGCCGGAGCATCTGGATCTGAGCGCGACTTTCGACCTGGAAGAGTCCGACTGTGTCACCCGAACAGATGCGGTCGTAGAGGACCTCGTCCTCGAAGTCGATACGGGACAGGTCCGGAGCCTCGCCGTGCCGTTCCGCGATCAGATCGATGCTCTCTTCGACCAACGAAAGCATGCCCAGCGCGAGGAAGTCGATCTTGATGAAACCCGCGTCCTCACAGGAATCCTTGTCCCACTGGCACAATACACGGCCTTCCCAGGCGGCGGGTTCGAGCGGGACGATTTCCACGAGTGGGCGACTCGAGATGATCATGCCGCCTACATGCTGAGAGATGTGGCGAGGCAGCCCTGCTACGTCTTCGGCCAGATTGCCCAATAAACGCCACAACTGTGCGTCTGCGCGGTCCTTGAACTCCGGCAGCGCCGCGATTTCCTCTGCGAGACCCGCCGCGGAGCGGTGTTCGGAGAGTTTCGAGAGCTTTTCCAGCTCGCCCATCGGTAGATCGAGCGCTTTTCCGATCTCCCGGACCGCCGACTTCAAGCGATACGTGGGGAAGGTGCATACGAGTGCGGTGTGCTCGTGGCCATACTTCTTGTAGACCCGGAGGATGAGCTCCTCCCGGATGTTCCTCGGGAAGTCGAGGTCGATGTCTGGCACGCTCCGCAGGGCTTCGTTGAGGAATCGACCCAGAAAGAGGTCGTTCTTCACCGGATCGATGTGTGAAAGCCCAATCAAATAGCAGATGATCGACGATACCGAGGAACCGCGTCCGCGTCCGGGGGGAAGGCCGGAACGGGCCCGCGGGGCGTCGCCGCGAACGTCCCGCGCGACCTGGACGGCCAGATCCATGATGTCGCGGTACACGAGAAAAAACCCAGCGAGCCCGTGCAGGTCCACGAGCTTCAGCTCCGTGTGCAGACGTTCTTCGGCGTTCGTTTCTTCCGCGCTGCCGGGTTTGTAGAGTGTGGAAATCTTGGCGAGGCAGGTCGCAGCGAGTGTTTCGAGCGCGCCGCCTCGGGCCGAGCCCTCGAAGTCCGGGAATTCATAGCCGAGATCTTCGGTGAGATCGAAAGCCGCGCATCTCTCGGCGATGAGCAGCGTGTTCGTGAGTGCTTCGGGCCGGCTCTGGAAGCGGTGTTGCATCTCCCACGGCTCAGCGAGATGAAAGAGCCGGTTGGCGCGCCGCGTCCCGTGCGCGCCGTCGAGTGTCGCTCGGTTCTTGATGGAGACGAGTACGTCTTGCAGTCGATGCCGCTCGGGACGGTGGTAGTGCACGTTCCCGGTCGCCACGACGCCGAGTCCAAGGCGTCCAGCGAGCCGCGCCAGCTCCTTGTTACGCCCGGTATCTCCTTTCACGGCATTGTCTTGCAGCTCCATGAAGACACTGCCCGGGCCGAACGCATCCACGAGCTGCCGGGTCATCTGCTCGGCTTCGGCGACCGAGGAACCGAGCGCGGCCGCGACGGGGCTCTTCGCGCACCCCGTCAGCAGGATCAGCCCCTCGGAGAGTTCGAGCAGAGAGGGTAGGGGAAGCCGGGCATCGCCTCGTTCCGAGCCCATGTGGGTTTCGGTGAGCATGCGGCACAGGTTCGCGTAGCCCTGGGGCGTTTCGGCCAGGAGCGTGACGTGATGCCCGCCCTCCGGCTCCTCGAAGCCTGGGAAGCACCCCCGGAGGGTGATTTCCGCGCCCGTGATCGGCTGCAGGTTCGCCCGTCGTGCCGCCTGGGCGAACTCCATGGAACCGTAGAGCCCGTTGTGATCTGTGAGCGCCAGCGCCGGATAGCCGATCTCAACCGCGCGCGCGACCAGTTCCTTGGGGTGTGACGCGCCGTCCAGGAAGGAAAAGCCTGAATGACAGTGCAGTTCGACGTACGGCATATTCATAGACCGAAGATAAACCGAAGATAGAGGTCGAGCAACGCCGATACTAGCGCACGAGGAGAGAGTGGAGCGTGTGTCAGCGTTTGGCGCTGATCACGGTCAGGTGCTCCTTCCCAGCCCCTGGCACCGCTCCGGATCGGATGTTCATGTCGAACGTGGCGAGCGCCTCCCCCCGGTGCGCGGCGAGCGCAAGAAGGTAGACGTCCGTGATCTCACGATGTCCGGATACGTGGCTTGCGTCGATCGAGCGGGTATCGAGCAGGGATACGTCATCGGTCCAAAAGACGTGGCCATCGCTCTCGGTGAAGCGCCGAAGGCGGTCGACCGCGTCCGCTACTGTGGTGCGTCGCCCCGGATAAGCCGGGTTTGAGATCACCCGTACCAAGCCGTTCTCCGTGAGCGGACACGTGGCCCATCCGGATGCGCCCGAGGCCCCGAACCATTCGTGCGCGGCTTCGTGATGGATATGAGCCGGGTCGAAGAGCGCGACGAGAACGTTGACGTCGAGCAGGCTAACCATCGTCACGTAACCCATCGACGACATCCGGCGTGACGATGGCTTCGTCGGCGGTTGGCGCGAGAACAGGCACCCCGTTCCGCACGATCGCCGGCGTACCCGGGCCAGCAAGCGCCGAGCGCGCCAACTCGGACAGCACTTCCCCCGCGGTACGGCCACGTAGCTGCGCGAGTTCTTTTACCGCGCGCAGGACGTCATCGTCCAAGTTGAGGGTCGTTCGCATACATCGAACATCACACATCACACATCACACGGCAAGCTGTTGTAAGGAGGAGCCCGACAGACGGCGCCCGAACGCACAGCCTACTCGTGGGATATGGGCGCTCACATGGCACCATGCGCCCGTGAGCGACGCCGTTGGGGGAGGGAACTAGCGTCGGGGGGGCCAGGCGCCTACGATCGCCACTCACCCTCAGCAAAGAGCGCCGCATGTCCCACGTCGTCTACACCGCCGATATCAGGATCAAGCGCCTCAAGGGGCCACACCGCCACGCGTGGCTGCCCGCCCTGGATGGCCCGGTGGAGTTCGGGGTACACAGCGGGATCGCGGCCCACTACGGGGTCGAGCCCGAACGGGAGATCACGACCACCCTCGACTATGTGATGGCCGCCACAGGCGGCTGACTGGCTGGGACCTTCGGAGGCGCGCTGGAGGCGCGCGGAATCGACGCGAGTGACGGAGCCCTGACCGCAGACGTGCGCGGTGAGGTCGAAAAGGAAGACGACGGCGTGATCGTGATACGTCGCGTCCATGTGACGTACCGGCTGAAGGCCGGGGAGGAGCACCGGGAGACCATCGAGCGCGTGCATGGATTCCATGCAGGCAAATGTCCGGTCTACCGTTCGATCCACACCTCCATCGACATCACGACGGAGTATGTGCTGGAGGGGGCGTAGCCCTCAGACCTGCCCGAATAGCGTCTTGCCCTCGCTCAGCAGGTCGCCGCACGCCACGCGCACGCGCGCCGACATGCTGTCTTCCGCCTTTTTCAGGTAGGAGCGAGGGTCGTACAACTTCTTGTCTCCGATCTCGCCGTCGACTTTCAGCACGGCGTCGTAGTTGGATATGATGTGATCCGCGATGGGGCGGGTGAACGCGTACTGCGCGTCGGTATCCACGTTCATCTTCACCACGCCGTACGCGAGCGTCTCACGGATCTCGGAAAGCAGCGAGCCGCTACCACCGTGGAAGACGAGGTCCATCTCGGCGTCCGCGCCGTGCTTTTCGATGACCGCGGCTTGGCCCTGCTTCAAGATCTCGGGGCGTAGCTTCACCGCGCCGGGCTTGTAAGGGCCGTGCACGTTTCCGAAGGTCGCCGCGAACGTGAACGGCCCGATGTCGTGCAGTGCTTCGTAGACCGTGAGCATGTCCTCCGGAGTGGTGTAAAGCTCCTCCTCGGGCGTGTCCTCGCTGCCGGCGGCTCCGTCCTCTTCCCCTCCGACCACACCTGCCTCGACCTCCAGCACGATCTCGTTCTCGGCGCACAGCCGCAGATACTCGTCACAGATCGTGATGTTGTCCTCGAGCGGCAGGATGGAGGCGTCCAGCATGTGGTTCTGGAAGAGGTTGGCCTCGCCGCGCGCGCGCCGCTTCGCAGTCTCCTCGATGAGTGGCTTGAGGAAGCCCGCGGCTTTCTCCGGCTGGCAATGATCGGTGTTCAGTGCGATCAACACGTCGTATTGCTCCGCGAGCCGATGCGCCGCTTCCGCCAAGACGATACAGCCGTAAGCGGCGTCCTTGTTCGCGAGCCCCGAGGCGAACTGTCCGGCCCCTGTCGAGAACTGGATGATCCCGTCCGATTTGGACTCCGCAAAGCCCTTCATGGCGGCGTTCAACGTGATTACCGACGTACAATTGATGGCGGGGTATGCGTACGCTGCGCCTTGGGCCGTGGAGAGCATCTGCTGGAACTGCGCGGGTGTGGCGATCGGCATCGTAGGGGGTTGTTGGAGTAGAGGTCATCGGTTCCCAGAATAAAGTAAGGAACGGCGAGCCCGGCGCTACATGCCGGGCGGTGTGAATCTCCCGTCGATCGCCGTCCAGCCGCCATCCGCGAACAGCACCGTTCCGGTGACGTAGCTGGCGGCGTCGGAAGCCAGGAAGACCGTGGGCCCGGCCATCTCTCTCGCGCTGCCCCAGCGCTTGAAGATGTTCCGATCACCGTACGCGTCATACCAGTCCCGAATGTCCTTGATTGGAGCGGTGAGGGGGGTGTCGATCACGCCGGGTGCGACGGCGTTGATGCGCACGCCGTCCGGGCCCAGTTCGGCGGCGGCGGTGCGCACCATCTGGACGATGCCCGCCTTGGTGGCCGCGTACATGCTCTGGCCGGGCTCCACCACGAGGGAGCGGATGGAGCTGAACAGAATGATGGACCCCGAGCCTTGCGCGCGCATGATGCGGCCGGCCGACTGTAGCACGTGCGCGTTGCCCTTCAGGTTCACACCGAGCACGAGGTCGATCTCCTCATCGGTGTAGTCCAGCAGCGGCTTGCGCACGTTGATCGCCGGTGTGCAAACGACGACGTCGAGCGAGCCTCGCTCGGAGGCGACCGCCTCGAATGCCGCGGTGACGGAGGGGCCGTCGACGATATCGACGAGGGCGGCGTCGGCCTCGCCTCCGGTCGTGCGGATCGTCGCAGCCGTTTCGGTCGCGGCGTCCAACTTCAGGTCGAGGCACCGCACGTAGGCGCCCTGCTCGGCGCAGCCGATCGCGACGGCTTCTCCGATGCCGGAACCGCCACCGACAATCGCGGCGTTTTTGCCTTCGAGGCTGAACATGGAGGACATCAAGGTGCTCCCTGCGAGGTGGGCCGACGGACGAATTGCACGATCGCGAATGCCGCGCCGGACGCGAGGATCCCGAGCAGCGTTCGGTCCAACCACCGCGAAGCCATCCAGGGCGGGAA
Source organism: Gemmatimonadota bacterium (assembly GCA_036338615.1). GTDB lineage: Bacteria > Gemmatimonadota > Gemmatimonadetes > Longimicrobiales > Gaopeijiaceae > UBA1138. Next base: position 8,048 of record JAYZBT010000309.1, read on the forward strand.
GCCGCTCCGCTTCGAGAGCTCGACGATGATCAACACGGTCACCCCGACGCCGATCGCGGCGAGTGCCTCGGGCACACCGGCCCGGCGCGAATGCAGACCGACGACGATCGGCACGAAGAGGGAGACGCTCATCACGGAGTAGAAGATCGTCAGAGAGTCGATGACGGTCGGGATCACGAATACCAGCAGGATTGCGAGGCTTCCCCCCGCGAGCGCCGCCAGACGAGCCACCTTCAAGACCTGCGCATCCGAAGCCTCAGGCGCGAGGTATCGCTTGTAGATGTCCTTGGACAGCGAGGTGGAGAGCATGAAGAGGATCGTGTCCGCGCTGCTAACCTCCGCGGAGAAGACGGCCGCAAGGGCGAGCGCGCCGAACACGGTGGGCAGGCCCAGGGTGAGGACGGTAGGGACCGCGAACTCGGGGTTGGCCAGGGCTGGATCGTAGACTCGCGCGATCATGCCGAGCAGAGCCGGGGCGAACGCGAAGACCAGCAATACGCAGCCTTGGGCGGCGATCCCGATGCGCAGGGTACGCTCATCGCGACACGCGTAGGCCTTCTGCAGGAGGCCGGGCGAGATGATGAAAGCGGGAACGATCAGAGCGACGAACACCAGGCCCGATCCCGAAAAAATGTCGAGGTATTCCGGGGTCGGCGCGGCGGCCGTGACTGCCTGCCAACCCCCGGCCATCGATAGCGCGAGCGGAACCGCGATCGCGAAGCCGACGAGCAGCACGACCAGCTGGACGACGTTCACCCAAGCGGATGTGAGCAGACCGCCCGCGCAGAAGTAAGCCGTCATCACGATGCCGCCCATGAGCGCCCCAACCCAGCGGGGAGCGCCGAGCACCCATTCGAGAATCTCCGACATCGCGATCAGCTGCGCGGCGAGTATCGCCAGGGTCGCGAACCAGAGCAGGGAAGCGATCGTCGCCCGCACCGCACTCCCGTAGCGGTGCTCGAGGTAGTCGCCGGCGGTATACAGGCCGTTCTTCCTGGCGACTCGCCAGATGCGGGGTCCGACCCAGGTGGCGAGCAGAATCGAACCGATTCCAGCGGAGCCGACGAACCACCAGGCCGAGAGCCCGACGGTATAGCCGAGGCCAGATGCTCCGATTATGGAGCCGGCTCCGATGTTGGCGGCGAGGAACGTCGAAAAGGTCAGTCCGGGCCCCAGCTTCCGGTCGGCTACGAAAAAGCTGTCCGCTCCGGCCACTCGCCTCGAGACCCACAACCCGAAGACGACGAGCGCGATCGAGTAACCCAGCAGGATGCCGAGTTGCAGTGCGACCGGTGCGTCGGGATCTGGGTTCACTCGGCGGTATCCAGAGTGCCTACCGCCCCAGATCCGAGACGCTTGGAATCCCTGGCAGTCCCTCCGCCATGCGCACCGCGCGCAGAATCGCTTCCGCCATCACATCGGCCGCCAGCGCCCCGATCACCGTTACGTTCGCAGGCCCCTCGAGCACACCGGTCGCCAGCGAGAACACGGTGTCGCCGTCGCCCATCGTGTGCGCCGGATAGATCGTGCGCGCGAGCCCGTCCTGCGCCATCTGGGCAACCTTGGTCGCCTGCGCCTTCGTGAGCGTGGCGTTGGTCGCCACCACGCCGATCGTGGTATTGGCGCCAGCGTCGATTTGTGGCTCCTCGCCCGGCCCACCAGAAGCTCGCAGCAGGCGGCGAGCGTCCGCGAGGCCGTTTCCGTCTTCGGTGCGCACACCCGCTACGACCTCGCCGGTTGCGGGGTCGATGATGTCCCCGACGGCGTTCACCGCCACGGCGGCGGCGATCACCAGCCCGTTCTGCAGCGTTACGGATGCCGTGCCGAAACCGCCCTTCATCGAGCGGCCGCCGCCACCCATTTTGCCGACCGTGGCACCGGTACCCGCTCCGACAGACCCTTCCGGGGTGGGCTCGGAGGTCGCCGCCTCGGCGGCGGAGTACCCGCACTCAGGACCCGGGCGGATTTTCTCGTCACCTTCGAGTCCGAGGTCGAAGAGGATCGCTCCGACGACGATGGGTACCACCTTCCCGCGGCCCACGGGCCATCCGATGCCGCGCTCGTCCAGGTACTTCATGACCCCGGACGCGGCATCGAGGCCGAAGGCGCTGCCGCCTGAGAGAACGACCGCGTGCACCTGGTCGACCATGTTCACCGGGTCGAGCAAGGCGATCTCTCGGCTGCCCGGTGCGCTACCGCGCACGTCCACACCGCCGACGGCCCCCGCCCGCGCCAGGATCACGGTGCAGCCCGTGGGCCGGGCGCTCAGCGTGTGGTGTCCGAGCTCCAGGCCCGGCACCGCCGTGATGCCCCACGCCTCCATGCCGGGTCCCCCCTGGGCCTCGAGGGGCTCATACGGGATCGGGGCCCCCACCAAGAGGGCCCCGACCATGAGTTCGAGTGACTTCTTCACTGTAGGAGCTTCCGAATCAGTCGGTCTCCGTCCGCGCCGCCGGTTGCTGCGGCACGTTCCCATCGGTTGCGAAGCAATAGAAGAACCCGTTTCCACCCGTACCCTGCAGGTCGGACTGGCTGCAGCCGCGCGAGCTATGAGCGGAATTCCAGGACTCGGGGTTCTCGCCGCCACCTGTGCGGTCGTGGTGACCTACGCGCGCGCTGCCTTCTCCGCTGCTCGTCCAGTTGTCACAGTTCGTATTGCCGTCACCCATGTAGACCGTACCGTCCATGTTCGAACCGGTCAGGATGTCGTGCATGTTGGGATCGTCGCCTCGACCGTTCGACATGGCCCCCCTCTCCGTGAGAATCGACTCCTTGGTGAGGTTGGCGGCGTCGGAGTGAAGCGCGGTGACGTCTGCGGCGATCATGTCGCCCGAGAAGTTGAACCAGGGGCCCGTGCCGATGCGGTCACGCGCGTTTACGGCCGGCTGGCCATCGCGGGCCATGGCGCTCAAGTACGCGCGCCAAGTGAGGTCGCCGAACCCAACGGGATACGCGAGGTCCGTGCACGCCTGATCCGCGCCTTCGAGACCGCCGAGGCTCGCTCCGGCTCCAGGGCCCGCGCTGGTGATGAAGAAGCTCATGTTGGCATCCTGGGCGGCGGCTGGAGCCGCAGCTATGAGCGCTACGGCGGCGAGGGCGGCAATCATCTTCTTCACGGTGTTCTCCTGCTTCGGGTGGGCCGGTGGGCCGGACCTCCGTCCGGCGTGCTTGCTCAGCGATCAGTCTGGGCAATGTCCGGGGGTTTGGCGAAACCGGCAATAGGGGGCTAGGACACGCTGGACGCTGCTGGTCTTTCGCCGCGGAGGCTCGGGAATAGTTTCACGCCAACTGGCCGTTCCCCTTCCCCTTGTCCCCCCCCACGCGCATGTCTCACTCGGATGCCGTCGATCGCGTGCTCGCTCGAGTCGAACAAGCCCGAGACGAGCTCGTGGACTTCACCGCTGAGTTGATTCGGATTCCGACGGTGAATCCGCCAGGGGAAAACTACCGTGACTGTGCCGAGGCGATCGGCGCCCGCATGGGTGCGACCGGTCTCGACGTCCAGTATGTCGAGGCTGAAGGATGCGCAGAGCACACGAGTGCCCACCCTCGGGTGAACGTGATCGGCCGCTGCCATGGCTCGGCCCGGCCGTGCCTGCACCTGAATGGCCATTTCGACGTGGTGCCGGCGGGAGAGGGGTGGAGCGTCGACCCTTTCGGCGGCTCGGTGCGGGACGGTCGACTGTACGGGCGCGGCGCCTCGGACATGAAGTCCGGGCTGGCCGCGGCCCTGTTCGCTGTCGAAGCGATCAGACGCGCGCGGGTCGATCTGCGGGGCAGCGTGGAGGTCAGCGGCACGGTGGACGAAGAGAGCGGAGGCTTCGCGGGGGTCGCCTATCTGTGTGAGACGGGTCATCTCTCTTCCGAGCGCACGGACTTCGCGATCATCCCCGAGCCCTTCGGGCCAGACAGGATCTGCGTCGGTCATCGGGGCGTGTACTGGTTCGACGTCGTCGCGCACGGTCAGATCGCCCACGGCAGCATGCCGCATCTAGGACGCAACGCCATCGATGACATGGCCGCGCTGATCGACGCCGTGGCGTCACGACTGGGAAGCGAGTTGGCCGCGCGTATCACGGCGATGCCCGTCGTGCCCGAGGCGTCGCGCCAGGCGTCGATCAACGTCAATGCTGTGGTGGGTGGCCAGGCCGGCCAGGCTCAGCAGAGTCCCTGCGTCGCCGACCGTTGTACCGCGACCTTTGACCGTCGCTTCCTTCCCGAGGAATCGTACGAGCAAGTGCGCGCCGAGGTGGTAGCCATCGTGCGCGCCGTCGAGGCCGAACAACCAGGCCGTCGCTACACGATCGAGGACCGCATGATCGTGGATCCGGTGCAGACCCCTGAGGGCTCTCCAGTCGTAACGGCCTTGTCCAACGCCATCGCGCATGTCCGTGGCACGAAGGCGGCGCTGGTAGGCAGTCCCGGCACGTACGACCAGAAGCACCTCGCACGCATCGCGGGCGTAAGGCACTGTGTGGCCTATGGTCCCGGTCCTCTGGAGGAAGCGCACCAGCCGGACGAGTCCTGCTCGGTCGACGATCTGGTGGCCTCGGCCCAGGTGATGGCATTGGCGGCCCTGGAGTTGGTGGGATAGGATCGGGCTACTTCTGCAGGTTGTTCGGGCAGCTCTTCCGGAGGCACTGATGACCCCGCGCGCTCATGGATTTCTCTTCCTGGTCGCACTCGCGACGGGGCTGACGCCGAGCCCTCGAGTCCAGGCACAAACGACGGTGGCCCTGGAGTTCGATTCTCTCCACTTCCGCTCGATCGGACCGGCGACGATGTCGGGTCGCATCGCCGACGTGGCGGTGTACGAGGCGAACCCGGCCATTTACTACGTCGGGACGGCGCACGGAGGTGTGTGGAAGACAACGAGTGGCGGCGCAATGTTTACGCCACTCTTCCAGAACGAGGGCCTGATCTCGATCGGGGACGTCGCGGTCTCACAGACGAACCCCGATCTGATCTGGGTCGGAACGGGCGAGTCGAACAATCGGCAGACCACGTCGTGGGGCGGGGGCATCTACAAGTCCAGCGACGGCGGTGAGACGTTCGAGCACATGGGGCTCGATGAGTCGAGGCACATCAACCGGATTCTCATCGACCCCAGTGACGATGACGTGGTGCTGGTGGCGGCCACCGGGCCGCTGTTCGGCGCCGGAGGTGACCGCGGAGTCTTCAAAACCACCAACGGCGGAGAGAGTTGGACGCGGGTGCTCGCCGTGGACGAGGACACGGGCGCGAACGCTTTGGTACGGGCGAAGACGGAGCCCAACACGCTCTATGCGTCAACCTACCAGCGTCGCCGCAACGCCTGCTGCATGAACGGCGGGGGGCCCGGAGCCGGAATCTGGAAGTCGACCGACAGCGGTGACACGTGGACTCGTCTCTCGGGTAGCGGCTTGCCCGACGGACCGCTCGGCCGCATCGACGTCGACGTGTTTTCGGGGGACGCCAGCACGGTGTATGCGCTGATCGAGGGGCCGCGCGCCGGGCGAGGTGGTGCGCGCGGAGGCGGCGCGGGCGGCGCTGCCGGTGGTCGTGGTGGAGCCGCTGCCGGTGGCCGAGCCGGAGGCGCGGGCGCCGGTGCAGCCGGCGCTGATCCAGAGGCTGGAGAGGCGGCTGGGGGCGAAGACGAGGAGGCCGAGGAAGACGAGCCTCCCCAGACCGTCATGGGTCTCTACCGATCCGACGATGGCGGCCTGACCTGGGAGAAGCGGGGGGACACGAACCCGCGCCCGATGTACTTCAGCCAAGTGAAAATCGATCCGCAGGATGCGGACCGGGTCTACATGGGAGGAGTGGGCCTGCACCTGACCATCGACGGCGGCGAGTCCTTCGTGACGGACGCCGCGCGGGTGACGCACGACGACGTGCACGCGATATGGATCAACCCGGCCAATCCCGAGCATGTCCTGATCGGCAACGACGGCGGGCTCGCGGTTTCATGGGACCGCAGCAAGACGTGGACGTTCATTCCCAACCTCCCGGTCGGGCTCTTCTACCATGTCAACTACGATATGGAGAGACCCTATAACATCTGTGGGGGCATGCAGGACAACTACAACTGGTGCGGACCCAGTGCTTCCCGTCAAAGCACCGGGATCATGAACTACGACTGGTTCCAGGTGCGGGGCGGGGATGGCTTCGTGGCCATGCCCGACCTACGGAATCCACGCATCGTCTACGCCGAGTCGCAGGGCGGGAACATGGTGCGGCGAGACATCGTGACCGGGGAGTCGAAGAGCATCCGCCCCTCATCGTCCAATGTCACCAACTTCGAAGAAGGCGACTCGTACCGCTGGCACTGGGACACCCCGTTCATCCGCTCGCCCAACGATCCCGGCGTGCTGCTCGCGGCAGCCCAGCGCGTGTTTCGGTCGACCGACCGAGGTGACTCCTGGACCGCGATCAGCCCGGATCTCACGACCGATACCGACCGCAACGAGATCGTCACGATGGGGGTGGTCAACAGTGAAATCACGATTTCGCGCAACGACGGCATCTCGAATTGGTCGACTCTGGTCTCGCTCGCCGAGTCGTCGCGACAGGCGGGTCTCTACTACACGGGGGGCGACGACGGCGTCGTCAGCGTCTCCCGCGATGGTGGCGGTTCCTGGCAGGACGTGACGGCCAACCTGACCGGCGCGCCGGACAAGGGATGGGTGTCGGAGGTCGTGCCGTCCTCGTTCGCGAGTAGCCGCGTGTACGTTGCGGTCGACAATCACCTGCACAACGACTATGAGCCCTATGTCTGGGTGAGCGAGGACTACGGCGCCACGTTCCGCTCGATCGTATCGGGCCTCCAGGGCGAGAACGTGCGCACGCTCACCGAGGACCACCGTAACCCGGACGTGCTCTACGTCGGGACCGAGACGGGCATTTTCGTCTCGCTGAACCGGGGCGCGAGTTGGCGTCGGTTGCGGGCCAATCTCCCGAGCGTTCGAGTCGACGAGATCACGCTTCACGAACGCGACAACGCGATGCTCGTGGCCACTCATGGTCGGGCGCTGTTCGTGCTCGATCATTTGGAACCGATTCAGGAATACACGGCCAGCATGACCGCCGACGCCGATGCGCAGCTGTTCACGATCCCAACGGCGCTCCAATGGAAGTCGAAGGACGACCGCAACGAGGAGTTTTGGGGCCATCAGTTCTTCGTGGGTGAGAATCCGCCGACCGAGGCGGTGATCCAGTACCAAGTGAAGGACGACGTCGACGAGCTCTCGCTACAAATCTCGAATGCCGCCGGTCGAATCGTGAGGGAGCTCACGGCGCCCGCCAGCCGCAGGCAGCCGGGGATCCGCACGCTGTGTTGGGACATGCGCCTCGAGCCCATTGCGTCGGCTCAGGCCGGTCGCGGTGGTGGTGGAGGTGGCGGAGGTGGTCGCGGTGGGGGTGGAGGAGCCGAGATCGAGGGCATTCCTACTCCGACTCCCTCTGCAGGGTACCTGCCGCTGGATCCGTGCGACCTGAATGAGGATGGCGATGGTGGTGGGGGCCGGGGTGGATTCGGCGGCGGCGGAAACGCGGCCCCGATCATCGCGCCGGGCACCTACGACGTAGCCCTGGTCGCGGATGGAGACGTCGTCGACTCCAAACCGCTCACCATCGTGATGGATCCCGCCGTGCAGCTCGCCGGCGCGGAGCGGATCGCCTACGACAACATCACCATCGACCTACACGAGCTACAGCGCCGAGGCACGGCGATTGCGGGTGCGTTGAATACTCTTCATGCACAGGTGACCGCGGCCTCTGACTCGCTGAACGGCCAGAACGACGCTTCAGAGACTGTGAAGGCCGTGTTCGAGGCCTTCGAGGAGGCCTGGGACGAGCTGCGCGTGAAGTTCGGCGTGCCCATGGCCGCGGGCGGGGGTGGGCGTGGAGGTTTCGGGCGCGGACGCGGAGGCGGTGGGAATCCGGCGAACGTGCTCGCGAGGACCGGGGCGCTGAAGAGCACCATCCTCTCGTTCTGGGAGGCGCCGAGCGCCGCACTCATCGGCCAGTACTACGACGTGAAGCCCGCCCTCGAGGGAGCGATCGCCGATGCGGAAGCGATGCTGCTTCGGGCGGAGGCGCTCAGCGAGATGCTCGATGGAGAGGGGATCACGATGGAGGTGCCCGCCTTCGGTAGCTAACCCTCCTGCGCGCCCGGTCTCCCGTTTTCCACCACGAAGGTCGCGCGCGTCTCGATCGCCGCTCCGGGCTCGGTCACCCTCGGCACGATCTTGAACTCGCTGGTCCAGAGCTCGGGCGTCACCTCCGCGGTGACGTAGCCCCTCTGGCCGTTGTAGAACTTGATGTGAGGGTTGCTCGAGAGTCGCCGCTCGCCGCCGGCGGTCATGTCCTGGCCGTCGCCGTTCGAGCTGATCGAGGTGCCCACCAACTCGGTTGCCACGATCGGCGAGGTCAGGTCGTCGAAGTCGGCGTGGAGGTCGGCGACCCAATGAGAGTGGATGTCGCCGGTGAGCACGATCGGGTTGGCTGCGCCGACGTCGCCGAGCACGCGGAGCAACGCTTCGCGTTCGGCGGGATAACCGTCCCACATGTCCATCGACCACGTCTCGTCACCCTCTGCGTTGGTCCCGCGCAGGCGAGCCATCATCACCTGCTGTGCGAGCACGTTCCAGCGGGCCTCGGTGGCGGCTAGGCCCTCGAAGAGCCAATCACGCTGACGCGCCCCGAGCATGGACCGGTCGGGCGCGATGTGCTCGGCGCAACTCGGCTTGGTGCGGTCGCCGCAGGGTTGGTCGCTCCGGTACTGACGGGTGTCGAGCACGTCCATCTCGACTAGATCTCCGAAGCGCAGCCGCCGATACAGCTGAGCGTCGGGACCCACCGGCATGGCGGCGCGACGTAGCGGCATGAACTCATAGAAGGTCTGGTAGGCGGCCGCCCGGCGCAGAAGTAACTCCTCCACGGTCTGCTCGTCCTCAGCAATGTCGTCTGCGTAATTGTTGTCCACTTCGTGATCATCCCACGTCACCACCCAAGGCGCGGAGGCGTGCGCCGCCATGAGATCGGGATCGGACCGATACATCGTATAGCGCGCCCGATACTCGTCGAGCGTCATGGGCTCGGGAGCGTCGTGGTGCCGGACGAGGTTCTCCCCGTAGGACATCTCATAGATGTAGTCGCCGAGGTGCACGATCAGGTCGACGTCCTCTTCGGCCAAGTGCCCGAGGGCGGTATAGAGCCCGTGCTCATAGTGCTGACACGACGCGAACGCGAAGCGAAAGCGGTCCACCGGGGCCCCCAGCGCGGGCGCGGTTTTGGTGCGACCTACGGGACTTTCCTGGCCTCCGGCCATCATCCGATAGAAGTACTCCCTGCCGGGCTCCAATCCTGCGGCCTCGACGTGTACCGAGTGGCCCAGTTGCGGCGTCGCCGAGGCACTTCCGGACTGGGCGATCCGCGCAAAGCCGTCGTCCTCCGCGATCTCCCAGTCGACCGAAACCGGTGCGTCGGTAGCCCCGGCCGCTTCGAGTGCCGAACGCGCCAGACGGCTCCAGAGGACGACGCCGTCGGACGTCGGGTCCCCTGAAGCGACCCCCAGGGTGAAGGGATTGGCCGACAGCGCCAACGAGCGCTCGGTCCCGCAGGCGGGAAGAGAACCCAGAGCGACGAGCCCGGTCACGCCTCCCGAGAGTCGCAGGAAGTCGCGGCGGGTGCCGTGCATGTGAAAGAGGTCGTACCACTCCAAGTCGTGCTTCTTCATCCTGCCGCCTGGCCGGGGTCACGTCGGTGCCGCGTCGCTGGGGAGCCCAGCATACTACGTTACGGCCCCGACCACGAACGACCCGAGGACGCATTGAAGGCCATCACCTTCCGAGACGTCGAGCAGCTCGCGTACGAGGACACAGCCGACCCGCAGATCGTCGCCTCGACCGACGTGCTCGTGCGGGTCACCGTCGCCGGAATCTGCGGCTCCGATCTCCATCCGTACTTCGGTCGAGAACGCGGTCTCGACGTGGGCACCGTCATGGGACACGAGCTCGTCGGGGAGATCATCGAAGTAGGCGCGGGTGTTCGCGACTTCTCTCCCGGTGACCGCGTCGTCGCTCCGTTCACGACTAGTTGCGGCTCGTGCTACTACTGCCGCTCGGGGCTGACCTCTCGCTGCGAGCTCGGTCAGCTTTTCGGGTGGGTGGAAGACGGAAGCGGGCTGCAGGGGGTACAGGCGGAGTACGCGCGTATCCCGCTCG
>JAYZBT010000310.1:0-10398 GCA_036338615.1 Gemmatimonadota bacterium
GTACGGCCTAACTGGGGGTGCGAGGCGTCGCTGGGCCGATAATACGTCGAATCCTGAGGAAGGGTGGGCCAGGTCGGAACCGTGCCGTTCAACTCGAAGAGCTCGCGGCTCATCTCCCAGTACGCGCTACGCGCAGTGTACGCCCCACCTCCCGGGGCGCCGAAGAGCGTGGACTGGTACAGCTCCGCACTGTAAGCGGCCGTCTGTCCCGAATACAGCCCCCCGATCGTGGGTACCGCCATGACGCCGGTTACCGCCGCTCCGGCCGCCAGTAGCTGGGCCTGCTCCAGCGCCACACCTTCACTCGCTTCCAGGGCCGACCGAGCCTGGCGTATCGCCTGCACCTTCTGAATCCACGCCCTCTGGAACTGGAACGCGTTGGGATCCTGCTCGAGGATCTGCTGGATATCAGGAGGTATGGGCAGGCCCTGACGCAAGAAGTCCTGGGTGATGTCCTGAGCCTGGAGCTGGGAGGCGGCGAGCAGGAGGAATACGGCGGCAGCAAGGGAGGGGCGGGCCATCGGGCGGACTCCTGACGAGTGAAGGTCCCCTGCAGGGGTCAATAGAAAGTGCACGAGCGAGCGAGCACCCACATAAACCTCATGTCCCATTATCCACAATCCTATGAGAAAACGCCAGCTAAAACACGGATGCCGTCCGACGGTACGCTGCAGGGGTGGGGGCTTTGCCTAACGGTCGAAGTCTGCTTCCGGGCCCCACGAGTATAGCGAGTCTCGGAGCGCGCGTGAATTCCCGCTGGCGACGAACCGTTCTCCGCGCCTACGTTGAGCGTTCGCCGGAGCCGGAAGTGACAACATCACCCTGATCTTAGGCCGTACTGTGCGGCAGTCGGAGGATGCCCCATGAGTTGGTCCCCCCCTCGCTGGCCTGGGCTGGACCGCCTTCGCGGCTTGGCGCTCTTGCTCCTGACGGCCGTGTCGAGTGTGCCTGCCACCGCCCAGCTCACGGTAATCGCCCATCGCGGAGCGTCGGGCTATGCGCCCGAGCACACCCTGTCCGCCTACGATCTCGCCCTCGACATGGGCGCGGACTACATCGAGCAGGACCTCCAGATGACGAGGGACGGGGTCCTGGTCGTGCTCCACGACGCCAGCCTGGACCGGACGGCGCGCGGCCCCGCGCAGTATTGTACCGGGCCAGTCTCCGAGAGGTCTCACGCGGAGCTCATGAACTGTGAGGTGTCCAGTTGGCGGGACGGAACCGCGGCCGAGCGCATTCCGACGCTGGACGAAGTGCTGACCCGGTACGGCCAGACCACCCGCTACTACATCGAGACGAAGCAGCCCGAACAGGCCCCTGGCATGGAGGAGGCCCTGCTCGAACTGCTCGCCCGGCACGACCTGCTACCAGACTCTCCGAACGACCACACGGTGCTCGTTCAGTCTTTCAGCCCTGAGAGCCTGAAGAAGATCCATGGGCTCAGGCCGGAACTGCCGCTGATCCAGTTGATGGGTGGCGGGCAGTTTTCAGGAGACATCGACCAGGCGCTACGCGACGTTGCGACGTATGCCGTGGGCATCGGTCCCACCCAACGGCTCGTGACGCCTGAACTCATGACAGCCGCCACGCGATACGGGCTGCTGGTACACCCCTACACCGTGAACGAAGAGGCGGATATGCTCCGACTCGTCGCGCTGGGTGTGCACGGTATGTTCACGAATTACCCCGACCGACTCCTCCGCATTCGTTCCCGAAACTGAGCGAGACTGGCGTACATGGAAATCTTCCTGGCAGAAATAGTAGGCACGGCAATCTTGATCCTTCTCGGGGACGGGGTCGTCGCCAACGTCGTGCTGGCCAAGACCAAGGGTCACAATTCCGGCTGGATCGTGATCGCAACCGCGTGGGGACTCGCGGTCGCCATGGCCGTCTACGCGGTCGGCCGTGTGAGCGGCGCCCACCTCAACCCGGCGGTCACGCTCGGCCTCGCGTCCATCGGCAGTCTTGCCTGGGCGCAGGTGCCCATCTACGTCGCCGGTCAGATGCTGGGTGCCATCGTTGGTGCCGTACTGGTCTACCTGGCCTATATGCCGCACTGGCAGGCCACCGACGATCAGGCGGCGAAGCTCGCTGTCTTTTGCACCGGGCCAGCGATTCGGTCGCCGGGAGCGAACTTCCTCACCGAGGTCATCGGGACCGCAATACTGTTGTTCGGCGTACTGGCCATCGGCGCGAATGCGCTCGAGATCCAATCGGCCAGCGACATCGACCTGTCCGCCGTTTACAGCACGGGCATCGCGCCGTTGCTCGTGGGTTTCCTCGTCTGGGCCATCGGTCTCAGTCTGGGCGGACCCACCGGCTATGCCATCAACCCGGCCCGTGACCTGGGCCCGCGCATCGCGCACGAGTTGCTCCCGATCGCCGGAAAGGGCGATTCGGACTGGGGCTACTCGTGGGTCCCGGTCGTCGGACCGATCATCGGTGGCGTGATCGGCGCGTTGCTGTTCCAGGCCGTAGACGGGATTTTCATCGGTTAGGTGGAGGCGATCCGCTCACTCGTGAGGATGCGCCGCGCCCTAGTGGCTCAAAACGCCCGCGTGAAAAGTAGGCGCACGTTGTCGATGTAGTAGCTGCGCGCTCCCTCCGAAGTCCCCCACAAGCCGATCGCCACGGTCATTCGGCCGTCCGCTCCGGAAGAGGCGCTCACACGGTAGCTCTTCGACAGCCAGACCAGACCCGTGCCCGACACGGCACCGTTCCCTGTCGCGTCTTGTACGGTGAGCTCAGAGGCGATGTCCGGTGGGCTCGTGTGCGCCCCGGCCAAGAGCCGCCACGAATCGGCCTGCCCCGAGTCGGCCGTGCCGATATCGAAGCTGATATCGACGTTGTACGCCCGGCTGGGATCGACGGTGAATCCCCGCTCGATCCAAATCTTCGCGACGCCGTTTGCATTGTCGAGAGAGAGCTGTACGGAGCTCCCGCCCACCGAGGCCTGCTGGCCGGTTCGCTCGGCGGACCATGTCACGATTGGGTCGAAGAGGTCCACGCCGTCGCCGGACCATTGCTCCAGACCCGACTCGAATGAGTAACTGAGGTCGAATTCCGGATGGATGACGATGTCGGCGGTACCCTCGCACGCGCTGATCGGGGTGCAGAGCATGCCGACCAACAGCACTCTTGTCCCTCGAAGCAGCGTGTCCTCCAGGAGCGGTGGGATGGATTCTTGGGCGGTGCGACGAGAATATACCACATGCGCCCCGAACGTATAAAGCGACTCCGCGCGGTTCTCGCCCGCCGTCAGCCCGACCTGACGGTGGTCATGGATCGGGTGCACAAGTCCCACAATTTCTCTGCGATCCTGCGCAATTGCGACGCCGTCGGGGTGCTCGAAGCCCACGTCGTGCCTCCCAGAGACGGGCTCAGTCTGCACCAGGGCACGTCGGCGGGTACCAAGAAGTGGGTCCGTGTGCGGTCGCACGAAAGCGTCTCGGGCGCGGTCGATCACCTTCACGAATCCGGATTCCGCGTGATCGCGGCCCACCCGTCGGAGCGGGCTGTCGACTACAAACAGATCGACTACACCCAGCCGACCGCCATCATGATGGGCGCCGAACTCGGCGGTGTGTCGAGCGAAGGACTGGAACTGGCAGATGCCCATGTCTGCGTGCCCATGCTCGGCATGGTTCACTCGCTGAACGTGTCGGTGGCCACCTCGATCCTGCTATACGAGGCGATGCGTCAGCGACAAGAAGCTGGGATGTACTCCGAGAGCCGCTTGCCCGCAGAGGAGTTCGAGCGACTCCTGTTCGAGTGGGCCTGGCCCTCGATCGCGTCGAAGCGCCGCCGTGAGGGGCGCCCCTACCCGATGCTCACCGAGGACGGGGAGCTGGTGCGCGATTCGCTTTAGTCTGGGGGCATCTCAAGCCCGCGGATCGGCTACTCGGCACGCCCCAACTGGAAGCGCATGGATTCCTCGACGCCCTCGTAGAAGAACTCGAAGCCCGACTCGGTGAGCTTTTCCGGCATCACCCGTTGGCCCCAGAGCAACGCCTCCGTACCGAGTTCACCGAACAGCGCCTTCACCGCGAGCGAAGGTACCGGCACCACGGTGGGGCGTCCAAGCGCCCGTCCGAGCGCCGCCGTAAAAGTGGAGTTCGTCACCGGATGAGGTGAGGTGATGTTCACGGGGCCGCGGATGGAGTCGGTCATCAGCACGTGATGGATCGCCCCGATCAGGTCGTCATTGTCGATCCAGCTCAGATACTGCTTCCCGGACCCCAAGCGTCCGCCCGCGCCCATCTTGAAGGGCAAGAGCATCTGCCCCAGTGCCCCACCGGCCGGCGACAACGCGACGCCGAACCGCAGCGTCGCCACACGCACCCCGGCACGCTCCACCGGCTTCGTCGCGCCTTCCCAGGCCCGGCACACTTCGGCGAGAAAGCCCTTCCCAGGGAGTGCTTTCTCGTCGATCCGCTCTGCGCCCCGGTCGCCGTACAGACCGATAGCCGACCCTGAGAGCAGCACCCGCGGCCCACCCGACATCGTGGCCAACGTTCGGGCGATCAACTCCGTTCCCTTCACCCTGCTCTGCTTGATCGATCTCTTGCGCGCGGGTGTCCAGCGGCCGTTGGCAATGGAGGAGCCCGCGAGGTGCACCACGGCATCGGCGGCCCTGAGCCCCTCCACGTCGATCTCTCCGGTCGCCGGGTTCCAGAGGATTGCGTCGTCGGTCAGCTTGCGGCTGTCACGCACGACGCGGATGACCCTGTGTCCGCCTGTCGTGAGAAAATGTGCGAGGTTGCTCCCGATCAGGCCCGACGCCCCGGTGATCGCGACGGTCAGGCGCGGCTTCGACGAGTGCTCCTGATGGCGCGCCAGGTCGGTGAAAAGTCGGCGATACCGAAAACGAAAGAGTCGCCCCAATTCACGCTTCACGAGCCCCGGCCCAATGGGGAGATTGAGCGGCGGTTCGACCTCGATTTCGTCCTCCACCTTCGTGCCCGTGCCGTCGATCGCCTCGAAGCGGTGGGTGTGCAGCCAAGACCGCAGCGGCCCCGCCGTCTGCTCGTCCCGAAACCGCTCATTCTCGACGTAGTCCTTGTGCCGAAGCGCCCACTTGAAGGCCGTCGGACCCCTGTGAACCCGCAGCACCAACGTCCCCCCGTCCCGAATCCCCCCTTCCCTCTCGAGCACGTCTACAACGGCCCAAGGCGGAGTCAGTCGCTCCAGCGCCCCCGCCCGCTCATGCCAAGCAAAAACCGTCTCAGGATCGTGGCCAGAAAGCTCAGTACGGTAATGAAGGCGCATCATGCGGAGTCAAAGCGGAGTCAAAAAAGGCGAGGGCTCACAACGTCGGCCGCCATCTACCCCGTAACCAAACCAGGGTCCCCAAACCAAGGTGACAAGCGGATGTGGGGGGCGCGTCTCTCGCAGCGATGTTGCGCTAGCGCCCTTTCGCGGAGAGAGACGCCGCCCCCCGCTCCCGCGCAGCCTCACGAGAGCAAAATCCAAGCCGTCCCCGAAGCCGCCACCTGCACGGTCAGGTTGTCCAGCCCATGATTGCTGACGGCCTCTACCAGGGCCCCCACGGCTGCGCATGCGAGCCCCACGAGCGCCGCCTGGGATGGCTGTGCCAAGCCCCAGAGCGCCACTGTCGCGCCCCCCCAACCGACCATGAACACCGCAGCGGACCCCTCCAGCGATCGGGTCGCACCCACGCCGGCCAACGACGGAACGCGGTACTCGTGCGTCCCCCAACGCGCCCCCACCGGCTCACCAGCGGCGTCTCCCCATCCACTCACGAGGTACCCCACCACGGCGTACGGTCCGGTGAGAAGGGCGCTTGCCAGCCCTCCGATCGCGGTGGTCGCGAGCGGCACCAAGATGAACAGCGAGCGATGCGGACGGTCGGTGTCCCTAGCCAAGACTCGATATAGGGGGTCCGCGTCCCCCCTCAACACTGCCACCACGACGATGCTCGCGAGCAGTACACCGAAGACGTTGGTTCCGGGTAAGCCCCAGACTGAATGCGCGGCGGCCGCTCCGGTGAAGACGCCGATGTGGAAGATCTTGCGGGTGTAGGGGACGCTCACCCCGCGGTGTCGAGCGAAGGCCGCGAGCGCCACGACCGTGACCGTGGTAATCAGCGCCCAACCCGACGCCCGCAACGCGGTGCCAGGACTCGGCACCAGAACGGCCCAGAGGCTATCCACGATCTCAGTCCGGGGACACGTCGAGCGCTACTCCTCGCATCCCTCGATCTCCGTGAAGGTGAAGATTGAGCCGAGAAAGTCGCCGAGCCGCTCGACGGCCGTTTCCTTGAGGATCACGGCGGAGGCCAACTCGTCCAGGATTTCCGACTCCTCGTCCGTAAGGGCTTTCCCCGTCAATACGAAGATGGGGCAACCCCGTATGCAACGGATTCTCTCGGAGCTTCTGGAGGAACGCCAACCCACCCATCCATGCGTTTGTTGGAGTTGGCCAAGAATAGCTTGACCATCTGATTCGCCAGCTTTTCACCTTCCCGCTCGCGAAGGCGCGCCAGGGGCGTAGGATCGAGGCATGGGGGTTCTGTCATACTTGCGAAATAGGGGCCGGTATACCTGACGAGTCAGGGGGACGAACAAAGTTGGTTGAGTCTACCCTTCGCTCTGGCTTGTCGCTACGCCTTGGGACAGTGCCTGGCGGATAGAGCGCACGCCTCCTGCCGCACCTTCGGGGTGGCCGTACACCGCCGAACCGGCTACCAGCACGCTCGCGCCAGCCGCCTGGACCTCCGCCACGTTCCCGGGGCCGACGCCCCCATCGACCTGCAGCTCTGCGTCACTACCCAGATTGTCGAGCAGCGCACGGGCACTCTCCATCTTTGCGGTGCTGGTGGGAATATAGGACTGCCCTCCGAAGCCCGGGTTCACAGACATCACGAGCACCAGATCCACATACGGAAGAATGTCGGAGATCGCGGCCAAAGGAGTGGCCGGGTTGATGGCTACCCCTGGCTTGGCGCCCAGACGACGGATCTCTTCGACGGTCCTATGGAGGTGTACGCACGCCTCCGCGTGGACGGTCACCCAGTCCGCCCCCGCGCCCACGAATGCCTCGAGGTAGCGGTCAGGCTCTTCGATCATGAGGTGCACATCGACCGGAAGGGCGGTCGACCTACGCACCCCGGCTGTGATCAGGGGACCGATGGTGATGTTCGGCACGAAGTGGCCGTCCATGACGTCGACATGGATCCAGTCCGCGCCTCCGGACTCGACCGCCTGAACCTCGTCGGCGAGGCGCGCGAAGTCACACGACAGGATCGACGGCGCAATCTTCACTTGCTTCGCTCTCGCACGTCGATGTCGTCTGCGGAGGCGAGAATCGCGACGTCCGCTAGCCCCAGGAAGAAGCCGGTCTCGACAACTCCGGCCCGGCGTTTGAGCGCGGCATTCAACTCGGCGGGATGGTCGATGCCACCAGCGAAACTACAGTCCAGCACCAGATTCCCATTGTCGCTCCGTAGGGGCTGGCCGTCTATCGTGTTTCGGGTTCGAACCTCCGCACCCAGGCGTTCCAAGAATTTGGCGTGTGTTCCAGGGGCCCAGTCCACAACCTCCACCGGGAGAGGTGATACCGTCCCGAGTCGGTCGACCGCCTTGCTCTCGTCGGCGATGATCACGACGAGGCTCGAGGCTTGAGCCACCATCTTCTCACGCAGGAGAGCGCCCCCCATCCCCTTGATGAGGTCCAGATCGGGCGAGACTTCGTCGGCGCCGTCGATGGTGAGGTCGATCTTGTCGCGGTCCGCGAGCCCGATCAGGTCGATCCCGGCCTTTCCGGCTTCGCGCGTCGTCCACACCGACGTGGGTACGCCGACGATGTCCGAGAGTTCGCCCCGCGAGAGCTTCGTCCCGAGCAGGTCCAAGAAATGTGCGACGGTGCTGCCCGTTCCCAGCCCCAGAACCATCCCGCTTTCGACATACTTGAGCGCACGTTCGGCCGCCCGCCGCTTCAGCGTTTCCGCGAGGTTCAGTTCCATGAAGGCAATGTACCCACGGGCAGGAACGGTTACCAGCGGCTAGGCGCAGCGGTTGACACCCCCGCCGACCCTTACCAACCTTGCCGCATGGACATCTACACATGTGGTTATCGCTACTATTGGTTGCCCCCCCGAGGGGAGCCCGACGTCCGCGTGTATAGCGACTGAACAGACACTAGCGGCTACAGAGGCTCCCGACCCTGGTCGGGGGCCTTTTTTTATTCCTGAGGATGGCCAGCATGATCATCGTGACCAAGAAGGGCGTGACCCCGGACCAGCTGGATCACATTCGAGACCGCATCGAGTCCCTCGGACTGCGCACCCACATGTCCCAGGGTGAACACCGTACGATCATCGGATGCGTTGGCGACGAGTCGCTGCTCCAGCACATACCGCTGCTCTCGATCCCGGGCGTCGAGGCGGTGCACGAGGTGCTCAAGCCTTACAAGCTGGCCTCGCAGGACTTCGCCGCGGAGCCCACCGAGGTTGTCCTCGGTGATACCTGCCTGGGTGGGCGCGACGTGGTGGTCATTGCCGGCCCCTGCTCCGTCGAGGGCCCAGAGATGCTGATGGCCACGGCCGAGCATGTCCGCTCGGCCGGCGCGCGCGCCCTCCGGGGAGGGGCGTTCAAGCCCCGCTCGTCCCCGTATTCGTTCCAGGGGATGGGCGAGGAAGGATTGAAGGTGCTCGCGGATGTGCGCAGCCAGACCGGCCTACCGGTGGTTACCGAGGTGATGGACACGCGCCAGGTCGACCTGGTGGCCTCCTATGCGGACGTACTCCAGATCGGTGCTCGCAACATGCAAAATTACTCACTCCTGACCGAGGTGGGTCGGCTTCGTCGCCCTGTTCTCCTCAAGCGAGGCATGTCGGCCACCATCAAGGACCTTCTACTGGCGGCCGAGTACGTGATGAGTCAGGGCAACTCCAAGGTCATCCTGTGTGAGCGAGGTATCCGCACGTTCACCACCGCCACACGCAACACGTTCGACCTGGCCGCGATTCCGGTTCTGAAACGCGAGACGCACCTGCCGGTTGTCGCGGACCCCTCGCATGCCGGTGGCCGCCGCCACTTGGTCGCCCCGCTCTCGTACGCGGCGATCGCGGCTGGAGCGGATGGGCTGTTGATCGAGGTTCATCCAGAGCCGGAAATGGCCACGTCGGACGGGGATCAGTCGCTCGACTTCCCGGAGTTCGAGGCGCTGATGAACGGCCTGCGCCCGTTCGTGGCTGCCGCGGGCCGAGCCTTGGCCAGCGAGCCCGCCGTAGCTATCCCGTAAGGTTGAGCAGGCGCGTGAACTTGATCACGAACGAGCGGTCGAGCGGGCCACGGTGGATGCCGGTTTCGAGCAGCGACCCGGTGTGGCGGAGATCGTTGTAAACGAGGAAGAGCCCCGTGCCGGCCGTGTTGAGCCACCCCCAACGAATGTTGCCCGAGAAGGCACCGGTTTGGTCGCTGTACTGCAGCAGCGCCTGCAAGTAGATGCGGGGCGTGAAGGAGTATGCCGCCTTGAGGCCGAGCAATGAGGTCTGGAAGTCACCCTGGTCCAGCTTGACGTCGAACCAGTTGAAGCGCAGGCTCGCCACGAACGTGTCGCTGACGCGAGCGTTCACCGTAGTGCCCGCCCCGTACCGCATGCCGTTGTAGAACCCGCCGATATCGATGGTGCCCTGCACGGACAATGGCGCGCTCAGGTTCGAGTTGTACCGGAACCCCCAGTCAGGATTGTCATAGGTCCCGGCCGGTATGACGACGCCGTCCGAGATTTCGAAGGGCTTCACCAGGCCTTCTCTCCGGAAGTTCAGACCTGGTAACTGAAAGAAAGCGCCGTTGGCGAATTCGACATGAGAATCGACGTGCCAGGCCCGGGTCTCGCTGAAGCCGTCCAACGAAAGATGCTCCATATAGGAGATGTGCGGACGCAGTTCTTTGAGCCACGACACGGCGTCTACGCGGACGCGCCGCAGGGTGCGCATGCTCCGGAACTGATGCTCGCCACGCGGCGAGAAGCCGACCTCCGGGTTGAAGCCTTCACCGACGCGTCTGTACGTGCCCGCAAAATCCCAGGCGCGTGAGGTCCACGAACCCTGAAAAGACAGAGAGGTCTGGTCTTCCTCGAGGCCGGGGGTCGAGCTAGCGGCCAGATAGGCGTCGAATGTGAGCGCCTCCCCGATCCCCAGCCGGCCGTCGACCGCCATCGTGAGATTGTAGTCGTCGGTATCGTCCGTGTTGTACCGACTCACGAAGACTCCGCCCACGCGGGTCCTGTTGGAGAGCTCCTTCATGACCCGCGCCACACCGAAGTTGTTCGCCGGCGCGACTCCGTCCACGGACTCCGTCTGGATGTCCAGAAAACCGACGGTCAGCCCACCGACCCGTCCACTCACCCGGCCACCGCCCACGATCGGGACCG
>JAYZBT010000311.1:0-15020 GCA_036338615.1 Gemmatimonadota bacterium
CGAGGCGGAGCGCGCGTGCAGATCGGCGACGACGTACACCAGGTGAAACAGGGGGACGTCGTCTACATCCCGGCCGGGGTCCCGCATACGTACGAGGCGGACCAGGGCGAGGAGCCCTTCGAGTTCATCTGCGTCGTCCCCAACGGCCCGGACACGATCGAGCTCGTGGACTGCTGAAGGCCGATCGCGCTCCCTGCTAGCGGCCGCGCCATTGCTCGAGGTGCTCGGCGAGCAGTTCATTCAACCGCTCTGGCGCCTCTTCGGCGATCCAGTGGCTGACGCCCTCGAGGATCTCGAAGCGATACGGCCCGGTTACGAACTCGGCGGAGGCCTCCGCGGTGCCGCGGGTGAAGGCCGCGTCGTTCGTGCTCCACACGTAGAGTGTCGGGACGCTCACCATCGAGGCAGGAGGCGGGGTTCCAGAGTTCGCGCCGCCCGTGCCCGCTCGGTACCAGTTCAGCGCCGCGCCGAGCGCCTCCTCGGTCCCGAGCACGCTGAGGTAGGCCTCGATGTCGGCCTCGAACATGCCCCCCCACCGACCGAGCAGCGCCCTGAACTCCGCAGCGTCGTTTTCGAGGAAGCGTCGTTCTGAGCCCTCTTGGCGGAACGAGGCGAAGTACGCGGAGGCCCTCGCCTGATCGCCGTCCGTTTCGGCCAGCGCCCGTCCGAAGGCGCTGATGTGCGGCGTGGAAAGAGCCACGAGCGAGCGGACGCGCTGGGGGACCGCAGATGCCACGACCCACGCCACCGCGGCGCCCCAGTCGTGACCCACCAAGTGGAATCGCTCGCTGCCGAGCGCGGAGGCCATGCCGAGCACGTCACCGACGAGGCTTCCCATGGCGTAGTCGGACACCGCCCGCGGACGCGCGCCAGGCGAGTACCCGCGCTGATCGGGGGCGACCGCCCGAAACCCCAGCGCAGCAAGCACCGGTAGCTGTCGCCGGTACGAGTAAGACGATTGCGGGAAGCCGTGCAGCAGCAGTACGAGCTCGCCGTCTTCGGGGCCGGCGGCCAGCGCATCGAAAACCATATCACCAACAGGGATCCGAATTCTCTCGATGCCTTCGGGCAGTGTCTGGCTGGATGCGGGCGTGCTTGCCATGAGCAATGAGATCGTAAAAAGGGTGGACAGTCGTTTCATCAAGAACTCTCGCTCGACGAGCGACCAGCCCAATCGCGGTGCGTCCCCACATGTCACCTGACCGTAGCGGCCTTCTAGGGTGGGCGCGAGCTTTTAGAATCCAGGAGGAGTTCGGTGCAGGTCCACGATATCATCGAACGATTGCGCTCGAACGCCGAGGTGTTCGACGCGCTGACTCGAGGGGTGAGCGAACCGCAAGCGCGGTGGAAGCCATCCCCCGACGAGTGGTCCGTGCTAGAGGTCGTGAACCATCTCGCCGACGAGGAGGTGGAGGACTTCCGTCACCGCATCGACCTGACGCTGCATCGCCCGGGAGAGCAATGGCTCCCGATCAACCCGAAGGCGTGGGCCGAGGATCGGCAGTACAACAAGCGTGACTTGGGCGAGTCCATGGAGCGCCTGCTCGCGCGTCGGGCTCGCTCCCTGCGATGGCTCGAAGGACTCGATCAGCCCGACTGGTCTTTGCGCTACTCTCACGCCCCAGCCGGTGAGTTGCGAGCGGGCGATGTGCTGACGTCCTGGCTGGCTCACGACTTCCTCCACGTGCGTCAACTGAACCGCCTGCATCGACAGTACCTGGCCGCGGAGCTTTCGGACTACTCTCCGGACTACGCAGGGCCCTGGTGATGCGGCTGGTGCCGACTCTCGTGTTCTGTGGCGTCTTGCTCGGCCTCTCGGCCGTCCCGGGCCATGCGCAAGACGTGGCAGAGACGATCTTGCCGGACCGACCGGGTTGGGGCGATGCCGCCCATGTTCTTGGGTTGGGCGTTACACAACTGGAGGTCGGGCTCGAGGTCTCCTTTGGCCGGGAGGCCAACCTCATCACCGTCGGTCAGAGCCTGATTCGTTACGGGATGAGTGGGTTCGAGATCCGCGTCTTGCCAGGGTCCATCGTGATCAGCGACGAAGACCAGGGGGCGGTGGATCCGGCGGTCGGACTCAAGGTCCCGCTCGTTCATGGGGACGGGCCTCAGGTCTCTGCCGTACTGGCGACGACGCTCCCCATCGGCTCCGACATCTTCTCGGCGCGCTCGACCACCGGTGCGGCCACGCTCATCGGAGAGTTCGCGCTCACTTCGGAGCTGGGCCTCTCGCTCAATGCCGGATACGGCTTCCCGTTCGACGACTTCGACGACGGCTCCATCGCCATTATCGTCACGCCCGGCCTGTCGATCAACGGCGTCCAGGGACTCAGCGCCTACGCAGGGTACGCAGGGTTTCTGATGGAGGATGGGGATGCTCACTTCATCGAGGCAGGCCTCGCGTTGGCGTCGAACGCGGACACCCAGTTGGACCTGAATTGGGGCATGCAAATCGACAGCCGGGGGTGGTTCTTGGGGGCGGGCGTCGCCCACCGCTGGCGCTAGCGCGGCCGAGCCTCGGTCAGCCGAACTCCACGCCCCCTCCGGCCTCCTCCGCGGCTCGCAAAGCGCTGTCCGCCGCTTGCACCAGCTCGGATGCGTCCTTCATGTGCGGCTGATACATGGCGAGGTCGGTCGGCCGATCGGTGAGGGCCGGGTGACCCATGGCGTGATCCCTACCACCCATCTCTCGTGCTCCGCGTATACAGTGCTTGGGGAAGGCGTCGCGATGCCACCGACGCCATCAATTTCCAGGAAGTGCGAGAGCGACGAGCTCGGCAGGTTGACCGCCTCCGCCAACGGACATCACGATGAACTGCCGCCCCTCGTGTAAATATGTCATCGGAAGGCCCGCCTGCGTGTTGGGCAGCTCGATCTCGGCAAGGATCTCTCCCGTCATCTTGTCGTGAGCTCGAAAGACCGGATCGCCCGACAGACCTTCGCCCGCGAAAAGCAGCGTCTTGGTCACGAGGACGCCGGCGCGAGAGATCTTGCCCGTGCGCGGGATATCCGCAGGAGCCATCTCGAGGCGTTGAGCCACGCTGGGCGGCGTGTCGCCGTTCGCGATCATCCAGGCGTGATCACCCGTAGATAAGTCGATGGCGGTGATGCGTCCCCACGGGGGCTTCACTATGGGCACACCCGGTGCGAGCTGCGCGCGACCGAAGCCCTGCACGTAGTTCATGTCCGACCGATCCCCGCCCTCCCTCAACGTGAGGACGAAGGGATTGGTCTGCGTGCCCACATAGAGGAACCCGGTTTCCGGGTCGAGCGCACCGCCTTCCCAGTTCGCGCCCCCGGTCGAGTAAGGGAGCATGAGCGTGCCGCCGGTTCCGTCCTCGGCGTCGGCAAGGGAAGGAGGGGTGTAGAGAGGGCCCATTCGGAAGCCAGCGGCGATCTCAGCGGCGCGGGCTCGGATCTCGGGCGTGAAGTCGATCAGGTCGTCTTCGGTGAATCCGTTGCGGTCGAACGCCGCGGGCTTCGTGGGAAAGGGCTGGGTCGGCGATGTCCACTCGCCGGGCACATCCGTCTGCGGCACCGCCCGCTCCTCAATGGGCCAAATCGGCTCGCCGGTGA
This sequence comes from Gemmatimonadota bacterium, assembly GCA_036338615.1. Taxonomy (GTDB): domain Bacteria; phylum Gemmatimonadota; class Gemmatimonadetes; order Longimicrobiales; family Gaopeijiaceae; genus UBA1138. Next base: position 3,580 of record JAYZBT010000311.1, read on the forward strand.
GGCGGTCGAAGACGAAGGCAAAACTCTGCTTCGTGATCTGGACGACGACCTTCCTGGGCTGCCCTTCGATCACGATGTCGGCGAGGATCGGAGCCGTGGGATTGTCCATGTCCCAGATGTCGTGGTGCACGGTCTGGAAGTGCCAGATGCGCTCCCCCGTACGGCTATCCAAAACGAGGAGGCTCGTCGAAAAGAGATTGCTACCGGGGCGGTGCCCCCCATAGAAGTCCCCGGTGGGAGCCTCGGTGGGCACGAAGACATAGCCCGTCTCCGGATCGAACGAGATCGGCGCCCACGATGCGGCATTACCCGTATACGTCCAGGAGTCGTCCTGCCAGGTGTCGACCCCGAGCTCTCCAGCCTCCGGAATCGTCTTGAATGTCCAGATGAGCTCGCCGGTGCGCACGTTGAAGCCGCGGATGTCGCCCGGCGTGTTCGTGCGCGACGGCGGTTGGAAGCCGACGTGGTGGGCAGACCCGACGACCACCACATCTCCCACGATCGTCGGGGGGGAGCTCGACCCGATGGTGCCTACGAGGTCGATGCCGTCCCGGGCCCGGTGGCCCTCCATGAGGTCCACGATCCCGTCCCGACCGAACTCCGTGACCGGGACTCCCGTGCTAGCGTCCAAGGCGGCCATGTGGTAACCGGGAGTCACGACCAGGATGCGCGCGTTGCCCCGGCCGTCTTCCCAGTAGCCGACCCCTCTTCCGGGATTGGGACGCGGAGCCACCGAAAGCCGCTCGTCCTCCCTCAGGCTCCAAGTCCACAGCGTCTCACCGGTGCCGGCATCGATCGCAACCACGGCGCGGCGCATGCCTGCGGTCGCATACAGAACCCCATCGACCATCAACGGCGTCGTCGAGCTCCTGATGTTCGGATTCGGGCCAAAATTGCGCCCGGTCCAACGCCAAACGACTTCCAGGTCGCCGACATTGCTCGCGTCGATTTGATCGAGGCCAGCATAACGTGTGTGGCCAGGGTCGCCGCCGTACACACGCCATTCGCCATCGTTGGTGCCTTGTTGGGCGACGGCGGATCCGGGCAGCAGGATCGCGATCGTCGCGAACGCAGCGAAGGGGATCGTGAGCTTCGAGGGGCGGCTTGGGCGCATGCGGGCTTCCAGGCTGAAGTTCGGTCGGGCACAACGTGAGGCGAGGGTCGGAGGCTCGCCAGTGCGCGGCAGCGCGGTCGATGGCCCGGAGCGGACGACCTTCGATCACCCGGCAGTGCACATGGAAGACGAAGCGAATGTCCTCATCGAGTGCGTAAAGCGTTGCGTGCGTAAGGGACTCCGACGAGGGCCGGGTCGGGCCGAAACTCCGCAACCAATGGCGCCGGAGGTCGAACGCCTCGACGATGCACACGTGTCTCGCCCCGAAACTCGATTGGCTCGACGATTGTGTGCCGGTGATCAGAAAACGGCGATTGGTCAAGCGAGCGCTGAGGTTCTCGAAGTCGGCTCCACCGTACCGATCGGAGGACGCTCCCAAGACCCCCGCAGCACGGAAGCGCTCTCGCCAGCCGGACAACGCACTGATCTCACTCTCGAGATCCGCGGCGTCGAGGTCTCCTTCACCGTGGTCGAACGTGAACTTGACGACGCCCTCATCGTGGACCTCAGCCGTCATCGATGTCTCTGACTGCAGATTCGCATGGTCCAGTCTTCCCGGCGGATGAGCTTCACGTGGTCGACGCTCCAAGCCTCGCCCCCCCTCTTTGAATCTGTGTCACACAGTCACGGGAGTTCCAGTAAATCTTCGGAAGCCGGCCGCTCGTGCGGGGCTCCACGGCGCCTCCCTGGCTCGTTCCCACCTGCACGGCGTACCTTGCTTTCCGCTCAAAAAGGGCCCCGACCCCGACGGACAAATCCAATGAACAAGCCAAGCGCCACCCTGCTCACGCTTCTCGCGACTTTCTGTGCCGCTTTAGTGGCGCCCCCGGCCGCCGCCCAAGAGAAGCGGGCACTGGACCACGCGGACTTCGATCGGTGGAACCGTATCCAGAACGACATCGTGTCGACCGACGGACGCTGGCTCGCGTACCGGCTCGTGCCCGGAGACGGAGACGCGACGATGATCGTGCGCAGCTTGAACGATGATCGCTCCCTCACGATCGAGCGCGGCGCACGACCGGCGTTCACGAGCGATGCGCGCTACCTGATCGCTCTGGTCGAGCCGATGGAGGAGGAGGCCGACGCGGCGCGGGAATCCGGGAGCGGCCGACGGGGCGGCGGAGACGCCCAGCCTCGTGACTCCCTCGTGGTGGTCGACCTCTCGAACCTCTCCGTGACCCGGATGGAGAACGTGACCTCCTTTCGGCTTCCGGAGGACGATGGCGGTTGGATGGCCTACCTGCTAGAAGCGGACGACGGGGACGACGACGATGAGGCGTCTTCCGAAGAGTCGGCCACGGAGGAAGAGGAGGAGGACGAAGAGTCCGATGACGACGCTCCCCGCACCGACGATGGCACGACGCTCGTGGCACGGGAGCTGAATTCCGGAAACGAGTGGCGCTTCGAGAACGCCGTCGAGTACGAGTTCGCTGCCGACGGTTCGGCTCTCTACTACACGGCCTCTGGAGACGAAGGAGCTGCCGACGGTGTCTTTCGCGTGAACGAGCGCGGAGCCTCCGCCCCGGTGAGCGTGGGCGAGGGTCGCTACGTGGAGCTCGCGGTCTCCGACGACGGCACCGCAGCCTTTTTGACCGACCGGGACGACCGCGACGACGAGGCCCCGGACTTCGCGCTGTACGTCGCGACCGACGGTGAGGCCTCGGCCCGGGCGGGCCAGGGTACGACCGGCCTGCCCGACGGCTGGGCGCCGAGCGACAACGGCAGCGTCTCGTTCTCGGAATCGGGGGAACGAGTCTTCTTCGGCACGACCACCGCGCCCGAGCCCGAGCCGGAGGATGAGACCCCGGAAGACGAACGGGTCGTGGTCGACATCTGGAACTGGAAGGACCCGTATCTGCAGCCGATGCAGCTGCTGCAGCGGTCCGGGGAGGAGGATCGCACCTACCAGGCGGTTCTCGACCTGCAGAGCGGTCGCGTAGTCCAACTCGCCACCGAAGGCATCCCGTCCGTTTCGGTCGCCGACCGGGGGGACGGGGACATCGCGTTGGGCACCAGCAACCTCGAATACCGCCAGCTCGTTTCCTGGGACGGACGCTACTCGGACCTGTATCTGGTCGACGTCGAGGAGGGCGGAACTCGGCAGATCGCCGAGAAGGTACGTGGCCTCGCGAGCCTTTCTCCGACCGGGAAGTACGTGACCTGGTGGGACGGCTTCGAGACCGCATGGTTTGCGGTCGATGTCGAGAGCGGCGAGAAGAGGAACCTCACTCAGAGCCTCGGAGTCCCGGTCCACGACATCCTCGACGACCATCCGGACGCGTTGCGTTCGTATGGCTCCGCGGGTTGGACCCGTGGCGATGAATCGTTCGTGGTCTATGATCGCTTCGATGCTTGGACGATCGATCCGACCGGCGCTACCGCGCCTCGTAATCTGACGGAGGGCGTAGGGCGGCAGTCCGACACCCGCTTCCGGGTGATCGACCTCAACCGGGACGACCCCTACGTGCCGACCGATTCGGACGTGTACCTGAGCTCCTTCCACCTGTATACGAAGGCGAGCGGCGTCTATCGGGACCGCTTCGACGGCAACAGAGCACCGCAGGAGCTCGTCACGGACGACGTGCGGTTCTCGGCAATCCGCAAAGCCGAGTCCGCGGACGTGATGCTGTACGAGCAGTCGACGTTCGAGGAATTTCCGGACATCTGGGTGGCCGATGCGGATTTCCGGGGTGCGCGCAAAGTAACCGATGCCAATCCCCAGCAGGACGAATACCTCTGGGGCACCGCCGAACTCGTGGAGTGGACCTCGACGGACGGCATCCCGTTGCAGGGCATCCTCTACAAACCCGAGGACTTCGACGCGTCGAATCAGTACCCGATGATGGTGTACTTCTATGAGCGCAACTCGGACGGGCTGCACTCGTACACAGTCCCGGCTGCGGGTAGCTCCTCCATCAACCGCAGTTTCTACGTCAGCCGCGGTTACCTGCTCTTCGTGCCGGACATCCCCTATGCGATCGGGTACCCGGGTGAGAGCGCCCTCGACGCGGTCGTGCCCGGGGTTCTGGGCCTGCTCGACCAGGGCTTCGTCGATCGCGAGAAGATCGGCGTGCAGGGGCACTCGTGGGGCGGATACCAGATCGCGTACATGGTGACGCGTACCGACCTGTTCGCGGCGGCCGAGGCCGGAGCGCCCGTCGCCAACATGATCAGCGCCTACGGCGGCATCCGCTGGGGCACGGGGATGAGCCGCATGTTCCAATACGAGCACACGCAGAGCCGGATCGGCGGGTCCCTCTGGGAGCAGCCGCTCCGCTTCATCGAGAACTCGCCGATCTTCACCGCGGACAAGATCAAGACTCCGCTGCTGATGATGCATAACGATCAGGACACCGCCGTGCCCTGGGAGCAGGGCATCGAGCTCTTCGTGGCGCTCCGGCGACTTGGGCAGCCCACCTGGATGCTCAACTACAACGGAGAGCCGCACGGTCTCAGAAAGTCCCAGAATCAGAAGGACTGGGCGATGCGCATGCAGCAGTTCTTCGACCATTATCTCATGGATGCACCCGCGCCCGTTTGGATGGAGGAGGGCGTGCCGGCCACCATGAAGGGCAAGGATCTCGGGCTGGGGCTTACGCGCAAGCGCGTGATCTCTTAGCGCTGAAGTCCGGGAAAACAGGAGGATTACCGCTGACCGTTTTGTGCCCATGAGGCCGATCGCCCGTCGCTGGCGAGTCGCGGCCGCCGCGCTCGCGGCGGCCGCCCTCGTGATTCTGCTGGGACCTCGCACCGGCTTCGAGGAACGCTGGAACGAGCCGGAGATCGGCCCTGACGTGGAGGCGTACCTCGCCGCCCGCGAGTCGAATGTGCCCGACCTTCGCCCCGGAGAGGCGAAGGCAGTGGTGTGGGCGGATCCAGCCGCGCCTGGGAAGACTCCGATCGCCCTCGTCTACCTGCACGGCTTTTCAGCGGACCGGCACGAAGTTGACCCGCTGGCGGGGCAGATCGCGGCGGCGCTCGGCGCGAACGTGTTCTACACGAGGCTCACGGGGCACGCCCGTGACGACACCGCGATGGCGGAGGCGACCGTGGAAGCGTGGATGGACGACGCAGCGGAGGCCGTCGCGGTAGGCGCGAGGCTCGGCAATGAGGTCGTGCTGGTCGGCACCTCGACCGGGGGCACGCTCGCGCTGTGGGCGGCCGCGCGTTCAGAGGCGGCAGGGCGCGTGGCGGCGCTCGCGCTCATCTCACCGAATCTGCATCCCAAGGACCGGACGTCGCGAATCCTGCTCTGGCCCTGGGGTGGCCAGATCGCTCGCCTGGTGACCGGGCCGAAGCGATGCTTCGAAGCCGCGAACGCGGAGGAGTCGACGCACTGGACGGTTTGCTACCCGACGTCCGTGTTGCTCCCCATGATGGCGCTGGTCGAGCACGTGCGCACCATGCCGCTCGACACGATTACCGTGCCCACCATTGTGGCCTACTCCGCGAAGGACGCGGTGGTCGACCCTGCGGAAACCCTGCTGGCGTACGAGCGATTGGGGAGCCCTCACAAGCAACTGATGGAGATCCTCGATTCCGGAGACCACGCCAACCACGTGCTCGCCGGCGACATCATGTCACCGGGCACTACGGACGAGATCGCGCGGTCGATTGTGGACTTCTTGCGCCAGGCGCTACCGGAAAGCTGACGTTCAACGCGCGCTGACTCTGGTCGTGGCCAACTCGGGCAGGGTGTCGAACCCGGGCCGCGCCCGCTCGAGTTGGCCAGCCAGTCGCAGCAGCGTGGCTTCGTCTCCGAAGCGCGCGGCGAAGTGCACGCCGATGGGGAGCCCCGTCTCGGTCCAGTGCAGCGGAACCGACATCGCGGGCTGCCCAGTCACGTTGTAGATGGGCGTCCACGGCGTGAACTCGAAGGCCCCTTTGGCCATCTGATCGAGAAGACCGGCCGCTTTGATCAACTTGGCCGAGCCAATGCGACCGAGAAGCCGCAGTTGTGCTCGCTCGCCGGCCGTGGGCGCGAGTTCGCCGATCTCCGGGGGTGGCGTCGCGAGCGTAGGCGTCAGCAACACATCGTAGTCGACGAAGAAGCGTCCCACGTCTCGGGCGATGCGCTCGTGCACACGAAGTGCCATGGCGAATTCGCGTCCCGAGACCGCCCGCGAGACCAGGCCGAGCGCCCAGGTGAGCGGCTCCAGCTCCGAGCGTTTCGGCTTCTTGGCAAGCACGTGCTCCGCGTCCGCCAGGTCCGCACCCAACTCCGCGGCGACCATCGTCAGGAACGCTTGGGCGAACTGCGACCCGTCGATGGTCGGGGTGGCCGGTACGAGCTCGTGACCGAGCTCCTGCAAGAGCGCGACCGCGTCCTCGACCGCAGCGATGCAGGCGGGGTCCACGGCCGATCCCAGGGTCGGCTGCGCCGTCCAGGCTATGCGCAGACGCCCCGGCTCCCGCCCGACTTCGTCCGAGAACGGTCGTTCCGGCGGAGCGATCTCGAACGGGGCGCCGGGATCTGGTCCGTGGGTGGCGTCCAACATCATCGCGCTGTCCCGCACCGAGCGCGTGAGCACGTGTTCGACGACCGCGCCTCTCCACAGCTGTCCGTAGTCGGGGCCCGTAGGCGTCCGGCCCCGCGTCGGCTTGAGGCCGAAGATCCCACAGCAGGAAGCCGGGATGCGGATCGAGCCACCCCCGTCCCCGCCACCGGCCATCGGCACGATTCCCGCAGCAACTGCTGCGGCCGAGCCGCCGCTCGAGCCGCCCGGAGTTCGGTCGGTGTGCCACGGGTTCCGGCACGGGCCCCAGAGTTCGGACTCGGTGTACGGGACCAGACCCCACTCGGGCAGGTTCGTCTTGCCTGCGATCGTGACGCCGGTCGCACGCACGCGCGCGGCGAGTTCGGTGTCATGGTCGATGACGAAGTCCTTGAGCAGTCGGCTTCCGGTCGAGGTCGGGTGACCCGCGTATCCGCTCGCGAGATCCTTGGCCAGGAACGGAACGCCACAAAAGACGCCCGAGGTGTCACCATGCGCCGCCGTGTCTCGTCCGTCCTCCATCAGGCGCACGACCGCGTTCAGCTTCGGATTCAGCGCCTCGATGCGCTCGAGCGCGATGTCGAGCAATTCGGTCGCCGTGACATCGCCCGCCCGCACGAACTCGGCGAGCGCGATCCCGTCATGGCTCAGGTACTCCTCGTGTGTCATCTGCCGCCGGTACGTCAGCCCTGCGGATCCGCGATGATCGCAAACGACCCGACTTCGGGCACGTCCATCTCCATCAGCACGGTGGCGCCCAGTTCCTTCGCCTTCACTGTCGTGGCCTTCACGTCGGGGTTCGTCGTCATCGATTCGTACCAGCAGAACCGTCCCGTCGGTGTCTCTGACATGGCCGCATCCTCCTGAGTTTGCCCGCCCGTCGTCGCTTCACCATCGTCGTGCCATCCTCTTACCACTCATCGGTGGCGGGGTGAGAAAGATACGCGGGCGCTATTCCGAGCGCAGTACGGTGATCGGATCCGTGTTCGAAGCGCGCGCCGCGGGAATGAACGACGCCAACGCCGACACACTGAGGAAGAGCACGAGAACGGCCACGAGCGTGACGGGGTCGGAGGGACTCACGTCGTAGAGGACCGACGACGCAAGCTGGCCCAGACCCAACGCGGCCGCTAATCCAAGACCGAGTCTGGTGGCCGTGAGGCGCATCCCGTCTAGGGACTCGGGGGGAGGCGGCAGAAGGCAGCCACCACTGGCCACGCCACAACCATTCCTCCGCTCTCCCTAACCTCGTCCCGAAGTCGAGCCTCGAGCGAGTCCGCATCTTCGGCGGTGAAGCCGCCCAACCCCTGCCGACGTGCTTCGGGCAACATGCTGCGCACGCTGTGCGCGATGTACTCGTAGTAAGCGCTGTCCGGGCCGCCTTCCAGGCGCGCCTCGAGCCGCGAGGTCGGCTGGGGCAATCCAGCCTCGGCGAAGATCTGCCTCAGGCGGCCACCCGCGTGCAGATCCGCGCCGGCTCCGGAAACGACGGCACTCTTCCAGCGCACGATCTCGTCGTATAGCGGAGAAGTGGGGAACGAGTGGGGACCGCTGAGCAGTGCGTCCATGTACGACTCCAGCATGCATACGATGCCCTGCGGTCGGAGCGAGCGCACCAGCGCGCGGAGGACAGCGGCCGGATCCGGTTGGTGCATGAGGATGAAACGGCCCACGACGGCGTCGAAGCTGCCCGGCTCGTGGAAATCATCGATCTCGCTCACCGCAAACTCGACCCCACTGAACCCCTTCGCTCGCGCACAAGCACGCGCGGCGTCGATCGCCGTTTGCCCGCGATCGATGCCCAGCACCGACCCGGTCTCCCCCACGAGCCCGGCAACCGTGCACGAGACATCTCCCGTGCCGCACCCGATGTCGAGGACGCGCATTCCGGACTCCACTCCCGCGTCGCGGAGCGCGCGCAGGGTAGCGCTGCGATACAACTCACCCTGGATGTCGAGGCGCCTCAACTCGTGCGCGGTGTGCCCGAGCAGGTAGTGGGTTTCATCCGGCGCCGCGCCTCCGGATGTCAAAGGTCGAGCTCCCACCACTGCGCGACGTGCGTCCTGCCCCAGACGTCCTCCTCCTTTTCCGAAACCAGCCGGAACCCCTCGACTTCGTAGAGTCGACGCGCAGAGTCGAGGCCCCGAGAGGTGAAGAGCCCGATCCTCTGGTACCCCAACTCCCGGGCCGCACCGACGCATTCAGCGACGAGCCTGCGGCCAAGGCCGAGATCTCGCGCGGAGGGCTCCACGATGAGCATGCGCAACTGGGCTGTGACGTCCGACTTCCTCGTGAGAAAAACGGACCCCACGCGTTCTCCGTTCTTTTCGGTGATCCAGCTACGCGCGAAGTCGGGGTCGAAGTCCTCGACGAAGTCACTCGCGATCCGCGCCACCAGCGCCTCGAACTCCACGTTCCACTCGTGGGACGCGTAGTAGAGCTCACCGTGCCGCATGATCACCCACCCGAGATCTCCAGGTCTCAGAGGGCGGAGGGTGAAAGGCTCGTCGTTCGTGGGGCCACTCGCCGGCGTACGGTCGAGTGCGCTGGTTGCGTCGCTTGGCTCTATTGGACCGACCCTCCTCGCCGCTTGTCCTGCGTCTGCTGGCTCCCCAATCTGACAGTCTTCGAGGGATAATCCAGGAGCGACGCAATGTCGGCAGACCGGTGAATGACATTGTGAAGGTGAGCGGATTCGCGGCGGTGTCGGCGATCCTCATCGCATGTGCAACGCCTCGCGCTGCCTCCGCGCAGACCGCAGCAGTCCCGCCGTCAACGCCGCGGACGGTCTCTTTGATCCAAATGCCGTTTACCGGGGCACGGAACGTGCCCGAAATCTCCCAGAATCCGGCATACCTCGACCGAAACGGAATCGGCGACACGATCCTCGCGATGGGCTTCCGTCTTGTACCCGACCGAACGGTCGCACTCACCGATCAGGAAGACACCGAGTACGGCTCGTGGCACCGCATGGGGCTCGCGAACGCCCACCTCGCGAACATGGTCGCGGGAAACTGGCAGTCGGGCGTGCTGACCGTGGGTCTGCTCGGCAATTGCACGTCGGTCATCGGCGTGCTCGGCGGCTTGCAGAATTCCGGTACGGTCGGTGAGAAGCGCGACGTGGGGCTGATCTTCATCGACGCACACGGCGACTTCAACGTGCCGGAGACCACTCTGTCCGGCATGCTGGGCGGCATGCCGGTCGCGGTATCCGCTGGCATGGCGCTTCATAACCTGCGCCGGGAGTCGGGACTCGATCCAGGCATCCCGAGCGAGCACATCGTGATGGGAGCCGTCCGCGACCTGGACCCGCTCGAACGCGAACTGGTAGAGGCGTCCGAGATCCAACACCTGAGCACCGACGACCTCGCGAACCGGCCCGACCTGGTTCGCGCTCAGATCGAACGACTCACGCGCGTCACCGACGTGATCTACGTGCACATCGACATGGATGTGCTCGACCCGCGTGAGGTGCCCGGTCACCCGCTGACGGTGCCGAATGGGCCGACGAGCCTAGAGTTGGGCGGCGCGCTCACGGAGATGTTCAAGCACCCGAAGGTCGCGGCGCTCGGTATCGCGTCCACGCCCGCGGACGATCGGGATCCGGACGGGCTCTCACTCGCAGCCGCGTACAACCTCATCAAGGGTGCATTGCAGGGCGTTCGACAGCGGGCCGGCGGTTGAGCCGAAAGAAGGCTCTGGGGCTGTGGACGTGCCTCGCGCTGGTCATCGGCAACATGGTGGGGGCGGGGGCCTACCTCGTGCCCTCGGCCCTGGGCGCGTACGGCGCGATCTCCCTGATCGGTTGGCTGGTGACCGCCGGCGGGGCAGTGTGTCTGGCGGCCGTCTTCGCGCGCATGGCGCGCATCATGCCCGCCGAAGGTGGGCCGTACGCATATACACGTGAGGCGTTCGGGGACTTCCCCGCCTTTCTCGTTGCCTGGGGATACTGGGTATCGGTCTGGATCGGCAACGCGGCGATTGCCACCGCGTTCACCAGCTATCTGACACCGTTCTTTCCGACGATCGAGCAATCGCCGCTCGTCATGGCTTCCGTGGCGCTGGCCGCGGTCTGGCTGCTGACCGCGCTCAACGTGTGGGGTCTGCGAGAGGCGGCAATCGTACACGCTGTGACCACGGTGCTCAAAGTCCTGCCGTTGATCGTGTTCGCGACGGTGGGACTGTTCTGGCTGGACACCGCACACTTCACGCCGTTCAACACCAGTGGGCAATCGCACCTGTCCGTCGTCATGATCACCGCGGTGCTCACGCTTTGGAGCCTCATGGGCATCGAGTCCGCCACGATCCCGGTGGACGAAGTCAAGGACGCCGGTCGCACCATTCCACTCGTGACGGTCTGGGGCACGGTAGCCACGGCGGTGATCTACGTTGCGAGCACGGTAGCCGTCATGGGCGTTCTGCCCATGAACGAGCTCGCCGCCTCCGCGGCTCCGTTCGCTGATGCCGCGGCGGCCATGTGGGGACACGGCGCGGGCAGGTTGGTCGCGGCAGGCGCGGCACTCGCGGGGTTCGGCGTCCTCAACGGCTGGGTGCTCATGCAGGGTCAGATGCCGCTCGCACCGGCCCGGGACGGTCTCTTCCCCGAGAGCTTCAGTCGGCTGAACGCGCGCGGGACCCCGGCCTTCACGCTGCTGCTCTCCTCCTCCCTCTGCACGGCCCTGGTCCTGGCCAACTACACACGGGGGCTGGTCGGACTGTTCACCTTCGCCCTCGTGCTCGCGACTGTGACCGTGCTGCTCTCCTACATTCTCACGCCGCTGGCCCAGATCGTCCTGATCGCTCGGGACCCGGAGCGCTGGGGTGGGCAGGGC
>JAYZBT010000312.1:0-4691 GCA_036338615.1 Gemmatimonadota bacterium
GATCTCGGTGTTCTCGTTGTCCAGCTGGAGCAAGATTCGGTCGATAACACAGGGTAAGGGATGGTCCCAGAGGCACGCACCGGAGTACCGCGCGGACCAGCCCAATCGCCCCGTAGAGCTTCGATCGCACCTTCGAGCCCGAGCCAACCGGCCTCCAAGTTCCGTTCTTCACATAAGGCTCTCACACTGTTTTCGACACTGTTCGCCGGGAAGCCTCTGGTACGGAAAGGCCCCGCAACCACGTAAGTCGTTGCGGGGCCTGCATACCGGGGGCGGGAATCGAACCCGCACGTCCTTGCGGACAGCGGCTTTTGAGGCCGCCGCGTCTACCGTTCCGCCACCCCGGCAGGGTGCGACCCAAAACCGGTCGCATCCGTGGGCGCTGAAGCTAACTACGGGCCCACCGCCGACTCGAAGCTGTCCCGACCTCAGTCGAAGGTGGTGGCTCCGGGGCCTTCGTGATTAACCTGCCATCTTCATTTCAGCAACCGGCTCACGGTCATCGAGATGCGCTTTGAGCATCCAGAGTTGATCGAAGCCGACGATGCGACGGTAGCTCTTCTCGGTCTCGACGAACGAGGCTGCCGCCCATCTCAGGGCCATGGCACCGTTTTTCCAGTTCGTCACCCTACGGGTTTTCTGCCTCACACCCGAGTGGGTGCTGTCGATGACGTTGGTGGTGCCGAGGCACTTTCTGAGCCGGGGCGGTAGCCCCAGCCGGTTGATTGTGAACATCTCGTGCAGACCCTCCCTGAGGCTCGCCGCGGCTGAGGGCTGATCGCGTTCAAGCCAACGTGCGAGTTGCTCGAGCTTCTGGGTGCCATCCTTCGCGTCGAGCTTCCACGCTTCATGAACTCGGCGATCGCTCGCCTGTCCGTCCCACTCGTGACTTCGTACGTTTTCTTCATTGGTGGCTCCGTTGGGGTTGTTGTCCGCACCCGATCCTATGAGACCGGGCGCCCCCGGAGCCACCTCTTTTCTTTTCCCTAGTGGGGACCTTCAACTACGCCTGGGTCAGCTTCGCCGACTCAATATCCGGCTGCATCTGCGGCGTCTAGAGCGGCACCTGACACGCCGCTGCACTTCGACCATCATTAGGGTCCTCAGCACTGCACCTGACCACAGGAGCCACCGTGGCAGACTCCAGGACCGACCCTTTCGGCGCACTCACCACCGTCGACCTTCCCGAGGGTCCGACTTCCTTCTATCGCATTTCCAAGCTCGAAGAGGACGGCGTCATCGACTCGCTCGACCGCCTGCCCTTCTCGATCCGCGTGCTGCTCGAAAACGCGCTGCGGCACGCCGATTGCGGCTATGTGTCCCCCGACCACGTGAAGGCGGTCACCGAGTGGAGCCCCAGTAACGCGGGCGCCGACCTCCCGTTCATGCCCACGCGCGTGGTCCTCCAGGACTTCACGGGTGTACCCGCGGTCGTGGACCTGGCCGCGATGCGGGACGGACTCGAGGCGCTCGGTGGCGACCCCCAGCGAATCAATCCCGTGGTGCCCGCGGACTTGGTCATCGATCACTCGGTCCAGGTCGACTATTCCGGCTTCCGCGACGCGTTTCGTCTGAACGTCGAACGCGAGTTCGAGCGCAACCGCGAGCGTTACGCGCTTCTCCGCTGGGCCGGTGAAGCGTTCGACAATTTCTCGGTGGTACCGCCGGGCACCGGCATCGTCCACCAGGTGAACCTCGAGTATCTCGCGTCTGTAATCCACCGGCGCGAGCACGAGGGTACCTGGCTTGCGTATCCCGATACGCTGGTCGGCACGGACTCGCATACGACCATGATCAACGGGCTCGGCGTGGTGGGCTGGGGAGTTGGCGGCATCGAGGCGGAGGCGGTGGTCCTGGGCCAGCCGTATTACATGCTTTTGCCCGAGGTCGTCGGGATGAAGCTCACCGGCACGTTGCCGGAGGGCGCGACCGCGACCGACCTGGTGCTATGCGCCACCGAAATGCTGCGCGAGCACGGCTGCGTAGGCCGCTTCGTCGAGTACTACGGAGCGGGTCTGAGCAACCTTGCGCTGCCCGACAAAGCGACGCTCGCGAACATGTCGCCGGAATACGGAGCGACGATCGGCTTCTTCCCCGTCGACGACTCGACGCTCAAGTACCTGCACGGTACGGGCCGCTCTGCCGAGATGGTCGAGCGCGTCGAGCGCATCAGCAAGGAGCTCGGGCTCTTCCGCACGGACGAGACGCCGGACCCGGAGTTCACTTCCTCGCTCGAGTTGGACCTCTCGACCGTAGAGCCGTGCCTGGCGGGGCCGAAGCGGCCGCAGGACCGGATCCGTATGGCCGACATGCGATCCTCGTTCGAAAGCGACCTGCCTGCACTCGTACCAGCGGGCTTCGAGCTTCCGAACGGTGCAGCAACACAGGCGGAGGGGGTTGGAAGCAGCGGCGAGAGTTGGTCGGGAGAAGGTGGCGCCGATCCCGCGGTGGCGGTCGCCCGCGGCGGTGGCCCGAGCCGTGCTTGCGTGGTCGACGTCGACGGCGAGAGCTGTGAGATCGGGGACGGCACGATCGTGATCGCGTCGATCACAAGCTGCACCAACACGTCGAATCCCTCGGTGATGGTCGGCGCGGGCCTGCTCGCGAAGAGGGCCGTCGAGAAAGGCCTGGACGTGAAGCCGTGGGTCAAGACGGCGATGGCGCCCGGAAGCGGCGTTGTGACCGACTATCTCACGCAAGCGGGTCTGCTCCCCTACCTGGAGAAGCTGCGCTTCCACGTCGTCGGGTACGGGTGCATGACGTGTATCGGCAACAGCGGGCCCCTGCCGGAACCCATCCATGCGGCGGTCGAGGAAAACGGGCTGGTGGTGGCCTCGGTGCTCTCAGGCAACCGCAACTTCGAGGCCCGAATCCACCCCCTGGTGCGCGCCAACTATCTCATGTCCCCGGTCCTGGTCGTCGCCTATGCGATCGCGGGACGCATCGACATCGACCTGTACAACGAGCCGCTCGGCCACGGCAGCGACGGATCACCGGTATTCCTCGCGGATATCTGGCCTTCGGCCGAAGAGGTCAGTGATACCGTCGCCGGCGCGCTCGAGCCCGATATGTTCACGAAGCGCTACGAGGTGGTGAACACGGGTGACGAGAACTGGCGGGCGCTCCCCGTCCCCGAGGAGAGCAGCCTCTACGCGTGGGATGACTCGTCGACGTATGTGCAGCAGCCTCCGTTCTTCGAAGGCATGACGCTCGATGTGCCGCCGGTGGGTGACATCCACCGCGCGCGCGTCATGATCATGCTGGGCCAGTCGGTCACGACGGACCACATCTCACCCGCCGGAGCCATTCCGAGGGCCGAACCTGCGGGAGCGTACTTGCAGGAAAACGGCGTAGAAGTGAGGGACTTCAACACGTTCGGGGCTCGCCGGGGCAACCATCAGATCATGATGCGCGGCACCTTCGGGAACGTGCGTATCAAGAACTTGCTCTTGGATGGTCGCGAGGGCGGATACACGGTGCACTTCCCCACGGGCGAGCAGATGCCGATCTATGAGGCATCGATGCGTTACCAGGAAGCTGGGACGCCGCTCGTCGTGCTCGCGGGCCAAGAGTACGGCACGGGGAGCTCACGAGACTGGGCGGCCAAGGGCACCATCCTTCTGGGCGTTCGCGCGGTGATCGCGGAGAGCTTCGAACGGATCCACCGTAGCAACCTGGTCGGCATGGGCGTGCTCCCGCTCGAGTATCCAGACGGAGCCAGCGCGCAGAGCCTCGGGCTCGATGGACGCGAAACGTTCGAGATCACGGGCATCGCCGATGGCCTGGAGCCCGGGTGCACGGTCCATGTGAGCGCGACCGCGGACGATGGCACCTCCACGGAGTTCCGGGCGACGGTCCGACTGGATTCGGACGTGGATGTCGAGTACTACATGAACGGCGGGATCCTGCAGACCGTTCTCAGGAAAATGGCGCGCGGCGAGATGTAGCTCGCAGGCATCTGAGCCTAGGGGTCGTACGGGTCCCCGCGTAGCGCGGCGGGTGGCCCCAAGACCTCCTGCAGGATGATCGCCTGGCGGAGCGCGTGCGTGTCCCCGCTCGCGAATAACGCGTGCACGGCTCCGGCATCCGCGCCCAATCGCTGCGCGAGCGGATCCAACCCGTCCTGCTGGGACGCCGCCCGCGTCGAGGGATCTGTCCCGTATCCGGCGTGCGAGCGGTGTACGAAGTGCTCCGGCCGATCCTGAACCTCACGAGACGGGCCTCGGCCCACAGCATCGGCCTCGCTTCGCAGGACCCGCGTCACGGGCTGTTTGGATGTAGCGGGTACCACGCTGCGGCCGGCCGCGAGGCCAGCAATCTCCTCCCAGAGCTGCTTCGTCAGCGCCTCCGACTCAGGCGGTCCGACCTGAGGTGCCATCTGGGAGCGCCCCGGACTCTGCGCCGCCCGCTCGGTCGGGCTGCGATAATCGGCGAGACGATCGTCATGCGAAGGCTGATCGTCATAGGAGGGATCGTCGTCGTACGACGGCAGGTACGCCTCCTCCTGGGCGAACTCGTACGGTTCATCCTCGGGCGACTGCCCGGGCGGTAACATCCGTCCAGCCTTCTGCTTCCGGAGGACACCTTCCAGGAGCGAGAAGAGAACGATGACGACCAGGAAGACCAGCCCGTCCATCAGCTGCGCCTACTACTCGTCGGCAGGAGCCGTCGAGCCACTGTCGTCGGGTCCG
>JAYZBT010000313.1:0-2477 GCA_036338615.1 Gemmatimonadota bacterium
TCGGCGCCGTGCGAACGAAGGGTGCCTGTTCTGCCGTTCGGGATCCGTGGACGCCCCGTCTTCGGAATGGGACTGGGCGTCCGACGACAACCCGATGAAGCTCAAGGCGCGGGTCATGATGGCGATGGTTCGGGATATCAACGGAGGCTACCTGCTCGATCTCCCCGATCGAGACCATTGGTAGGCCTCCTGAACGGTCGGCCCGTAGACGAGGTCCGCGCCTTTCGCCGCCAGCTCCGCGTGCAGCGCGCGTGCGTCGGTCACCCAAAAAAGAATGTCCCAAGTGCCTTCCTGCTGCTCGTTGGGCACGATTTGCGTCGATGCAGGCACGAGCTTGAGCATGATGGACAGACCGTCCCGGCTGACTATCGCGAACTCCGGAGGTGTGCCGCCGGCGTAGTCGCAGCCGAACCCGAGCACACGGTCGTAGTATTCCAACGGCCGCTCGAGATCCGGGACCGGGAAGTACGGCGCACTGCGGATCAGCCGGCCGCTCGGCGCTTCGTCGGGTGAGGCGAAGGGCGGTCGGGACATGCGGTACTTCGAGGCAGAGAAGAAGAGAGCGAATAGCTCGACGGTGGGACCGGGGGGGGCGGATGACGGGCCAACAAGCCGGCCGACCGCTGGGAGAACCAGCCACCGCGATCCTCGGCTTGCGCCCCCGGTAGAGTACGTGGGAGGTTGGTCGGTTCGTGGTGGCCCCCACGGTCTCCCCCTCGTGCCCAGCCCGATCCCTCGCACCCCCCCAGTGTGGAGAACGCCTCGATGCAACGCCTCCTCGAGTCGACGCTGTCCCGAGCCCTTCGCTATCTGGAGGACATCCAAACGCGTGCGGTATTCCCTACTCCCGAGGCGGTCGCAGATCTGGCGGAGCTGGGCGGCACCCTCGCCGAGGAACCCGAGTCGCCGGAGCGCGTGCTCGAGGCCCTCGATCGACTCGGTTCGCCCGCCACGGTGGCGACCGCGGGGCCGCGCTACTTCGGCTTCGTCACCGGGGGTGCGTTGCCGGCGTCTCTCGCAGCGAATTGGATGGCGGGGGCCTGGGACCAGATGTCCGGGCTGCACGCGGCCTCTCCGGTGGCTTCCGCGCTCGAGCAGGCTGTGACGCCTTGGCTGCTCGACGTGCTGGATCTCGACGCCGACACCGCGGTCGGCTTCGTCACAGGTGCTACGATGGCGAACTTCACCGGGTTGGCGGCGGCCCGCCACGCCCTCATCGGCCGACACGGGTGGAACGTAGAGAAGCAGGGTCTGTTCGGCGCCCCGCAGATCCGTGTGGTCGTCGGGGACGAGGTTCATGTGAGCCTGCTCAAGGCGCTCAGCCTTCTGGGATTGGGTCGCGACAGGGTCGAGCGAGTGCCAGTGGACTCTCATGGCCGCTTGCGCGTCGACTCGCTGCCAAGGCTCGACAGCGACACGGTCGTCTGCATCCAGGCTGGCAATGTCAACTCGGGGGCCTTCGACCCCGCCGAGCAGGTCTGTGCCGCCGCTCGGGAGGCCGGAGCGTGGGTGCACGTCGATGGCGCCTTTGGACTGTGGGCGCTCGCCAACCCGCGGCGCGCACATTTGGCGAGGGGGGTGCCAGATGCGGACTCGTGGGCCGCCGACGCTCACAAATGGCTCAATGTGCCATACGACAGCGGCCTCGTATTCTGCCGGCATCCTGAGCACCTCATGGGCGCGATGACGGCCACGGACGCCGCATATCTGATCACCAGCCAGAATCGTGATCCGGTCGACCGGGTCCCGGAAATGTCGCGGCGGGCGCGAGGCGTCGAAATCTGGGCTGCGATGCGCTCTTTGGGTCGCTCCGGCCTCGCGGACCTCATGGAGCGGAACTGCCTCCAGGCGGCCCGCTTTGCGGAGGGCCTGGCGGCTGCGGGGTACGAAGTCCTCAACGACGTTCAACTCAACCAGGTTATGATCTCGTTCGGGGACGGAGATGCAACAGCGAAGGTCGTTGCCCGAATCCAGGAAGATGGGACATGCTGGTGCGGCGGAACCACCTGGCAAGGAAGGTCAGCAATGCGAATCAGCGTTTCTTCGTGGGCCACCACGGACGAGGACGTGGAGCAGTCTCTCGACGCGATGCTCCGGATCGCCGGGCAGGTAGGGCGGGGCCGGTAACACTCGACGATTTGCCACGCTGCCTTCCAGGCTCCGCCGCAGCACGGAGGAGATGACCGGCCTCTCCTATACGGCGACCACAGAGACCGTACACGGCCTTCTGCGCCTGGAGGGACCGGACGTCACCGTGCAGTGGCGAGTGGCGCGCAAGACAGAAGAGATGAAGGGCGACGGGTACCACACCGACGAGGAGCTCGAGCAGGTCCGGGAGGGTACGATCCCGATCTCCGCCCTCGCCGGGGAAGAAGGTCTGGTTCTTGCCCACCCCGCGCCGGACGCCGAACAAGCGCTGCTGGAGGAGCCGCCGGAACCCGGCTAGCTCACTCCGCGTCGTCTCAACCGGATGCCTT
>JAYZBT010000314.1:0-6546 GCA_036338615.1 Gemmatimonadota bacterium
CAACTGGTGGTCCCCGAGCTACAGCCCCCGCACCGACCTGTTGTACGTCAACGCCTACGACGGCGAGACCAGGTATTTCATTCGGGACGAAGAGTACGTCGCGGGTGAGCGATTCACCGGTGGTGGCGGAGAGACGCCGCTACCTGCCGACAAGTACGTGAGCGCGATCCGAGCCATCTCGCCGCAGACCGGCGACATCGAGTGGGAGTATCCGATCCAGCCGAGATCCAGTGCGGGCGTACTCTCGACGGCGGGTGATCTCGTCTTCAGCGGCACCGTGGACGGATTCTTCTTCGCGCTCGATGCGCTGACGGGAGAGGAGCGCTGGTACATCAACCTGGGCTCCCGCGTGCATTCGGCGCCTATGAGCTTCATGGTGGACGGTAAACAGTACGTGTCCGTAGCCGCGGGTAACGTGCTGTTCACGTTCGCGCTGCCCGGGTAGGGCCGGCCCACAGGTCAGTTCGCTACGACGTAGCGCGTCAGAACCGGAAGATGGTCACTCGTCGTGTTCTCAAACGTCGTAACGAGGTTGTCGACGCGGAACCGGGCCTCAGCCATTGACACCCATGGCGCGCGCGCCGCAGTATCAGGCTGCTTCGTCAGTACCATCCCCGCCCTCTCGGAGGCACCGAATGGCTCGCATTGCTTCAATTATCGGCGTTACGATCGCCGTAGCAGGCATTTGGACCCCTCGCCCGGCACTGTCACAGACGCCAGACCATGAGGATCAGGGCCACAGCCATGCCGGTGACGTCGTGAGCTGTACGACGCTTTCGTCACCGCCGTGGAACGGACTGCCGGAGATGGATCGCCACCAATTCGCTGAACTCCGGCAGGCAGTCTCCGGCCTACAGACACCCGAAGCCGCTGTTGCCGCCGGGTTCAGACCTGCGTTGGGCAATATCCCGGGCATGGGTGTGCATTACGTGCACGGGGCCCGTAGCCGGGACGGCGTGCAACCCGGTGCGCCGGACCACCTGTTGTTCGTCGACATCGATGGCCGGGAGCGACTCGTCGGCGCGGCGTACGCATTCGCCGACGTGATAGAAACCGACGTGCCCATCCCGTTCCAGAGTGACCTCGCCAAGTGGCATGACCACCCTGAGTTCGCCGGCCCGGATCAGACGCTGCACATGCTGCACACCTGGTTCATCCCGTCCTCCAACGGTCCGTTTGCCGGCCTCAACTTCTGGCTCCCGTATCTCACCGCGGGCATCGCGCCGCCGAGTGCCTGCTGGATGGCCGATGAGGCGGACGCCGACCGGATTCGAACGGTCTCGTTCGCGCTCGTGCCGCCGCGAGCACGTCGCGGGCAGCCAGCGCCGGCGCCTGTCGAACCGTCCGCCGAGCGAGTCGAGATCCTCGCGGCATTGGACTTCGCCGCGCGCGCTGTCGACCACGACGCATGGGTTGCGGCGTCAGACCGCTTCCTCGCCGATCTGACCGCGAACGAGCTCACAAGGGTCGAGGTCTTGCTCAGCCGCTTGATGAACGCCCAGATGTCGTCGGCTGAGCGCGGAGGGGTCGGGAACTAGGCCGGCGAAAGGTCGACTACCGACCTTGCAATAGCTCTTCCCGCACCAGGGCTGGCGGAATCGAGCCGATTCTCAGGAGGCGGTCGTACAACTGACTGGGGGGCGAGGGCTCTCCGAACGCCTCTATGTAGTCCTCCCTTATGGCCTCGATCTCCTGCATGCCAATGAGGTAGCCGAGCACGTAGGTTGCCCGCCGCGTGTACATGTCGACCTCCAGCTCCGCTGCGTAGCGCTCGAACCGGACCTCCTCGACCAGAAAGTCCACGGCGTCCTCCACCGACATGCCGCCGGTGTGCAGGCTGACGTCCAGAATGACGCGGGCGGCACGCCACAGGCGATTGCGAAGGACGGTCAGTCGCACGTCGTCCCCCTGCAGGAAGCCCAACTCGAACATCAGTTCCTCTGTGAACAGCCCCCATCCCTCGGAAAAGATCGACTCCCTCACCACCTTCCGCAGGATGCGCGGATTCTCCCTGAGCTTGATGGCCTGCACGTGGTGTCCGGGGTAGGCCTCGTGCACAGCGATGACCGGCAGCCAGGCCGTGTGGTGGGAGCGGAGCCTCTCGGCCTGCTGTTCCGGCGTCATCCAATCCTCGATGGGGGTCAGCACCAGCCGGCCCTGGAGTCCCTCTCCGAACGCACCCACCGATTGGAAGGTCCCGAACGGCGAGGAGCGGCGCATGGCGGGGGGTGTGTCGATCGTCACGACGCTTTCGCCGTCCGGCAGAGAAACGACCTCATGCTCGATCACGAAGCGTTGGGCTGCGTCCATCTGGTCCTGGTATCCCTGCTTGATCCCGTCCGTGGCCGGATGATCGTCCTTGAGACGCTCATAGACGTCGACCCAGTGCTGGCCGGGAGCAATGCGGTTGGCCACCTCCTGCGCCTCTAGGACGGTTTCATCGAAGGCGGACCTGCCGCGCTCGAGGATGTCGTCGGCATCCGCATCGAGGAACCACCGGTGTTGGAGAATGAAGTCGTACTCCGCCTTGCCGATGGCCCAGTCACCATCGGAGCGGGGCAGCAGGTCGTCCTCCAGGAAACGCAGGTAACCCTCGAGTGCCGTGATGCCAGCGTCGACCGCCTGGTCGAGATCTCCTCCCGCTTCCTCCGCCAATGAAGGTCCGATGTCCCGGAGCATTCCCAACGTACTCTCGGTCTGGAAGACGGCGGCCTCGGTAAAGCGCCGCGGCGGGCGATCGAGATTGAGGCGCCCTTGTTCGAGCCACTCGGCCAGACCGGCCAAGACTCCTGCGAGTCGTTCGGCCCTTTCAGGGGGCGCGCTCGTGGCCTCCGGGTCGAGCGCTCGCCCCAGGGCACCCGAGGGGACATAGAGGGCCGCGTCGTTCTTCCAGCGGCGCCGGTCCTCGGCGCTTCGAACGGAAGACTCCAGGAGTGCGATGAGCAGCCTGCGGTCGACATCCTCTTCGAGCGACAAGCCCTCTGGACGGACGGCCCGGGCTTCTTCGAGAAGCGCTCGGTCCGCGTCGATGGCTACCAGAAAGGACGCCTCTGAGAGATCCACGCTGCCTCCCCCGCCGCTCCGGCGGAGGTCGACGTAGCCCTCGATCACCTCGTCGAGCGCCCCGTCCGCCGCCCGAGCCCCCGCCTCGGTCAGATCGTCTGGCGCGGGTCGGTCGGCACACGCGATTGCAAAGCATCCGGCGACCGACAGGGCAACCCGACGGAGCAGCCTCGTTCTCTTCATCATGGCCAGGACGCTATTCCGGGCGCCCCGGAGGCGCAACATCTCAACAGGGGTCCGCAACACGCTCACCATCGACATGTCGACATTGGACACGCGGATCTACAACTCCCTGGTGCGTCCGCGCTTCCACATGTTGATCGGCGGGATCTTCGCCGCGGTCGCTCTCCTGCTCGCCGTCGTGGGCTTGTATGGAGTGGTCGCGTACACCGTGGCGCAACGCACGCACGAAATCGGGGTCCGGATCGCGCTGGGAGCGAGTAGCAAGGACATCCGAGCCCTGGTCGTGCGCAACGGCTTGGCGCCCGCCGTGCTGGGCGTCGCGCTGGCATCGCGGGCACCTTGGCCTCGGCCCGCGTGATCGAAGCTCTGCTCTACGGAATGAGCGCGGTGGATCCGGTGTTGGCGCTGTCGCAGGAATAGCCGTTTCCGAGTCGAGCGGTTGCTCGCCGCCTCGGCCCGGCCTACCGTGCCTCTCGCCCCATGAAGTAGGAGACGCGCGTGGTAGACATCTCACGTCGGGATCTATTCAAGATCACCGGGCTCACCGGCGGTGGTCTGCTCGCGAGTTCGCTGGGCTTCGACCTGAAGCCAGCCTACGCCGCGTCGCGTGGGCTCAAGATCTCCAACGCCAAAGAGTTCAAGACAGTATGTCCGTACTGTGCCGTGGGCTGCGGCACGATCGCCTACGTGCACGGGTCCGGCGGGCTGAACACCGTGAACTCGGTGGTGCATGTCGAGGGCGATCCAGACAGCCCCATCAACGGTGGCACGCTCTGCCCCAAGGGGGCGTCGCAGATGCAACTGGCGATGAACCCGCGACTCGAAAAGGGGCCGAAGTACCGCGCTGCCAACGGCACCGAGTGGGAAGACGTGGATTGGGATTTCGCGCTCGATTGGCTCGCCCGGAAGTTCAAGGACGCCCGCGACGAGACCTTCGTGGAGCGCGACGAGCAGGGGCGCACCGTCAACCGCTGCGAGGGCATCGGCTGGGTGGGAAGCGCGACCGTCAACAACGAGGACGCCTACTTCATTACCAAGACCATGCGGGCGATGGGCCTCATGTACATCGACCACCAGGCCCGAATATGACACAGCCCCACAGTCGCCAGTTTGGCGGCAACGTTCGGTCGCGGCGCCATGACCAACCACTGGAAGGACATCAAGAACGCCGACGTTGTCCTGGTCATGGGAGCCAACCCGGCTGAGAATCACCCGTGTGGCTTCAAGTGGGCTCTCGAGGCACGGGATGAGCGCGGCGCGCAGATCGTCACGGTAGATCCGCGGTTCACACGCACCTCCGCCGTGGCGGACCGACACCTGCAGATCCGCCCCGGATCCGACATCGCGATGCTGGGCGGGTTCATCCGGAAGATCCTGGACGAAGGCCTCTACCACGAGGAGTACGTCCGCCTCCACACGAACTCGTCCTTCATCGTCCAGGAAGGCTTCGGCTTCGACAACGGGCTCTTCAGCGGCTTCGATGCGGCCGCCAGCGCGTACGACAAGACAACGTGGGACTACGAGCGCGGGAGCGACGGATACGTGCGTCGGGACATGACGCTCCAACATCCGCGCTGCGTCTTCCAGATCCTCAAGAGCCACTACGCCCGCTACACGCCGGAGACCGTCGCGCAAATCGCCGGATGCTCGGCGGAGGACTTCAGCAGGGTCGCCGAAATCATTTGCTCGACAGGCACCGCCGACCGCGTGGGCACCATCATGTATGCCGTGGGCTGGACCATGCACACGGTGGGCAGCCAGATCATCCGCACCGCGGCGATCATGCAACTGCTGCTGGGCAACATCGGACGGCCGGGAGGGGGCATCAACGCGCTGCGCGGCCACGCCAACGTGCAGGGCGCGACGGATCACGCGATCGTCGCGGGCATCCTGCCGGGCTACCTGCGCGTGCCCGCGCCCCATCAGCAATCGCTGTCCGCTCACTTGGCGGATTCCACGCCGGTGCCGCTCGTACCGGACACCGTGAACTACTGGGGGAACTACTCGAAGTTCTTCGTCTCCCAAATGAAAGCTTGGTTCGGAGATGCGGTGGGGCCGGAAAACGACTTCGGCTACCACTATCTGGCCAAACCGGCGGACGACTCCACCTGGCTCTCCATGTGGGACCAGGCCTTCCAAGGCCGCCTCAAGGGCCTGATCGCGCTCGGCTTCAACCCGCTGCTGGCCGGACCGGATGTACCCCGCCTGCTCGAAGCGATGAAGAAGCTCGAATGGAAGGTCGTCATCGACCCGTTCATGCTCGACTCGGCCGAGTTCTGGCGGGCGCCCGGCGTGAACCCCGAGGAGATCGCCACGGAGGTTCTGTACATGCCGGCGACCCACTGGATCGAGCGTGGTGGATCGTTCACCAACTCCGGTCGCTGGGCGCAGTGGAAAGAGAAAGCGATCGATCCACCGGGCGATGTGCGATCCGACACGTGGATCCTCTCGGAACTCGCGTGGCGCGTGAAGGAGCTCTACCAGGCAGAGGGCGGCGCCTACCACGAACCGATCCTCAACCTGCAGTGGAACTACTTGAAGCCCCGAGAGCCCACGCTCGAGGAGCTCGCACAGGAGATCAACGGATACGACCTGACGAGCGGGCGGCTCCTCCCGTCATTCACGGGTCTGCGGGACGACGGCACCACCTCATCCGGCAACTGGCTCTACAGCGGCTCGTTCACGGAAGAAGGCAACATGATGGCCCGGCGGGGAACGGCCGACCCGAGCGGCATGGGGTTCCACCACGACTGGGCCTTCAGTTGGCCTGTCAATCGACGCGTGCTCTACAACCGCGCGTCCGCCGACGGGGAGGGGCGTGCGTGGGACGAGACGCGCCCCGGCATCCGATGGAACGGACGCGAGTGGATCGGCGACGTGCCCGACTACGGGCGAACCACGCCCCCCGATCAGGCCGGCGCCTTCATTATGACGGAGGAGGGCGTGGCCCGGCTCTTCACGACCTACCTGAACGACGGTCCGATTCCGGAGCACTACGAGCCCGTGGAGAGTCCCTCGCCCAACATCCTCCATGACGACGTCGCGGTGAACCCGGCGATACGCTGGTACGACGGCGTGCGCGAGTCGCTCGCGACCAGCGCGGAGTTCCCCTACGCGTGCACCGTGTATCGAGTGGTCGAGCGCGAGCACTTCGTCACGAGCAACGTGGCGGGCCTGGTAGAGCTGATGCCAGACTTCTTCGTCGAGCTACCGGAAGGCCTCGCCTCGGAAAAGGGCATCGAGAACGGAGACCGCGTGCGCGTATGGTCGCCGCGCGGTGAGGTCGAGGGCCTGGCCATC
>JAYZBT010000315.1:0-12658 GCA_036338615.1 Gemmatimonadota bacterium
GGTCCGTCGAAGTACCCTGTGCCCAGGATACGATCGTAGATGCCGGACGCGGACGCGGTCGGGGTCGGTGCCTCACCGGCGCACCCCGAAGCGACGATCACGATCGATATCGAGAAGAGGCGACCCGGTTTCATGGAGTTCCTCAGCGGTTGGGGACCGAATGCTGTCGGTGCGACCGCCACAGTATGGCTCTCGTGCTAGGGAACGGCCATCGGAGCGACGCATCAGTTGAAGAGCCCCGCCGAGCCGGGCGATTCGACTGGTCGTCGACAGGGGCTTACACGCCAAGGGGTGGTCGGAGGAGGAGGCCGTGCAGTACTTCTTGGCGAATTCTTCAACGGCCGAGGGCATGGTGCTGCCCGGCCAGGCGACCAGGTACAAGATCGGCACGCTCAGAATCCAGGAGCTACGTCGTAAGGCGGAGACGGCACTGGGCGACTCGTCCGACATTTGTGGCTTCCACGACACCTTGCTCGGCGGTGGGGCACTGCCGCTTTCGATCCTCGAGTCGCGGGTCGATCGGTGGATTGCCGCAGTGCGGGCGCCGATCTCGTAGCTGACGGTGTGTCAGGCAGTCGCCTGACGCGCGAAGTACTTCTCCTCCAGCTGAACCAGGCGGTCCGCGATCTGCACTGCGAAGTCACGCGAGCGGCGCATGCCGGAGTTCTCGGACTCGGGGCGGAAGACCTCGAAGTCGACGTAGAACGAATCGCCGCGCTTGGGGATCGTCGACCACCGGTCCTGGCGGTCTCCGCGCAGATATACGCACAGCGCATGGCAGTCGGGGATCGAATTGATGATCCTGCCCATGCCGTGTGCGATTGTCTCCATCTGAATGCGGCCGGTACGGCTGCGACCGCCCTCCGCGAAGATGATGGCGGTGTCGCCGCGCGAAACGACGTGCTGAATGCGCTTGAGCACCTTCGAAACCTGGTCGCGCTCACCGCCGCGCACGATCGGGATGCACTTGGTCGCCCATGCGGCCACACGACTGACCCACACCGAAGCGAAGTTGTGGTATTCGGGCAGGTTCCACGGCACCCAACGGTAGTGGAACACCAACCACCATGGCCCGCCGAGCGCCCATGCCACCAGAGCCGAGTCGACCATGGTCAGATGGTTCGGGCAGATCACGATCGGCTTGTCGGTTTCCTTGACCAGCGTGCGAAAGCGTCGGCGAAGGTCCCGGACGTCTCTGATGCGGTACCGCATGATGACGCTGAGCACGAAGATGGACGCCGGAACCCAGATGACGGACCACAGTCTTCCGACCTCGCGTTGCGCGAAGAGGCTGAAGCGGGTCCGTGCCGGCAGGCTCATACTTGTATTCAGATCTTGGCCGCGATGAGGGAGAGGGCGTCTCCGATGGTATTCACCTTATCGGCGTCTTCGTCTTCGACCTCGATATCGAAGGCGTCCTCGAAGTCGAGGATGACGTCCACCAGCCGCGCCGAGTTCACCTTCAGGTCCTCAAGGATGTTCGTATCGTCGGTCGCCGACGCCAGGGCCTCTTTGTCCTTGGCATACGTACTGATGATCTCGACGATCTTGGCGCGCACTTCATCTTGATCCATGGGGGTGGTTGCTCCTCTAGGTTCGATTCAGGATCGTAAAGACTAAGGTCATGCGGACCACTTACGGAAGACCACGCACACGTTGACGTCTCCAAATCCGAATCCGGCTTTGATGATCGTACGCAGATTCGGCGTGTCCACTACCTCGTGGGGGATCGAGTCGGCATACGCCTCAATTTCCGGATGCACGTCCTCGCAGTTGATCGACGGGTGGACGAAGCCACCCTTCAACATCAGGACGGTCGCGACGGACTCCATCGCGCCGGCGGCGCCGAGGCCGTGCCCGATCATGGACTTCGTCGAGCAAATGAGCGGAAGCGTTTCCGGCGTGCGATCGAGCGCGGCCGCCCAAGACGCCACCTCACGGGGGTCCGCGACGGTCGCCGTGAGGTGACCATTGATGGCGTCGATCTCGTCGGACTCGATGCCTGCGTCCGTGATCGCCTCACGGATGCAGCGTCGCACGCTCGTTTGGTTCGGCGCTGTCATGCTGCCGCCTTGGCGGTGCCCGCCGCAATTCAGCGCGCCCCCGAGAACTTCGGCGTAGATGCGCGCTCCGCGCTCTTGGGCGCTTTCGAGGCTCTCCAGATGCAGCACTCCGGCGCCGCTGCCGGGAATGAAGCCAGCGGCGCTCGCGGAGAGCGGTCGTGAAGCCTTCTCGGGTTCGTCGTTGAACTTTCGGGCCAGCACGCGCATTGCGTCGAAACCCGCCCAAATGTAGTGGCTGGATCCCTCGCTTCCGCCGCACATCATGCGGTCGGCGAGACCGTTCTTGATGCGCTCGTATCCGCCTACGATCGCCTCGGCACCGGTGCTACACGCGCTCGAGTTCGAGGTGACCTGGTTGCCGAGCGCGAGTATGCCCGAGACCCTGGCGGAGATGCCGCTGCCCATGATCTGCTCGACGATGGTGCTGCCCATGCGGCGCACCCTACCGGCGTCCGTCATGGGGACCAGCTTCTCACCGGCTGTGTCGAGACCGCCGACACCAGTGCCGATGATTGCCCCGGCCTCCCAATACACGTGATCGTCTCCGTGCTCCGGGCGCTCGAAGCCGGCATCGGTCCACGCATCTACTGCCGCGATGCAACCGAAGCGCTGGTTGGAGTTCATCGCGAGCAGATCGTCTTCGTCGAAATATGTGTCCGCGAGTGCGTGTGCATCCTGTGGCACTCCTGCCACGGTGCATCCGAACTTGAGCTCTTGTAGGAGGGGAATACTTCGGATTCCCGAGTGTCCCCCGCGCAGCGCGGCTTCGTAGGCCTCGAGTCCGTTCCCGTTCGGGGCGACCACGCCCATTCCCGTTACCACCACACGTCGATTCACTGCCTTGGCACTCCCATACCCGAAATCGTTCCTGAACAGACGACGGTGCCGTCATCGAGGGTCATCTCCGCTGCCGACCGGATCTTGCCCCTTCGGAAAAATACCTTTGTCGCGCGAATCGTCACCCGGTCACCGGGGCTCACAAGGCCTGTGAACTCGATGTTGGCATCCGTGAAGAGCGCCAGCGCGTCGAGCACGGCTTCTCGGCCCTGGTCACGAGCAATCAGGTACAGTCCGAGCGCGACGACCCCGACTTGCGCCAGGCTCTCGAGCAGGATCACTCCCGGGGTGACCGGTCGGCCCGGAAAATGCCCGCGGTAGAAGTCGTGGTCCTCTCGGAACGTGAAGCGAGCGACGATGTGTTCGCCCGAGACCTCCACGACCTCGTCCACGAAGAGGAAGGGCTCCTTCTGCGGAAGCATCGCCAGGACTTCCTCGGGGGTGAGCACTACGCCAGCGGCCACGTCGCTCATTCCGAGGCCATCTTCCCGCCCTGCGAATGCTCGCTCGGGTACGGATAGTCGGGATAGTCGATGTTCTTAAACGCACCGACTTTGGCGCGCTTGATCGTGTAGATCTCCTCGCCGTCCACCAGCACCCTCGCGTTGCCGATCGCGACGGCAGAGCCCGAACTCGGCAGAACCTGGTAGCGAACGATGTCGACTTCGTAGCGCACGACCTGGTCGTGGGGTCGGATCTGCCCGAAGAACTCGATCTCGCCGGAGCCGAGCGCTCGGCCGGTACCCATAGCTCCCCGCCATGCACAGTAGAGGCCGATGAGCTGCCATACTGCGTCGACCCCGAGACAACCGGGCCGCACCGGGTCCGCAGTGAAATGACACTGGAAGAACCAGTCGTCGAGGTTGATGTCCTGCTCGGCCACGATACGCCCTTGGCGGCCGTCCTCAGTCATCTCGACCACGCGGTCGATCATGAGCATGGGTGGAGCGGGTAGTCGGGTCTTGAAATCCTCCGGCGGATCGTCGAGCAGGCGTCCGTACGCCATCGCCAGAATCTCTTCCTTCGTGAGATGCGGCCGAGCCAGAAACTCCTCGTATCTCACGAAGGCTCCCCGAAACGAAGAAGGTGCCCCGACCAGGTAAGCCCGGAACCGACTCCGACCAGGGCGACGTCGTCGCCGGGTTGCCACTGGTCCCAACGCATCGAGACCACGCCCGGGGCGCCGGCGGCCCCGGTATTCCCAAAGTCGACCACGGTGTAGTGATGGCGGTCGTCTGGGATATCACACCGCTGACGAACGGCATCGAGCATCCTCAAATTGGCCTGGTGCCCCACGAAGTGGAGGCGCCGCTCGGGGTCAGCGAACTCCTGCTGCAATCCCTTGAGCACGCGCACCGTCTTCTTGATGGCGAACATCTGGACCGTGCGGCCGTCCTGACGGAAGTGCTCGTTCGAATGGATCGTGACCTTGTCCCATCCTGTCGGGCTCGAATGCATGGTGTTCCCGAGGATTTCGATGGGCGAGCGCACCTTTGTCGATACGATGGCCGCGGTGGTACCGTCTCCCCAGAGTACCGCGCCGGCTCGATCCGAGTAGTCGACCGAACAGGTAACGGTCTCCGGTGTGACCACGAGCACGAATTCCGGCACCGCCTCGGGCTTCATCATGGAGAGCATATACAGCGCGACGTGGAAGCTCGTGCACGCCGAGTTGAGGTCGAACGCTGCTGCCTCGATGCCGAGCTGCGCCGCGATCGTGCACGCGTCCGCCGGGGACATGAACTCGGGGTTGCAGCCTCCCGCGATGACCATCCCGATGTCACTGGGCTCCAGCCCCGCGCGCTTCAAGGCCATCTCCGACGCCAGCCTACCGGTATCGGCATGTGTGTAGAGCGACGCTTCGGCCGCCTGGGTGAAGTCGCGATTCAGCGTCTCTTTGATGTAGTCGAGCGACATCACCGTTCGCCGACTCAAGATGCCGACTCGCTCCTCGATCCATTGCGCGTCGGTACCGATGTCCAGCTCGGTCAGAAAGTCATTCGTGATCTCGTTCTCGGGATGGAAATGCCCGAGTGCATGTAGGTACATGCTCATCGGGACAGCCCCGAGACCGCTTCGCCGCCATCCACCCGAATGATGGTGCCGTTGATCCATGCAGCTTCGCTTCGCGACAGCAAGTAGATCACGTTGGCGACATCCTCGGGAGTCGTGAGTCTTTTGAAGGGGTTCCGCGTTCTGGCTTGTGCCTTCAGGTGTCCGCTTCCGGGGATGATGCGCAGCGCCGGGGTATCCGTGACACCGGCCTGGATGATGTTGCACCTGATCCCGAAGTGCGCCATCTCGACCGCGATGGATCGCGATACCGATTCGAGCGCGACCTTTGCTGCTGCGACTGCGGCATACCCCTTCCACGCC
The DNA here is from genome assembly GCA_036338615.1 of Gemmatimonadota bacterium. Classification (GTDB taxonomy): domain Bacteria; phylum Gemmatimonadota; class Gemmatimonadetes; order Longimicrobiales; family Gaopeijiaceae; genus UBA1138. Next base: position 5,277 of record JAYZBT010000315.1, read on the forward strand.
ACCGTGTTGCCCTCGCTGGTGAGCCCCAGAATGCGGGCGTCGCTCGCGAACATGCCGCGTTCGCGCACCCTTTGGGTCCAACCGAGCAGGCTCGTGCCCATCGAGTGAATCGTGCGGGCCAAGTCCTCTTCCTCGATGAAGGCGTGAGAGGAGTACTCGGGTGCGGTCGTGAGCGCTTGCAGGCCGTGCACGTCCTGCTCGAAGAGACCGTCGACGGTATCCATTAGCTGCTGCGCGTCTACCCCCATCGCCTCAGCCAAGCGCTCCGCGGCAACGTCGGCGGAGGGGGCTTCCGGAGCGATCAACTTGAGGTTGCCGAACGCGATGGAGTGCAGCATCAAGCGTATCTGGCCGTCCGAACCGAGTGCCTCTGCGAGGCCGTCTAGAATCTGCTCTCGCTTGTCCGCGTCCAGGGCGTCCGCGTTGAAGGTGACCAGGGAGACGCCACGCGCACGGATCGCATCGAATTCCGGCTCGATGCGCTTCATCGCGCCCCTGCGATCGCGGTGGACGACGCAGATGTTGAAGCCGTGCTGAGAGAGCTTGTGGGCCGTGGCGAGCCCAAAACCGCTCGAACCTCCGAGGATCAAGGCCCATTCGTTCGCGTTGGACTGTTTGGTCGACATTCGGCGGGCGTGTTTCCCTGTCTCGAGCCTTCGTTGTAGAGCCCACAACGATACCCAAGAGCCGGATCTCAGGCTAGGAAATGAGAGCAGGTGTGGTCAGAGTTCAGGCGGGTAGGGGCGGCCGCCCGAATCGTTGCTCGGAGGTGCCGAGGGCTCGTTCAACAGAGAGAGCGGCTCCCAGCAGTATCTCGTCGCGACCCGCCGGTGCCACCAGCTGAAGGCCGACCGGCATCCCCGCCTCATCCAGGCCCACCGGAATCGTGATCGCACACAAGCCGAGCAGGTTGACGGGGCAGGTGGGCCGGAGCGCTGCGGCGTTGGTTTTGCCGTACAAAGAGAGGTCGTCCAGCTCCGAGACCAGAGGCGGCGTGATCATCGCGGCGGGCAGCACGAGCAGGTCGGTTTCCTGGAAGAGCGTGTCCACCCGCCCGATCAGACGTTGCCGCTCGGCGACCGACGCTGCGTACATCTCCGAGTCGAGCGCGGGCGCGCGCTCGATGCGCGAGCCCACGGTGGGGTGGAGGAGCGGAAGCCAACCGGGTAGGTCACGGTCTAGAAATGCCCGGCACTCGGCCCCGGCGATCCCGCCCGTCATATACAGGTGCTCCGCCTCGTCGAGCAGTGAGCCGTCGACCGCGAGACGGCCCCACCCCTTCGTGCCCAGATCGTCCAGCGCCCCGTGGAGGACCGCCGCGATGTCGGGCTGGCACTCGGCCCAGATGTCGCACTTCGGCACCGCGATGCGGAGTCCGGCTGCCGCCAGCGTCGAAAGTTGTCGCAGCAGGGCCTCCGGGTCGCCCCATGCGGGATCCACCGCTCCGAAGACGTAGACGCTGTCCTCTACGGAGCGCGTCAGTGCACCGACCGTGTCGAGCGAGGTGCTCAGCGGCACCACTCCGGCGACCGACCAGCGGTCGAACGTGAGCTTGTGGCCTACGGTGCCGGTCATGGACGCCGGAATACGGATCGAGCCACCCGTGTCGCTTCCGAGCGCCACCAGTGCCGAGCCTTCCCAGAGGCTCACTGCCGCTCCACAGGAAGAACCTCCCGGAATGCGAGCGTTGTCCCCATCCCAGGGGTTTCGGGGCGTGCCCCAGTGCGGGTTGATACCCACAGCGCCGTATGCGAGCTCGACCGTGTGTGTCTTTCCCACGAACACGGCGCCTTGGGCCCTCAGTCGGGCGACCAACCAAGCGTCGGTTTCCCAGGCGACGGGTAGCCGCCGCGCGGTGCCGGCGAAGGTCGGCATGCCGCCGACGCCGTAGAGATCCTTGACCGAGACGGGGATGCCGCAGAGCGGTCCCCCCGATGAGTCCGCCAAGCGGTCGTCCGCGAGCTGGGCGGCACTCTGCGCGGCCTCATCGTCCATGTACTTATAGGCGCCGAGCGAGGCTCCGCTGCGACGGTGTCGCGAAAGCGCCTCTTTAACGATCTCGAGGCTGGAGACGTCTCGCCTCCTGAGCGCTTCAGCGACCCGCGCGAGGGGTTGATCGATATAGGTTGTCATGAACCGGAGGATACGTAGGACTTGCGTCCCCGCCTATCACTATCGATAACTATGCCGCTTCCCCGCCCATCCAACCGTCACATCCACGGTCACGTCCGGCCGTGTCGGAGCCACATGCGCACCACTCTGTTGGCACTCACCGCGCTCACGGTAGTCCTCACGGGCGCGCCCGCGCATGTCCAGGCGCAATCCCGCACGACCTCCGCGATCCGCGGGTTCGTGTACGGAACGAACGAGGCTCCGTTGGTGGGCGCCACGGTCACGGTCCGTCAGACGGATACAGGCGCCGAACGCACGGGCCTCACGAACCAGCAGGGTGCGTTTCTCCTCCTGCTACTCGCGCCGGGTGGCCCCTATACCCTGACGATCCAGCACCTCGGGTACTCGGAGAGTGCTGTCGAGCAGATACAGCTTCCCGTCGGCGAGACCTACACACTCGAGGTGTATCTCGCCGAGCAGGTGGTAGAGCTGGCGGGAATCGACGTCGCCGTCGACCGGGCCACCATCTTCACCCCCACCCAGATCGGTCCGGCGACGCGGCTCACTGAGCGGGTACTGGATGCCACGCCGGTCCTCTCTCGTGACATCACCCAGCTGGCGGTCTTGTCACCGCTGGTGAGGACCACCGAGAGCGGCGGCTTCTCGGTCGCCGGACAGAACGACCGCTACAACGCCATCCTGGTCGACGGGCTGGTCAGCAAGGACATGTTCGGCTTGACCGCCGGCGGCGTGCCGGGTGGGCAGGCGGGCGCCAAGCTGATCCCGATCGACGCGGTGGCCCAGTACGAGATTCTGATCGCGCCGTTCGACGTCCGTCTCTCAGGCTTCACGGGCGGAGTGATGAATGCCGTGACGCGTTCCGGTACCAACGACTGGCGGGTCCGTGTCGGGGCCGTGCATCGTGCCGAGGCACTCATGGGCGATCTCTCGCTTCCGACGGGCCCGGTCGCAGCGTCCGGCGTGGACCGGAGCCTGATCGCCATGTCGGTTGGCGGGCCGATCGTCGAGAACAAGGGCCACTTCTTCATTTCAGGCGAGTTCGAGCGGCGTAACCAACCGCCCACGGGGTACAACCTGTTTCGGGACCCCGCCGCGCTCGTGCGCGTATCCGAGGAGAGCATGGATGTGTTCTCCTCATTGATGCGTGACCAATTCGGGGTCGAGGTCGGATCCCCTGGCATCTATTCGCTCGGCCAGGAGCTCTCGAACATCTTCGCCCGTTCGGATTGGAATCTCGGGGGCGGCAACCGGCTGACCGTCCGTAACGTCTTCGCCAACGCGAAGAATGACGAGTCCCCGAACCGTTCCGCGTTCCTCCCGTACGAGCTGAGCTCGAATGCGGTGTTCCGGAACTCGACGAACAACATCACGTCCCTGCAGTTCTTTTCAGGGTTCGGCGATCGTTACGCTAACGAATTGGACGTGACGCTCCAGATCAGTTCGGACCAGACCACCCCGGCAGTGGATTGGCCACAGCTCGAGGTCGATGTCGCGAGTTCGGTGGACGGTGTTGGACTCAGGCGTCCCGTGCGCGCGGGAGGTCAGTTCTTCGCACAGAAGAACGGGCTCGATCAGACGAGCCTGCGCATCACCAACTCCTTGGACATCCGCAGCGAGGGCGACGACGTCGTGACCCTCGGCTTGACCGCCTCTTACTACGACATCTCGCACACCTTCCTGCCCGGCGCGGCGGGCGAGTATTACTTCCCGAGCTTCGGTGACCTCCAGCGCAATGCGCCGCATCGTTATCAGCGCACCGAGCTCACCGAGGGGCAGGATCCGGCGGCCGAGTTCCAGGTGCTCGAGATGGGCGTGTTCGTCCAGCACCTGATGAATGCGGGCAAGGGACTCACGATGCGTTTTGGTCTGCGCCTCGATGCGCCTCACGTGATCGGCGCGCCCGTGCAGAATACAAGGGTGCTCGACTACTATGGATACGACACGTCGAACCTTCCCTCGGGCAACTTCCAGCTCTCCCCACGATTCGGCTTCAATTGGCAGAGCGAGGGGGCGCGCATGACGCAGGTGCGCGGCGGATTCGGCTTTTTCTCGGGGCAGGTCCCGTACGTGTGGCTGTCGAACGCCTTCCACAACGACGGCATGCGATCGGTGACACTCACGTGTGAGGGCCGATACGACCTCGAGCCTACTCCTGGTCGGCCGGCGCCGCCCTTCAGCGCGGGAGCGCCGCCGACCTCGTGCTACAACCCTGATGCAACCACGCAGCCCGGCTTCAACGAGTTGCGCAGCGTCGTGGTGTTCGAGCCCGGCTTCAAGTACCCGCTGGATCTCAAGTTCTCGGTCTCCGTCGACCACGAGCTGAGCGACAACACGAGCTTCACACTGGGCGCGCTCTTCAACAAAGCGTTGAACCAAATCGGCCTGATGGACCTCAGCATCGAGCCGGGCGATACGGACCTGGCCGAGCTCGGGGGCAAGGAGCGGCGGTACTACGACGGAATCGGAGGGGAGTTCGAGCAGCTCCTCCTGGTCACCAACGAGGGGGAGGACTGGGCCCTCTCGGGGAGCGCTGAGCTTCGTGGTCGGTTGGGCGACCGGCTCAACTATCAGCTGGGGTATGCCCTCTCGAGGTCCTGGGACCGAATGAGCCTCACGTTCCAGGACATGCACTCGAACTTCGGCTTCAATCCGAGCGAGTTCGACGTGAATCGTCCGCCGTTGCGCAGGTCCAACTTCGACCGGCCGCACAAGTTCGTGGCCACGGTCTTCGGTACGCCGTTTCCAGGCCTGCCCAGGACGGAAGTCTCGTTCTTGTACACCGGTCAGTCCGGCCTCCCGTTTTCCTACGTCTACAACGGCGACATGAACGGAGACGGTTATCCGGGTGTGGGTGGAGCGCTGGACCGGAACAATGATCTCATTCACGTGCCCGAGAATCCAACTCAGGCTCCGCTCGGGCTGATCACGGCGATCCTGTTCACCGACGCGATCAACAAGAATGAGTGCTTGTCGGATCACCGGGGTGGGCTCGTACCCCGGAACGGGTGCAGGGCGCCCTGGGAGAACCGGCTGGATATGCGGCTCGCGCACACCATGAGCTTCGGCGGTCGCGACGTCCGCTTCGAGGCAGACCTGATCAACGTGCTCAATGTGCTGAATTCGTCGTGGGGCCAGGTGGAAACCGTCGCCCCAGTGGTGCCGTTGCTCGATCTGTGCAACCTTGGTTGCGAGAGCCCGCTGCCCGCCAGGTGGGGTGCCGCCGTGCTGCCGACGCGAGACGAGTCGGGCGCCCTGCGATCGCCGGATCCCTGGACCACGGTGAGTCCGGACTCACAGTGGCAAATACAGTTCGGTCTGCGGGTCACGCTCGGGAGGAGTCGCTGAAATGGAGAAGAGAGCGCGAGTCAGTGAACCACGTCGGGTGGGCCTGAGTCTGCTGGGAGGCGCCTTCGCCGTCGTGCTCGTGACGCTCGCGTGCCAGGATTCGACCGGGGTGCAATGGGTGGACAGCCTGAGTCTCCAGCCCGACTCTCTCTACTTGCTGCCGGGTGAGGTTCGAGAATTCAGCGTGGTGCCCAGAGATCAACATGACAACCCGCTGCCGGATCGGGCGGGCAGGGTCGATTGGTTCATGAGGAACCCCGACATCGCCCTGCTCGAGACGACGGAAACGGGAGCGGCCGTTACCGGGGTTGCTCCCGGCGCCGCGTTCGTCAGCGTGGAGTTGGGCCGCGGATCGAGCGCCGGTACGGTATTCGTGGAGCCGGCAGAACTGTCGGAAATTCGCATCGAGCCGTCCCCCATCGTGGTCGATTACCGATCCAGCCGGGTCATCGTGACATCGGTTCTCATTGACACCGAAGGGAATGAGGTTACGGCTGAGGGCTACCGCGTATCATGGAGGACTTCCAGCTGGCAGATCGCGACACTCGTGGGCCGGGCGGACGTGGTCACCTCTGTGTCCTCCAGCGTGTGGGGTCGGACGCGCGGCTCCGCGACTCTGACGCTCGTCGTCGGTGAGCGGGCTGTGTCGACCTCGGTCGTGGTGCGCTGAGTAGGCCGCTTCGGGCCTAACGGACCGGCGCCATGAGCGACGCGATCGCGGTGCGTCAGGTCACGAAAGCGTTTGGTAAGAACGTGGCCGTGCGCGATCTCGACCTCACGGTCGCCGCGGGATCGCTCTGCGGCTTCATCGGCCCCAACGGAGCCGGCAAGACCACCACCATCCGCATGATCATGTCGATCATGCTCCCCGACGCCGGTGAGATCTCGGTATTGGGCTGCGCCTCCGCCCTGGATGCCAAAGACAGGATCGGATACTTGCCTGAAGAGCGCGGCATCTACAAGAAGATGAGGGTCGCTTCCTTCCTCAAGCACATCGGGCGGCTCAAGGGCGTACCCGATTCCGTGGTGAACCCGCGCGTGGAGCGGTGGCTGGCTTCGGTCGAGCTTGGCGACGTCGCGGACAAGAAATGCGAAGAGCTCTCCAAGGGCATGCAGCAGAAGATCCAGTTCATCACGTGCGTCTTGCACGAGCCGGACCTTCTCATCCTGGACGAACCGTTCAGCGGACTGGATCCGGTGAACATGCGTCTGCTCCGCGATCTGATCCTCCAGGAACACGATCGAGGAACGACCATCATTTTCTCGACGCACGTGATGGCACAGGCCGAAGCGCTGTGCGACCGCATCGTGATGATCGATGATGGCCGCAAAGTGCTCGACGAGTCGGTTGCGGAGATTCGGGCCAAGTACGATCCACGCGTGGTGAACCTGGAACCGCTCGACCCGGAGGCAGATGTAGGGACGCTGAGGCGGATCTCCGGCGTGCGGGCCGTGGAGCCCGACGGCGGTGGATGGAAGCTCCATCTGGCCGACGGGAGCGACCCGTCGACCGTGATTCGGGACATCGTCTCAGAAGTGCCGCCGGCGCGGATCGAGCTGCACCGCCCCAGCCTGGAAGACATCTTCGTTCAGATCGTGACCGGTTCGGCCGGCGCGGACGAGCGGGGGGTCGCGTCGCTGCGGGCGAGCGTCTCGGATCGCGACGCATTCGTCGGGCAGGCTCGCTCGTGAGCCGCGTCGTCTGGATTGCTTGGCGGGAGTTCGTCGCGACCGTCACCACCAAAGGGTTCATCCTGGGGATCCTCTTCACGCCGATCCTGATCGGGGTGATGATCGTCGTGATGCCCATCCTGTTGGACGACACGCCGCCGAGGGTCGAGGGAGAGCTGTTGGTGCTCGACTCCACGGGTGTCGTCGTGGACGACATCGCCGCTTGGCTCGCA
>JAYZBT010000316.1:0-20235 GCA_036338615.1 Gemmatimonadota bacterium
GTCCACGAGGTGTCGAAAGCGCTAGTGGGGATAGACGTCAACGCCTTCATGGCGGCGGTTGGCGAGTTCGTGCCCATCTTCGCGAAGGACGGCTGCAAGCCGGTCAGCACGCTCCTGGGCGTCGCCAGGCTCTTTGATCCGGCGATCATGGTCGACCTCGAAGCGACTGCCGTCGCCTGATGCTGTCAGCTCGTCATCGCTGGGTGTCCCGGGTGCGGCACCGCATCGCCGCTGGGTAGCAGATGGCGTTCAAGGCAAACAGCACCGCCATTGGCGCCGCGGCGCTGAGTGCCGCCTCTCCTCCGGTGTTGCTCCTAAGGAGTATAGACGTTCCAATGTCCTCGACGGCGCCTCCCGCCGTGGAACGTGTTTCGCGTATGCAGACCGGCGTTGTGCCGAGGAGTCCATGAAGCCCATCCCATCGTCCCGGCTCACCCTGCTCGGAGTGGTCTTCGTCATCGGAGTGCCTCTGGCGTCGAGGGCCGACGCCCGGGTTCCGCAGGAGGCTCCGGCCGCCCAGGAGGCGGACACCGTCGTCGCGATGCACGAGCGCGCCATGCTCTACCCGTCCGCGATGCAATGCGCCAGCTGCCACCCGGATCAGGCCCGTCAGTGGTCGGTGTCGCCGCACGCCTACACCATGGTCAGCCCGGTCTTCCAGTCCATGGCGGGCTTCGTGGGGCGGCACACGCAAGGGACGAACGGAGACTTCTGCCTGCGCTGCCACTCGCCGGCAGGCATGGCCATCAGCGAGTCCATCTTCATGGGCAATGCTCAGCGGCAGCAGGTCTCCCGAGAGGGGATCACCTGCATCGGCTGTCACCGGGTCAACCGCAACTACGGCAGGATCAGTGGTCGCCAGGCGGTCCTGCCGGGCGACGTGTACGAGACCGTCTACGGGCCGTCCGACGGGAGCGAATTGGCCCGGGTCAAGGAGTTGGCAGAGTTCCAGCTTTCGGGTGGCAGGGGGGAGCGGGGCATGGCGGTGCACCAGACCTCCGAGCAGTTCTTCGAGATGAACACGCCCGCGTTCTGCGGAACCTGCCACGAGTTCCTGAATCACCCGGGGCTGCGTAACCAGGAGACCCTGGCCGAGTATCGCCACTCTCCTGCGGCGAAGGCCGGAGTCACGTGCCAGGACTGCCACATGGGAACGGAACCCGGCGCCTACACGGGTTCGGACACGACCAACTACAGCTGGGGTCCGGCCGCCCTCGTCAACGGAAGACCGACGGGGTCCAGGCGTCTTTCCAACCATATGATGGTGGGGCCCGACCACTCCCTGATACATCCGGGGATCTTCCCGCTCAACCCTCGAGCCCTGGAGATGGCCGAGGTGGACGAGTGGGCGCAGTTCGACTGGAAGGGGGGCTGGGGCACCGACGAGTTCGAGGACGGCCCGGGCGAAGACTTCGAGTTCCCCGAGGCCTGGGACAACTACGATGACCGGCTCGATGCGCGCGAGGTCGTCGACGACAATCTCTCGCTCATCAACGAATACATGGGTCAACGTCTGACCCTCCTGCGTAACGGATACTCCATCGGTGAGATCCGGGTGAAGCGGGCCTCGAGGCGCCGGGGCATCAAGCTCGAGGTCCAGGTCGACAACGTCACCGACGGCCACAGCGTTCCCACGGGCTTCAGCATCAGGCCGGTCTATCTGCGTGTGACGGTGGCCAACGCCCAGGGCGATACGGTCTACAAGTCGGGCGACCTCGACCCCAACGGCGACTTCCGGGACCGGAACTCGGTGTACGTGCGCAACGGCGTGCTTCCGCTGGACGGCGACCTCTTCAACCTCCAGCCCAAGTTCATCGTCCGGAACATGTTCGGAGGAGAGCGTGAAGAGGTGGTGCCGGTGAACTTCTCTCCGAGCCCGCTACCGTTCCTTCGACCCCAGCCGCGGTCATACATGCTCATGGGGCGGCCGCTGGGCGTTCGGATCCAACGCCACTCCATCCGGCCGGGCGCTCACCGCTCCGCGGACTACTCCGTGGACTCCGATCTGCTCACCGATGACGGGCCGTACGAGGTCAACGTCAAGCTCGTGGCGCCGATGATTCCCGTGGCGCTCATCGGGACCATCAAGGAGATGGGATTCGAGTTCGGCATGACCGCTCGGCAGCTCGCCGATCGTGTGGTGTCGGGGCATACGGTCATCTGGGAGTACGAGGGGTCTCTGGACCTGGCGGCCGGACCTGAGGCTATCGAATGGCGTGTCGTGGAAGCCGTGCCGTTCCGTTTCGAGGATCTGAGGTGAGCGCCGTGACCAGGCTCGTGAGCAAGACGGGGGGGCTCCTCGTCATCGTTGCCCTGCCCTTCGGTGTACCGACTCCGGGCCTCTCCCAGGACCCATACCGGTTCCCGGACGACGTGGTGCCCCCGCAGCTCGTAGGCTTTCCCGAGCGTCCCCCCATGCTCTTGGAGCTCGGCGACAAGTTCTACGGTGTCGGTGAGCTCCCGTACGGAGTGAGCCCCTGGACGGGCACGTACTGGCAGCCGGCGCTGTGGGTGTACGGCAACCTCCTGGCGGCCGGCCAGGGACAGACGCTGGGCGGCTCCAGCGAGATCGGTACGGCACAGGTGCGGGACCGGCTCGATCTGTTCATGAACCTGAGGCTCTCGGGCACCGAGCGGGTCTTCGTGGGGTTCCGGCCCCTGGACTCCGGCGGAATGACCGGCTTTGATCTCGTCCGCAATGGTGAGACGGTTCAAGGGGACCGCTTCGTGAACGACGGCTTGAGCGCGAAGCCGGTGGTGTACTTCGTGGAGGGCGATATCGCCGAGCTGTTCCAGTTCCTCGACTACGAGGACATGCGGCCGTACGACATCGGGTTCAGCGTGGGTCGGCAGAACCTCTACTTCCAGGAAGGGTTGCTGGTCAACGACATCATGGATGTCGTGGGGCTCGCCTTCAACGGCCTGTCCCTGGGAGGAATGTCCAATCTCCGGATCTCCGCGGTGTGGGGCTTCGGCGACGTGAACCATGGTGGCACCAGGGATGCCGACCTCGCCGGTCTCTTCATGGAAGCCGACTGGAACGGAGCCCTCGTGGATCTGGACATCGCCTACGTGAACGGCGGGGATGCGACGGGCTCGGGTCTGGTGGCCGGTTTCAGCACGGTCCAGCAGATGGGGTTCTGGAATACCGCCTTCCGCATCGCGGCATCCACCGCCTTCGACGAAGGAGCCGCCGGTAGCCCGGGGACCTCCGACGGTGTGATCCTGTTCAACGAGCTGTCTCGAAAGGACGGCGCTTCGGACAACCTGATCTACTTCAACCATTTCTTCGCTTACGATACGTTCTCGCCCGCCTCCACTCAGCCGCCCGGGCCTCTCGGTCGCATCGGGCTGCTCTTCGGGGGATCCCCCCTGGGTGCGTATGTGCCGGCTCTGGGTGCTCCGGTAGCCTCCAACGAGGTCGGAGCCGCGTTGGGGTACCAGGTCATACAGCGGACCGGACGTCGTCAGTTCGTCTTCGAGGCGGGGGCGCGACGGGGGCTGTTCAACGGCAACAGCAGCAGCTCTCTGGGGGCCGGGGTCAGAGTCCAGCAGGCCTTCAGCAATCGATACGTGCTCCAGAGCGACCTGTTCGTATCCCACCGGGACGCCGACGGCGTCCACGTTGGGGGGCGGTTCGGAATCCTCGTCAAGATGTAGCCTGGACGCCGCCGCTTCATGCAGATCTGGACCGCTCTGACTGCGCCGCAGCGACTAGCGCTTCTCCTGGCAGCCGGAAGCCTCCTCGCGATGGCTGGCGGGGTCGCTCGCTTGGTGTTGAGCGCCGCCCGGCGTCGTAGCGCCGTTCAGCGGACGGGTGACGAGCACCGGAGGAGGGTTGCGGCGGCGATGGCCGGCTACGAGCCCTCGGCTTCCGAGACCGGGCTCGGATGGGAGGGGTTCCGCCGGTTCACCGTGAGCGGGAAGGAGTGGGAAACCGCGTCCCAGGACGTCTGCTCCTTCTACCTCGAGCCGGAGGACGGCAAGACCCTGCCCGACTTCCTTCCCGGGCAGTTCCTGACGTTTCGAATGGGCCTTCCGGACTCGGCCGGGCAGGAGAGGCACGCCGTGCGTTGCTACTCGCTGTCCTGGGGAGGCGAGCGAAAACCGTACCGGATCTCCGTCCGCCGCATCGACGGCGCGCCGGACAGGGGTGAAACGCCCGGAGTGGTGTCCACCCACCTCCACGACCGGATTCAGGTGGGCGCCGTCCTGAACGTGAAGGCTCCGGCGGGAGGCTTCTATCTGGATCCTCACAAGGACGGGGGGCCGATAGTACTCATCAGCGCCGGGATCGGGATCACGCCTCTTTTCAGCATGGTCGATTCCCTCATCGAATCGGGAAGTACCCGGGAGATCTGGTTCTTCGTGGGGATGCGGTCAGCCCACTCTTTCCCGCTGAGGGAGCAGCTTCTGGCCTGGGCGAAGGACCGTTCCGGATTCAATCTCGTGATCTTTCACAGCCAGCCGTCCGCTGACGAGCGCCTTGGCGTCGATTTCGACGTCCGCGGCCATCTCACGGCTGAGGCGGTCCGGGGACGGTTGGGCCAGCGGGAGGCCGACTTCTACGTCTGTGGGCCGGCCACCATGATGAACTCCATGTTCGGTGGTCTCGAGGCGCTGGGCATCGCCTCGGACCGGATCCACTTCGAGGCGTTTGGGCCCGCCTCGGTACGCAGGGCCCCCAAGGACGTGGACGACCGGATCGCCGATCCATACTCTGTCCGATTCGCACGATCTGGCGTATCCGTGTCGTGGGACGGAACTTATGACAATCTCCTGAGCTTCGCCGAGGCACACGGGGTCCCCATCGACGGGGGATGCCGAAGTGGCAACTGTGGTACCTGCGCCACGGTGATCGACGAAGGTACCGTGGAGTATGTCGCTCGGGCCGCGGCCAAGACCGAGTCGGGGACGTGCGTAACCTGCGTCACGGTTCCATCATCAGCGCTCGTCCTCGACGCTTGACTCCATCAATCACTCCAAGAGAGACCGTGAAGCCGATGCTGACCTCCCGTATCCATGCGGTCACCGCGGTGATGGGATTGTGCCTGCTCCTCACGGGGGCGGTGATGTACGCGGCCCAGGAAACCGACGGACTGCGGTACGACCCCGCCAACATCGTCGGCGCCGAGCGGTGCTCGGAGTGCCACGAGCCCGCCGTCGACCAGTGGGAAACCACGAGCCACTACAAGACCTTCAACGGTGCCGACGACGTTGAGGCCATGCATCGGAGGGAAGCCGCCGCTGAGACCCTGGACAACCTGGGTGAGCGAAGCGCGAAGCGGGGTGTGTGCACGAACTGCCACTACACGATGCAGGCCGAAGAGGCCGGCGGTCGGCCCCGGGCCAACTACGGGGTTTCCTGCGAGTCGTGCCACGGCGCGGCCGCGGATTGGATCGAAGAGCACGGCGTGTACGGCGAGGATGCATCGGGCGCCAAGCGGACGCGGGAAACCGAGCCGGACGATCACCGTGAGGCGCGCCTGACGACTGCCGAGGCCGGGGGCATGATCCGCACGGACAACCCATACGCGCTCATCCAGAACTGCTTCCAGTGCCACACGGTCCCCAACGAGCTTCTGGTGAACACGGGCGGGCACCAGGCGGGCTCCGACTTCAACATCCTGGAGTGGCTGGCCAAGGAGGTCCGCCACAACTACCTGTACTCGGATGGCGCCGAGAACCGGGCCGCGCCTCGGGACATGGACGCGGTGGCGCGGTCCCGTGTCCTGCTGGTTCTCGGGGAGATGATCGACGTGGAGTACGGGCTCCGAGGGTTGGCGTCGGCGACCACCGACGGGCCGTTCGCCGAGGGCCTCATGGCCCGTATCGCGGCCGGAGTCGAGGCTCTCGAAGCCATCCGTGCCGCGGAACCGGCCATGGCTGCGACCCTCGACACGGTTCTCGCCGCGGTGGCGGGCGCCGATCTCGGGCCGAACAACGGGCCGGCGCTGCTCGCCGCGGCCGAGACGGTGGGATCGGCTGCACGCTCGTTCTCCGAGAGCGAGGACGGAGCCGGCCTGGGTGGATTGGATGCACTGATGCCCGGAGTCCCATGACCGGACCACCGGCTCCCCGGAGGCTGGCCCGCTGGGATCAGCCATTCGATGCAGGGATGACCGAGGGCGACGTCGACCGTCTCCTGGCGCTCCCGCTGTTCGCCGATATGGAGGCGGATCGCTTTCCGAGGAACATCCCGCTACGGGGAATCCTCCGGAACGACGCCCGGAAGGTTCGATACCAACCAGGTGAGATCGTCATCAGGGAAGGGGACTACGGCACGTCCGCCTTCGTCATCCTGGGTGGTGGAGTGCGCGTGATCCTCAAGAGCGAGACCCGGTTTGCGCCGGGCCGGACCGAGCGTCGGCGCGTGGGCTTCCTCAAGGCCCTGGCGAGCCCGTTCCTGGGGCGCCCGACGCTTGAAGCCCGGGACCTCCGTCCGGCGTCGGAACGCACGGGGCTCATGACGCGGGGCGTCGGGACCGAGACGAGGGTCTACGTGCCTGATGTGACGGGCCTCATCGAGCGATCCGAGACGGTTCCCCTCGCGGAGGTGGGGGATCTCTTCGGGGAGATGGCGGCCCTGGGACGCACCGATCGGTCCGCCACGGTCGTTGCGGAGACCGAGCTCGAGCTGCTCGAGATCAGGCATCCCGGGCTCAGAGACCTCCGGAAGTACGACGCGCGCTTCGGTGCACGGGTCGACGGCTTGTACCGGGACCGGTCGCTGGTCACGCGATTGAAAGCCACGCCCATCTTCTCTCATCTCGCCGACGAAGAGCTGGCCGCCGTGGCCGAAGCGGCGGAGTGGCACTCCCATGGGCGCTTCGACTGGGATGTGGAGCTCAAGAAGCGGGAGGCGCTGGGCTGGGACGAGCGCCTGAGTGACGAGCCCATCGTCGTACTTCAGGGCGACTACGTGAACGGCGTGACCGTCATCGCCAACGGCTTCGGTCGTGTCTCACGCTCGTTCGGCAATTCGGAGCACACCCTGGAGTATCTGGGCAGGGGGCGGGTCTTCGGCCTGGAGGAGCTGACGCACCATTGGCGTACCGGCGAGCCGGAGCCCCACGGCACGACCCTGCGCGCGTTGGGATACCTGGAGACGCTCTTCGTGCCCAGCGCTCTGGTTGAGAAGTATGTGCTGGGGCCCGACAGGAGCCGCCCACGGGCGAAGCCGTCGCTAATCCCCTCGGCGTCGGGCGCCGAGAAGGGTCGGGGGCGCGGCAGGTCGCGCCTTCCGGTGCTGCCCAACGAGATTCTGGAGCGCTTGGTGGATGAACGGGTCCACATCGCCGGGGCCGCCATGGTCATCGACATGGATCGGTGCACCCGGTGCGACGACTGCGTACGAGCCTGCTCCGACGCGCATGACGGCAATCCCCGTTTCCTCCGCAGTGGCCCCAGGATCGGCCCGCTCATGGTTGCCAGCGCGTGCATGCACTGCGCCGATCCCGTGTGCATGATCGGATGTCCCACTGCCGCCATCTCGCGGGACAAGGCGACGGGAAACATCCTCATCGACGACAACACCTGTGTCGGCTGTGGCACCTGCGCCAGCAGCTGCCCCTGGGACAACATCCGCATGGTGGAGATCCGTGATACCTCGGGTGAGGTGATTCGTGACCTCGAATTGCACGAACCCATCCGAAAGGCCACCAAGTGTGACCTGTGTATCGATGAGTGGGGCGGCCCCGCGTGCCAGCGGGCGTGCCCTCACGATGCGCTGGTGCGCGTCGACCTCAGTCAGGGCCCCGAGAGGCTTGCGCAGTGGCTGGATCGCTGACCGGCCGGTGGAGCAGACGCGCGCTCACCGTGGCGGCCGTAGGGGCGACGTTCTACGGCGTGCTCCTCTACCAGGACGCGTGGGCACGGAGATGGGCGATACCCGCCGGAGAGGTGACGGGCTGGCTGCTCCTGACGTTGGTTGGCGCCCTGACCTTCTTGAACGTGCGGAAGCGCTTCACGCGCATCCCGGTGCTCCCGGCCACTCTCTGGGTCGACGTGCATGTGTTCCTGGGGTTGCTCGCCGGCCTGATTCTCCTGGTCCACGTCGGATACTCGTGGCCGAGGGCTGCGCTGAACTGGGGGTACCTCCTGCTCTTCGCTTCGGTGTGGGCGAGTGGTCTGGGCGGGTTGTGGCTGTCCCGCTGGGTGCCCAGGCGTCTCCGGGAACGCGGGGAGGAAGTGATCTACGAGCGCATTCCGGCCCACCGGGCGCGCCTTTGCCAGCGGGTGCTCGAGATCGTTGACCAGGATCTCGCACAGGACGAGATGCCCACCATCGCCGCGTTTGCCGTGGAAACGCTGCTCCCGTTCATGGAGCGTCCCCAGAATCGGTTTGCGCACCTCTTCCGTGCTCGCCGCCATCTGCAGGACCGCCTGGGCGAGCTCGATGAGATGGAGCGGTACGTGAGCGCGCGGGAGCGGCACATCAAGACGGAGCTGGTCGCGCTACTCACGACGAAAGACGACCTCGACTACAGCGAGGCTCACCAGGCGCTGCTGAAATACTGGCTCTTCGTGCACATCCCCCTCACGTACGCTCTCCTCCTCACCGCTCCGGCGCACATCGCGTGGGCGCTCCTCTTCTGATCGCCCATGCCGACCCCTTCTGAGCTCTGGGCGTCCGCGCGGCACGCGTACGAAAGGCCCACCCAGGACTGGGTGTGCGGGCGCGAGACGCCGTGCTCCGCGGGCCCGACCAGGAAAAGGGGCTGCGGCGGAACCGCTCGATGCGTGCCCTCCACCGAGGCCGACGTGTACCTGTGTGCCCGGGCGCAAGAGGATGGTGGGGCCTGCGAAGCGGGTCCGGGGACCGGGGGGAGCTGCGGCTCTCCACTGCCGCCGTGCATTCCGGTGCCGAGCCTTCGTGCCCGCCGGCGCCGGACGTCCCTGGCCGTGAGTGGCCTCGCGCTCGCCCTCACGCTGCTGGTGTGGTATTCGGTGCCCGCGCAGCCCCTCGCCGCGCGGCTGTTCAGCCCTGGCCCCTTGGCCCGGGCCCATGCGGACATCGAGTCGGACTGTGCGTCCTGCCATACGGCACTGTCCGACTCCTCGTACGTGGGTGATCTCGCTTGGGATGCGTTTCGCTCGAGTCGGGACGAAGGCGGGCACACGGAGTGCGGATCCTGCCACGAGGTGCCCGAGGCGTTGACGGCCCTCCCTCACACCCTGGCCGTGGAGGCGTCGAGTGGCTCGGGCTCCCTCAGCGCTCATCTGGCGCCCGGAGGGGCGGACCCCAGGAGCTGTGCCTCCTGCCACGTCGAGCACGCCGGCGCCGGTGCGGAGCTGCGTCCCGGTCCGGCCGAGCTGTGTGCGTCGTGCCACCTGGGAGAGCCCGAGTCGTTCGAGGCTGCCCACCCGTCCCTCGAGGCCTTCGCGATTCTCGAGAATGAGCTGCGTTGGGCCTTCGATCACACGTCGCACTCGGTTGAGTATTACCCCCGTGAGGAAGTGGCCTTCGATTGCGTAGCCTGCCACGACGCCGGGCGGGTGCTGACCATGGCGGTGAACACCTTCGAGGCCTCGTGCACGAGCTGCCATGATCACGTGTCCGAGGTGAGCTCGGTCCGGCTCCCGGTCTTTCAGCTGCCGGGACTGGACTACGAGACCCTCGAGGAGGAGGGCCTGGGCATGGGGAGCTGGCCGGAGGATGCCGGCATCGACCTCGAGGCCGAGCTGACGCCTGCCACGCGCCTCCTGCTGGACGCCGAGGGCGTGCGCGCCGCCGACCGCCTGGAGGCACAAGGCGCGCTCCTCTTCGATCTCCTCGATGCCGACGTGGAGCTCGAAGACGTGGAGACGCTCGTGTGGTCCCTGAAGGAGGCACTGGCCGACGTGCGTGAGCGGGAAGGAGCCGCGCTACGGAGCAGGTTGGGCCGGTGGCCCGGCGTCGAGCTGACCCGTGATCTGAACATCACGCTACAGCAGTGGGCCGAGGCGCTGAATCGGGCGTCCGGCGACTGGTTTCCCGATCTCGAGGCAGAGGTGGCGCGCCACGGCGCCGGCGAGAGCGTGGAGGTCCACGTCGTGAGCGACTACGACTTCACCGCCGAGGAGGTGGGCGCCTGGACCGTGGACACACGGACCTTCTCGGTGCGCTACTCGGTGGAGCGTCATGCCGACGCCCTCGCCCGGGCACTCTTCGAGGCGGCCGCGGGACGCGCCTCCATGGCCGGCCTCATGACCGAGCTCCGGCATGACGCGGCGGCCGGAGCCTGTTTGAAGTGCCATGGAAAGGGGCTCGCCGCATCTGCCGACTGGCTCGAGACGGGTGGAGCCCCGTCCGAAGGCCCGGCAGCCGGCACGCCGGTGGCGGGGTGGTTCGACCACGGCCCCCACCTCTCCGTGACCACCTGCGCGGAGTGCCATGCGGAGACCGGGGCGACGCCATCCTTCGACGCGGTGCCCCTGTCCCGATGCTCGGCGTGCCACGCTACCGAGCCCGTGGACCTCGAGGAGCCGGCGACCATGACGTGCTCGTCGTGCCACGTGTACCACGATGCCATGTCCACCAAGGTGATGGGGGCGGATTCGGCGACCGCTCCGGAGTCGGGTGGGTAGGCCGGCGGAGCCCGATCCAAGGGAACGGGGGAGCCTGGGGAAAGCCCTACCCGGGCCGAATCCCACGTTTCCACAGGCGGATGTTGTAGGTGGAGAATCCAAGGGCGGCGAAGAAGCGCTGGGCCCCCTGGTTGAAGTGCCACGTATCCAGGGCGATCTGATCGATGGACTCCCGGACGGCGCTGGACCTCGGCCCAAAGAAAGCCCATCGGCTCGGATCCCCCTCCGTCCACATGGCGTCGAGCTTCAGCCCAGACGGTTCGCGCATCGTCACGGCGTCCGACGACAAGACCGCGCGAGTTTGGAATACCGAGCGCGCGGACGACCCCCTCATCCTCGGGGGGCACCAGGGTCCGGTCGGATGGGCCAAGTTCAGCACCGATGGTTCGCCCGAGTCTAGGCTCGTCTATCGGCTGCCGACCAAAGGTGGGGTACCCAAGCCGGCGCCGGATGCCAAGCTCCGCGCCGCAGTCACGTGCATCGGCAGGCCCAAAGCCGAGACACACTCCCCCCAGCTCCTGAGTCCGAGCCAAAGGCCGCAGCCCTCCCCCGATCTCACCCGCTCGTGGTCCGCCCCAGGGGGACTTCCTGCTCGACCAGACCCCGGCCTTCGCGACGCCGATCTGAAGCGCTCTGCGGCACTCCTTTCCCTGGACCGTGCCACACTACGATCTAGCGCCACTCCCCCGCCGGTAGGGCGGTTGAAATACGTATCCTTCCTGACACGCGCATCTGACCCTCTAGGCGCGGCTCGTCTTACCCCTCACGTGCGCTGGGTCCCGCGAACACTGGTTTGCCCGTTAAACGCCCGGGCTCTATATCAACCTCGCTTCTTACCCACCCCTGGGTCTCCATCGGCACACGACCATGGGGGTGTCAATCCACGGGGCGCATCCGAAGGAGGCAGGGCATGACCCGCCCATCCATCTTCCGCCAGGCGGCGCTCGACCGGCTGTCGAGCCCCGAGCAGCTCGACCGGCTCATGCAGGTCACCCTCCCGACGGGGTGGATCGCGCTCGTGGGCGTCTGGCTCGCGGTCGGCGTGACGATCCTGTGGTCGATCTTCGGCTCGATTCCGACGACGGTCTCCGGCTCTGGCATCATCATGAGCTCCGGCGGCATACGCGAGGTCGAGGTGCTCGGGAGCGGCGTCGTCGAGAGGCTCGCGGTCGTGGAAGGAGACCTCGTCGAGGTTGGCGACCTGATCGCCGTGATCGGCCAGCCCCAGATCAGCCAACAGGTCGGCCAGGCTCGCGAACGCCTAAGCCTGCTCGAGGAGGAGCGGGTCACGCGCCAGAGGTTCACGACCGCGAACACTGAGCTGGAGAGTGGTACGCTCGACCGTGAGGCGCTCGATCAGGAGCGGCAGATCGTTGTCGCCCAGGAGCGGATCTCCTGGCTGGAGGGCCGGGTCGAGGCAGAGCGGGAGGCTCGCGCCCTGGGGCTGATCACCGAGGGCACGGTCCAGAACACCGTTCAGCTCCTGGAGGCGTCACGCGGCGAGCTCAACGGGCTCCATCTCCAGCTCCAGAACAACGACCTGCGTCGGCTGCTTCTCGAGAACCGGTCCGTCGAAACGATGGACCAGATGGACGAACGCATCCGAGAGGCCGAACGCACCCTGCAGTCCCTCACCCTGGAGCTCGAGCGAACCTCGATCGTCCTGAGCCCCTATCGAGGGTATGTCCGGGAGTTTCGGACGGACGTCGGCCAACTCACCACCGCCGGGCAGGCGATCGTGAGCCTCGAGATGGTCGACGCACCCCTCCACGCCGTAATCTTCATTCCCACGGAGGGCAAGCGAATCCAGTCGGGAATGGAGGCGCATGTGTCGCCGGCCACCGTGCGACGCGAGGAGTACGGCTTCATGATCGGCGAGGTGTCGTTCGTGTCGGCACAGCCGGCGACGCCCGCGGGCATGCGTCGCACCCTCAACAACGACATCCTCGTACAGGAGCTCTCGGCCTTCGGAGCACCCTTCGTGGTGGAGGTCTCGCTGGAGCGTGACGAGGCGACGGTGAGCGGCTTCCGGTGGTCCTCTCGTCGCGGGCCACCGGTCTCGGTGGAGAGCGGGATGTCGGTCAGTGTCGACGTGGTTGTGGCGCGACGCAGGCCCATCAGCCTCGTGCTGCCGATCTTCCGTAACGCCCTCGGGCTGTCCGTTTGAGCTTCGGAGACAAGATCCGGGCGTTCACGGCCCGCCGCCCCCACAAAACCCGGACCCTCCTGCAGATGGAGGCCTTGGAGTGTGGCGCGGCCTCGCTCGGCTCGATTCTCGGATACTACGGGCGCATCGTCTCGCTCGAGGAGCTACGCACCGCGTGTGGGGTGTCCCGCGACGGCGTGACCGCGAAGAACATCATCCGCGCGGCGCGACGCTACGGGCTCGAGGCCAAGGGCTATCGGCGTGAGATCGATGCCCTGGAAGAGAACACCGTGCTCCCGGCGATTCTCTTTTGGAACTTCAACCACTTCGTGGTCCTCGAGGGATTCGACGCCGAGCGCGCCTTCCTGAACGACCCGGCGACCGGGCCACGCACCGTGACCCGCGAAGAGCTGGACGAGGGCTTCACGGGTGTGGTTCTGGTCTTCGGGAGGGGGCCGGACTTCGTCGAGGAGGGCTCGGAGCCGAATCTGATCGACGCTCTCAGGGAACGGCTCGCCGGCTCCGAGACCGCCGTGGCCTTCGCGGCCCTGGCGGGGCTCGCGCTGGTATTCCCGGGCTTGATCGTCCCGACCTTCTCGCGGGTGTTCGTCGACCAGATCCTGATCCAGCGACTGGAATCCTGGATCATGCCGCTCCTTCTGGGCATGGCCGCGACGGCGCTTCTGCGCGGTGTCCTCACGTGGCTCCAGTCGTACTACCTGCTCAGGCTCAAGACGAAGCTCTCGGTCGCGTACTCCGGCCGCTTCTTCTGGCACGTGCTGAGGCTGCCCATCGAGTTCTACAGCCAGCGGTACGCCGGCGAGGTCAGCCACCGAGTGCAGCTGAACGATGCCGTGGCCGAGCTACTCTCGGGCCGGCTCGCCTCCACCGCCATCGACCTGGTCATGATCGTGTTCTTCGGCGCGCTCATGTTCATGTACGACTGGGTGCTCACGCTGCTCGCGATCTTCGTCGTGAGCTTCAACCTGCTCGCGATGAAGCTGGTGTCGGCCCAGCGCATCGACGGCAACCGCAGGCTGCTCCAGGAGGAAGGCAAGTATCAGGGTGCGCTGATGGGCGGCCTCAGGAACATCGAGACGCTCAAGGCGACCAGCCGGGAGGCCGACCTCTACTCCAAGCTCGCCGGGTATCAGGCCAAGCTCGAGAACGCGTCGCAGGACCTGAGCATCAAGACTCAGCTGCTACGGCTCGCGCCGTCGATCCTGACCGGCGTGGGGAACGCGGCCGTGCTGGGGCTCGGGGGCTACCGGATCATGCAAGGCGATCTCACGATGGGGATGCTGGTCGCCTTCCAGAGCCTGCAGCAGAGCTTCGTCGGGCCGGTGACGAGCCTCCTCGAGCTCGGCTCGGAGCTTCAGGAGATGGTCGGCGACATGAACCGGCTCGACGACGTCCTGCGTTATCCGCCAGATGCGCAGGTTGCCACGGGGCTCGAGACCACCCAAGAGGACCGAGACGCGGAGAAGCTCACGGGCCACATCGAGCTCAGGGACCTCACCTTCGGCTACTCGCGTCTGGCGGATCCGCTCATCACCGACTTCAGCCTCACCCTGGAGCCAGGCGCGAGGGTCGCGCTGGTCGGCTCCTCGGGGTGCGGCAAGTCGACCATCAGCAAGCTCGTCGCGCGCCTCTACGAGCCCTGGTCCGGTGAGATCCTGTTCGACGGGACTCCATCCAACGAGTTGCCGCGAGTGGTCTTCACGTCGTCGCTGGCGTTCGTGGACCAGGACCTGACCCTCTTCGAAGGCTCGATCCGCGACAATCTCACGATGTGGGACGACACGGTCCCGGATCTGCACGTCATCCAGGCCGCCAAGGACGCTCTGATCCACGAAGCGATCACCGAGCGCCCGGGCGGCTACGACGGTGGCCTCGAGGAGGAGGGAGCCAACTTCAGCGGAGGTCAGCGGCAGCGTCTCGACATCGCGCGCGCGCTATGCGGAAACCCGCGTATCCTCCTGCTGGACGAGGCGACGAGCGCGCTGGACACGCTCACGGAGAAGCGGATCGACGAGAACATCCGTCGCCGAGGCTGCACCTGCATCATCGTGGCGCACCGACTGAGCACCATCCGCGACTGCGACGAGATCATCGTGCTCGACGCGGGAAGGGTCGTACAACGCGGCACGCACGAAGAGCTCGTCGCGGACTCCGGAGGGTGGTACACGGAGCTGCTGACCATGTCGGCCGGATGATACCCGAGACCGACGTGGCCCGGCAGAGCTCGGTGATCCGCGCACTGCGCGCGAAGGGAGAGGTTCGTGAAGCGGGCGCCAATGCGCCGGTCTTGCTGGAGGATCCGGACCTCGTGTGGGCCGTCCTGGAGGGCAAGGTGGACGTCTTCGCGGTGCCCGTTCACGGCGGTCGGGCCGGAGGCCCCCGTGACTACCTGTTCAGCGCTGCGGCGGGGGATCTTCTCTTCGGCATGGAACCCGAGTGGGCCGACGAGGTCGGGCTGCTCGCGATCGGAGGCGTCGGTGCGTCGGTTCTGCGAGCGACGGTCGCGGACTTCCGCGCGGCGGCCCGAGCGGACGCATCAGATGCCTGCTCCCTCATCGATCGATATGTCCTGAACTTCGCGCAGGCGGTCTCGCACCGCGGTACTCCGCGCCTGGACGTCTTGCTGGAGCCCGGGCAGAGCCACGCGCTGCAGAAGGGCGCCGATCTGGCCTCCAAGCGGGGTGTCGTCTGGGTCGGCCTGGAGGGGGGGCCGCTGTTGTTCGACGCGTACCGCCCGCTGGCGATCCACAGCGGAGACGGTCCGTTCCCACTCGGCGCGGGCGCCTGGGCCCACGCGGTCGAGGACGTCACGGTCTCGGTCGTGGACGCCGCGGCGGTCATGGAGAACGGCAGCATTTGGAACGGACTCCAATCTTTCCGCCGCATCGGGCTCGAGTGGGCTCAGGTGATTTTGGAGCGTGATCGAGCCGCATCGCGCGAACAGCTTCGGGCGCGCCTGGAGGCCGACCATCTGGCGAACTCGGGCACCCTGGCCGACCTGGCCAACATCATGGCGGACGGACGGACGCCGGTGGAGGACAACGAGGGTGACGACGCGCTCGCCGCCTGCCGCCTCGTCGGTAGGGCCCTCAACCTCGAGCTGAAGCCGGCAGGGGCCTGGGAGGCCGGTGGCAGCCCGATGAACGCCGTCAAAGCCGTCCTTCGATCCTCGGCGGTGGGCCATCGCCAGGTCGTGCTCACGCCCGGATGGTGGGAGCGTGACCAGGGACCGCTCCTCGGCTTCATCGAAGAGGCCAAGGAGCCCGATTCGCATCCCCAGCCCGACGACGGTCGGGAGTCCGCGATGGCGGAGAACGATCGCGGCGCTACGCGGGTCACCGAGGCCGAGGCGTCCTGGGAGGACGAGAGGGATGACTCGCGGCTCGTGCCGGTCGCGCTCCTGCCGACGCGAGCCGGAGCGTACGAGCTCATCGCCCCGCGCGATCCGGTCAGATGGCCGGTCGACCAGGAGACCGCCGCCAAGTTGGGGCCCTTCGGCGTGCAGCTCTACCGGGGTCTGCCCTCGACGAAGGTCACGCTGAAGGACCTTTGGAGCTTCGTCTTGTTCGGGGTGCGGAACGACGCTCAGACGATCGTCGTGCTCGGAATCGCGGGCGCGATTCTCGGTCTGCTCGCACCTGTCCTCACCGGGTATCTGTTCGACACGGTGATTCCCGGTGCGGACCAACTCGGGCTGGTCAACGTCTTCGTCGCCCTCGTGGTAGCGACGCTGTCCGGGGCGGCCTTCGAGCTCACGAGGGGGATCTCGGTTCTGCGTCTCCACACGCGGGTCGGAGCCTCGCTCCAGATGGCGGTGCTCGACCGCTTGATCCGGCTTCCGCTCCCCTTCTACCGGCAGTTCACATCAGGCGACCTGGGCATGCGCGCCTCGAGCATCAACGCGATCGGGGGCGTGTTGAGCGGATCGACGCTGTCCACCATACTGAGCGGCTTCGTGTCGGCTGCGTCGTACGTGCTGCTCTTCTACTACAGTGTCACGCTCGCCCTGCTGGCGACGCTCATCCTGCTGGTCAACGTGGCCTTCTCGTCCGGTACCGCCTACTTCATGCTGCGCTTCGCCCGTGAGCAGCAGGAAGCCGAGGGCAAGCTGTCCGGGCTCGTCCTCCAGCTGCTCAGCGGCATCGCAAAGCTGCGCGTATCGGGAACCGAGGCCCGCGCGTTCTCGCGGTGGGCCAAGGCCTATCGACGCGAGCAAGCGGTAGCCTTCCGCGTAGGTCTCTTCTCGAACAACGTGACGGTCTTCAACTCGGTCCTGTCGATCGCTTCGACGCTCACCATCTTCTGGGCCTACACGGTCATCGCGAGCGATCCCGCCGCCGGGATCACCACCGGCCAGTTCCTCGCCTTCAACGCCGCGTTTGGGACCTTCATCAGCTCCGGGCTGGCCCTCTCGCAGACGGGCATCCAACTCCTGAACCTGATCCCGCTCTGGGAGCGGGCCAAGCCCATCCTCGATACCGAGCCCGAAGTCGACTCCTCCAGGCCGGACCCCGGCGAGTTGACGGGGCGCATCGAGGTGTCTCACCTGACGTTCCGCTATTCGGAAGACGGCCCGGTCATCTTGGATGATGTTTCGTTCGAGGCTGAGCCGGGGGAGTTCATCGCGCTGGTGGGTCCGTCCGGGGCCGGGAAATCCACCGCGCTCCGAGTCCTGCTCGGATTCGAGAAGGCGGAGGGGAGCTCGGTCTTCTTCGACGGCCACGAGCTCGGCTCGGTCGACGTCACGGCGGTTCGCCGACAGGTGGGGGTCGTCCTGCAGAGTAGCTCGCTCACGGCGGGCGACATCTTTTCGAACATCGTCGGGTCGACGACGCTCACGATCGAGGACGCGTGGGAGGCCGCCCGGATGGCGGGCCTGGAGGACGATCTGAAGGCGATGCCCATGGGCATGCACACGGTCGTCTCGGAGGGCGGGGGCACGCGCTCGGGGGGCCAGCGGCAACGTCTGTTGATCGCGCGGGCGCTTGTCACCCGGCCGCGCCTTCGATACTTCGACGAAGCGACAAGCGCTTTGGATAACCGAACTCAGGCGATCGTCAGCCAAAGCATCGAGGGGCTGCACGCCACGCGCGTCGTAATCGCGCATCGCCTGAGCACCATCCGCGAAGCCGACCGCATCTACGTCTTCGAGGCCGGCCGGATCACGGAGTCGGGTTCATACGAGGAACTCGTCGCCCAGGATGGTCTTTTCGCGGAACTCGTGGCCCGGCAGGAGATGTGATCGTGTTGAGAATCCGCCGCTTCGCCCCCTTCGCTGCGTTGGCCATTTGGATACCGTCGTTCGCGTCGGGTCAGGAGACCGGGGACACGCTCGCCCAAATCCAGAACCGGCCGTTGGCCGAGCTGGTGGCGGCCTTGCCAGGGCGCCCTGCCGAGCTGGGCGCCCTCGTGGCAACCGCTCTGGAGCGAAGCCTAGACCTGGAAGGGGAGATCTTCATCCGGCGCATTGCAGAAGCGAGCGTCGACATCCAGGGCGGCCTATTCGACCCATCCTTTCGGCTCGGCAGCTCGCTCGCCACCGGAGGGACTCCCGGAGCTGCCTCGGCCCGCTCTCTGAGCGCCGGTCTCGGCACGGTCCTCCCCTGGGGCACCGAGCTCGGGGTGGACCTCACGAGTGGCCGAAACCTCGGATTCCTCGGTGATCCGGCCTTGGCGTACGGATCGGATCTCGCCGTCACGCTCTCTCAGCCGATCCTGGACGGCTTCAACGTCACCGACGCCCGGTACCGGACCGCCGAGCGCCAGCGCGACGCCGCTCAGCACACGTTCGAGAGAGCTACGGAGTTGGTCATCGCGCAGATCGAGATCCTCTACTGGTCGCTCGCCGAGACCGAGGCTCTGGAGGCGGTTCGGCAGCGGTCCTACGAGCTCGCCGGAGCACTGCTCTTCAGGAACCAACAACTCGCCGACCGCCAACTGATCGCCGCTGTCGACGTGCTCACCGCCCAGAGTGGCGTCGCGCTTCGCCGTGCGAGCCTCATCGACGCCCGGCTTCGCAGATTGGACTCGGCGGATCGGCTCGTCTTCGCCGTATACGGCGCGGGAGCCGCCCAGCGGCTCCGGGCCGATACCCTCCCCATGAAGACGGCTACCGAACCGCTCGCGGACCCGATAGACGTCGACCGACCCGATGCCGAGACAGACGCCCTGGCCCTGAGGCGTGACGTCGCCGCAGCACGTGAGTCTCTCGCCGCGGCGAGGGAGGCCCTGAGAGAGGGTACGAGCGGACTCCGGCCGAGCTTGTTCCTCGACGGAAGCTGGGCCGCGGGGGGACGTGGCCCGGGTGCCGGCGACCTCTTCAGCGGCCTGGGAAATGATGCCGCGTGGAGCCTCGGGCTGCGCTTCGCGGTGCCGTTGGGAAACAGGTCGGACCGAGGCCTGGAAAGGGTGGCGACGTGGACGCTGGGGCTCAGGCAGGTCGACCTGGCGGTCGCGGAGAATCTGGTCCGCCAGGACGTCCGGGCGGCGACGCGCGCCGTGCGCTTAGGGATGGAGCGCCTCGCGGCCAGCGACGAGGCCGCGCAGCTCGCGGCCGCCCAGCTCGTCGCCGAGCGACAGCGTTTGGACCTCGGACTCGGAGATTCGTTCCGGCTTCTCGAGACGGAAGAGAATACGGTACAGGCCGAGCTCGAGTCCGTGCGCGCTCGCTACGATCTGGCGCGAGCGGCCACGCGGCTCCGTCTAGCTAGGGGCGAGATCCGGGTTCGGTATCCCTGACCGATCTACCCCTCAGTTGGTGCCGAGCTGCCGCAAGACTCGCTGGAAACGATCGCCTGCCCTCGACACCGCATCCAACCGGTCGAGATCGAGCTCTGAGGTGTCCGACGCCCAATCGGACACACCCGCCCCACCACCCACCTGCTCGAGGGTGCTCCGGAGTCGGTCGGCCAAGAACGTCGACAGCGCGAGATAGAAGCGGGCGGCGAATTCTCGATCCGAGCGGAGCTTCTCGTGAATCACCTCCCTGGGAATCGCGAGCACGTGCGACTCCTCCACGGCGGTAACCGTCGCGGTCGGCGGATGGCGATCGACGAACGAGATCTCCCCCAAGATTTCTCCCGCCCCGGTCGTCGCTACTTCCATGCCGTTGGCCGAAACCGAGAATCGCCCGTCCAGAGCCACGAAAAGGGACTCGAGATCCACACCTTGAGTGATCAACACCTCGCCAGGGGATAACGTGTTTCGTGAGCCGTTCGCCGACATCCACTGGACGTCATCGTCGTCGAGCTCGGCCAGGATGTAGAGGACTTTCTTCATGTAAGGCCTCCGGAGGGCACCATACGGAATGAGGATCCTAGCGTCTACCGACCAAGCCTGACAGTCGCCGGGTCGGAGCACGCGCGTTTCGCTTGCCCCGACACATGAAGAGGGTCGAACGCGTGAAGTCCTCGATCCGCTGGATCCTGTCCTCGTCACGTCCGAAGTAGTCCTCGTAACGAAGCCAGAGCACCGGTCTTCCGGCTGCTTCGTCGAGTCTC
>JAYZBT010000317.1:0-3257 GCA_036338615.1 Gemmatimonadota bacterium
GGGACCGCCTCCACTGCTTCTTCGGCCTCTGGCTCCGGGTGGATCATCGGCTCTGTCGGCGGAGTGCGTGGACGCACACCCTCCTCGGGGACGGGCGGTTGCGCCGAGGAGTCGGGTGCGGGCGCCACGGCGGCGGGTGCCCCACACGAAATCAGAGCCGTCACGACGATCCACCCTGGCAGGGTGCGGAGAAGGACTCTGCGATTGGTTCGTTGTGGCATCGCGTGAAGCGACCTCGGTCGTTGACGGCGTTGGGCGCGATCCCGCACTTTCCCGCATGACACGGACAACACGAGTGCGCGCGGGACACCCGAGCGCTGACGCACGGGAAGGTACCGGCTGGCGGAAAACGTCACAATCCAGGATTCCCGCCGGGATTCGGGCCCTGGCCTTGGGTGTTACCCTCGCGGCCTGCAGCGTTCCTGGCAGTGACGCCGCGGTCGGGACCCAACAAGGTGCTGACGTGCGGGCCACCGCGACGGTGCGCGCAGGGATCGAAGTCCTGCTGTCCGACTCCGTTCACCTGGTGCACGGAAAGCGTGTCGGGCTTGTGACCAACCACACCGGCATCTATTGGCGGGCGTCGGGACAGGACGCGGGGGCTCCACGAGAGTTGGGTAACACCATCGATGCGCTCTACGCAGCGCCCGACATGGAGCTCGTCGCGCTCTATGGCCCCGAGCACGGGATTCGCGGAGAGGAGCAGGCCGGCGCACGAATCGAGGGTGGAATCGACGCGCGGACCGGCATTCCCATTCACTCGCTTTACGGTCGGACGCTACGGCCTACCCCGGAGATGCTCGAGGGCGTGGACGTGCTTCTCTTCGACATGCAGGACGTAGGAGCGCGCTACTACACCTACGTCTCGACAATGGCGTATGCGATGGAAGCCGCAGAAGAGCGGGGAATCCCGTTCGTCGTGCTGGATCGGCCGAACCCGATCCGGGGCGACGTGGTGCAGGGCAACGTGCTCGATCCGCAGTATTCGACGTTCGTCGGCCTCTATCCGGTGCCAATGCGTCACGGGATGACGGTGGGCGAGTTGGCGCGCATGTACGTGGGTGAGTTCGGCATCGACGTCGAACTGCATGTCGTGCCCCTGGAAGGGTGGCGGCGCGACATGACGATCTCGGAGTCGGGGCTCCCGTGGGTCGCGCCGTCGCCGAACATGCCGACGCTCGAGAGCGCGCTTGCGTACCCGGGCACGTGCCTGTTCGAGGGCACTCCGCTCTCGGTCGGTCGCGGCACCGAGCGAGCGTTCCAGTGGATTGGAGCCCCATGGCTGGATGGGCTGGCGCTCGCCGCGGCCTTGAACCGCTACGGCTTCGAAGGCGTGAGCTTCGAGGCCGTGACCTTCACGCCCACGAACGCGGGAGACGGAAAGTTCGAAGGCCAGGAGGTGCACGGTGTTCGGCTACTCCACGAACGCTCGGACTACGACGCCTCGAAAGTCGCGGTCGCGATGCTGCTCGAAGCCCACGCGATGTCCGGTGGGCGGTGGACCTGGCGGGAGGCCCATTTCGACCGACTCGCCGGTACGGACGCGCTGCGTCTGGGAATCGAAGCGGGGCGTGGCTTCGAGGGTCTGACCGCGGCCTGGGACCAAGAAGTGAATCACTTCGAACAGTTGCGCGCTCCCTACCTCATCTATTGATGGTGTTCAGCGGAACGATGTCGAGACGAAGTCTGCCCGGTCTGCTGCTGGCGCTTGCCGCGTGCGCTGGCGGTCCTCCAACGGCGGCAACGAGCGAGCCGGCTCCGCAAAGCAACGCCACCGACGCACTCGCTCCCTCCGAGACCGCTACGATCAGCACCGAACTGGCGAGCCTCTACCAAGGCGTGCGCGTCGCGGGACTCGACGATCGCCGCTTCAACCACGAGACCTACTGGCGCGCGGTGGCTCCGTACCTCGGAGGAAACGTGCGCGCCGCACCTGTACGGCGGAGTGTCGAGGGCCGCGAAATCAGGCAGCTCACGTTCGGTTCGGGTCCGACCACCGTCCTGCTTTGGGAGCCACTTTCTGGCGTCGGTGAGCGTTGGCCTGCGTCGGAAATACTCGGTTTCTGCGTCAATTGCGTCAATTGCGTCGGTGGGTAACGACGCAGTCTTTGGCACCGTTTGTAAGTGAGCCGCTGTAAGACGTCGGCCGGACCGGCGGGGGCTGTGTTGATCAACTTCCAGCTTACGTTGCGCGCTCGCCGTCGACCCGCCAAATCGACACCGAAGTCTCCCACCTCATCTGAAGGCAATCCGTCCATGCCCCGAAGGACTCTCGCGGCCACCGTCGCACTCACCCTGCTGACGATTCTGGCCTCGCCCCTGGCCGCGCAGGAAACCCAGATCTCCTTCACGACGACGGAGGGCACATGGGTCTCACTCGACGTGGCTCCAGACGGGGGATCCCTAGTGTTCGAGCTGCTCGGAGACGTGTATGTGCTCCCTGTAGAGGGCGGTCGGGCCCGCCCGGTGCTGACCGGAAGCGCGTTTCAATCCCAGCCTCGTTTTTCCCCTGACGGTCGACTCCTCGCGTACGTGAGTGACGAGTCGGGCTCCGACAACGTCTGGATCGCCGCGCCGGACGGCTCGATGCCTCGTCGGCTTACCGATAGGGCAAGCTCAACGATGCTCTCACCGGCATGGTCCGTGGACGGCTCGGCGATCTATGTGACAGTCATCACGTCTGCGGGCTTCAGCTCCTACGCGGAGATCTGGCGCTTCGACGTCGAGTCTGGAGCCGGGGAGCGCCTGGTCGAGAACGAGAACGGACCGTCTCAGCCGCTCGTGTCCGCCCCGGCACCGGGGCCCTACGGTGCCGCCCCTCACCCCAACGGATCAGACCTGTACTACACCTCGCTCACGCCACGCCCCTACGGAAGCCGGAATGGGGCGTCAAGTCGGGTCATCAGGTTTTCACAGGAGTCCGGGCGGGCCGAGCCGGTGCTCCTGGAGAGTCCGATCGCAATGAAGCCAGCCGTGACACCGGATGGGCGACGGCTCGTCTACGGTGCGGTCAGAGACGGCCGGACGGGCCTGAAGGTGAGGGAGCTCGACACCGGAGTTGAGCGCTGGCTCGCATACCCGATCCAGCGGAATCAGCTGGAAAGTCGAGCAACGCGCGACGTGTTACCCAATTTCGGAATCACGCCGGACAGTCGAGCGCTGTTCGCCGCCTGGAACGGCCGGATCCATCGGATCGATCTCGACGACGGAACTGATCGGGTGGTGCCCTTCGAGGCCGAGGTCTCACTGGTAGTGAC
>JAYZBT010000318.1:0-6511 GCA_036338615.1 Gemmatimonadota bacterium
AGTTCAGATCTTCGGCGTCAACAACAACAACGACGTACGCAAAGCGCAGCGCTTCTTCAAAGAGCGCCGAGTGCAGGTCCACTTCATGGACTTCAAGCAACGCGCGCCGTCCAAGGGCGAGCTACGGCGCTTCTTCCAGAAGTTCGGCGAAGAACAGCTCATCGACCGAACGTCCAAGCGCTTCAAGGCCCTGGGCCTGCAAACCGCCTTCTACGGCGACGACCGCTGGCTAGAGATCGCCTGCGAAAACCCGCTGATTCTACGCATGCCCCTGGTGCGTAAAGGCAACGACCTGACAGTCGGCCCGGCCGAAGCGACTTGGAAACAATGGGCAGCCGAGTAGCGCGGCAGGCCAGGGCCAGGGGTTCCCCGAAGGGTGTCAGGCTGGGAGAGTTGGGAGGTGCCGAGGCTCAGCCAGAATCGGTCGAACGACCCCGTACGACTCCGCCGGACAAACGAACCGACCGCGTGGCAGCCTCCACGGCGCGCCGAGGATGGCCGGCCTTCAGCTCCTCCTTCGCGGCGTTCAGGAGTCGCCGAGCGCGTTGTAGCGCCTGCGCCTCCTCGTCCGTCGGGGCGTCGCCTACCGCTTGGATGCCCGCGCGCAGGGACCGGGTCGCGTGGTGGATCCATTTCCTTGCAACGTACCGCGGCGACAGGTGCCGCAGCGCTTCCGCGCTGGCCAGCGCATGGTGCAGCGCGGCCACGTGCTCGCCTGCGGCGGCCTTGGCTTCGGCGGTTGCTACGGCTCGTGCGATCCGTGCTACGTGAGCGGCGAGGCGCTCGGAGATGTCTCGGCCGTCGAGGCGCGCTTGGATACGCGCCAATCCGGCCGCCGAGCCTGCTACGGCCTCCGCCGCGACCCCGTTTCCGAGCGCGGTCAAGATGCCCTCGAGGGAGTGACGGTGGCTTCGGCGCGAGAGCCGCTTCGCGGCGTCCTCGTTCCCGGCTTCCACCGAGTCTTCCGCGGCCATGGCGAGCCGTCGGGCGGCCCGGAAGTGGCGGATCGCGGCCGTGTTCGCCACGTCGGTCGCACGGAGGGCCTCACGAGACGCCCGCAACAGCGCGCCCAGCGAGGGCAGTCGGATGTCGCTGGATTCTGAGACTTGTTCGGCGAACTGTGCGAGCAATGCCTCGTCCACGGCATCCTGCGTCGGGGCGGTCGACCCCTCGCAGCCGGCGAAGGCGATCGTGAGCGCAACCAGGAACGGTCCGCGGAGTCTCATGTCATTCATCCAGACGGGAGGGGGTTCGGCCCGACGACCTAGGAAGACAATCTAGGAAACAGGTCGTTGCTTGGGTAGCAGCTTCACGCTCCAGAGCCCCGAGTTCGTATCGCTGAAGAACACGTGGCCCTTGAAGGGCTGTGTGCCCCACACCATGGTGGCGTTCGGCGTGTAGCCGACCGGTGACGCCGACTTGAAGACGGCGATCTCACGACCCTGCGTGTAGAGATTGCCCATCAGTTCGCCGCTGATGTCGACGACGCGCAGGCCGCCTTCGTAGTAGGACTGGTACAGCTTGTCGTCCTCGACCCAAAGATTGTGCGTGCCGAACTCGGGTACCTCGTAACGGGCCACCATCTCCGGGTTTTCAGGGTCCGTGAAGTCCACGATTTGGATATAGCCGCGGGTGACCAGCGGGATGCCACCCGTGCCGGACGCCGGGTCGTATTTACTTTGGTAGGAGCCCATGGATCTCGGATAGCCGGCCCAGGCCAGGCCGCGCCGGTTCATGATCTCGTCCCCGAGGAACAGGTACGTCTTCCCCGTAGACTCCTGGAAGTAGGGGAAGGTGGCGTGGGTGCGACCGTCCGGCGTGGCGTAGGACGTCACGAAGACGGGATTCTCCGGCGAGCCGCCCCAACGCCCGTCTCCGACGTCGACCACGACCACCCCCGTGCCCCATTCGGAGGAATACGCGAGGCCGTCGTGGACCCACACGTCGTGCAACCGGCTGTCGGGGTGGTTGTACTCGGAGACGTACCGCGGATTGTAGATGTCGGTGACATCGATGATGACATACTTGTCACCGTTCGCCAAAGCGTACAGGTAGTCGTTCTGGGCGAACATGTTGTGCACGCCGCCCGTGATGCCGTCGTCGTACAGCGCCGCCACGGTCGGATGGCGCGGGTCCGCCATGTCGAGGATGACCAGCCCGTCGCGCCGGTTCGTCGCCCCCTCGCGAGAGAGCACCGCGTAGCGACCGTCCGGGGAGGCCTTCACGTCGTTGATGGTGCGGGCGTCGACCTGGATCGAGTCGATCTTGGTGATGGCCGCCGGGTCCGTGACGTCGTAGAAGAACGCAAAACCTCCGGAGACCTTCGATCCCGTGATCGCGTAGTCGCGCCTGTCCACTCCCTCGAAGACCCAGATATCCGTGGTCCGGTACCCGTTCTCGAGGCCGTGCCCGACCACTTCGAGCTCCTGCACCACGTCTCGCGCGGCGGCCTCGAACGACTGGCGCGCCGAAAGGGGGCCGGCGGTCGCCGTGACGGTGTGAATGCCGGGCACGTCGGCGACAAAAGCCCCGTTCCGCATCTGGCCGGTGGCGGGGAGCCCGAGCATCTGCTCGGAGGCGGTATAGGCGTGCGACCAATTCACTGGAGCGCGCTCGACGACGGCGCCCGACGCGTCGCGCACGGTGGCCTCGAAGCGAAGTACGTCACCCGTGCGCACTTCCCCGTCCGGTGCGCCGGTTATCTCGAGGGCGACGCCGGGGAATGCCGAGATCTCATGGGTGACCGAGTTGGTCACGCCCTCGGTCGAGGCGCTGATCGTCACCGATCCGGCGGCGTGCGCGGTTACGCCTCCGTAGGCGTCGACCGTAGCCGTGGCGGCATCGGACGTAGCCCAGTCGAGCATCGCTTCCGGGCGCTGCAATCCGTCCACGCCGAAGACTCGGGCTGAATGGGCGACCGTCGTGCCGGCGTACAGGATCGACGTGTGCTCGACCTCCACGCGGTCCACGGCGGGCCAGGTGACGACGACAGGCACGCTCAGTGATGGAGGCGTACCCGTCGAGCCGGCTGGCATCACCACGGTCACGTTGATGGTGTATTCGCCCGGCTCGAGGCCGCCCACGACTCCGTCCCCGATCTGGATCCGGTCTCGCGGGCCCGTGATGCGAAGCTCCACATCCACGACCGCCCCGCTCGCGTCTATGGCCTGCACGGAGAACGGCACCTGATCGCCTCTGGCGACGGTCAGTTGTGCGGCGCTGGGCACCAGTCGTGTCACCGTGGTCGCGTCCTGCTGCGCGGCGAGAGGAGCTGCCGCGATGGGGCTCAGCAGGGCGCCGCTCAGGAAGGCGCCGGTCAACGAGAGGAGTCCGGGCAGGGCGGTTTTACGCAGCATGGTGGAGTCCGACCGAGTAGGGAAAGCTAGAACGCCGCGACGAAAGCAATGTGAACCCCGTCTGGACTCACCGCGAGACGTGAAATAGTGAAACCGATGTCGGAGAAGTCGGCGACCTGCTTCCACTCGACGTCCGAACCCGGTCTCCAGGCCATCAACGTAGAGCCCTGACCCATGAGTATGACTCCGCCCGGAGTCCAGGCGTGGAAGTCACCGCCATCGAGCGTCCGGATCATCTCTTCCGATTCACCCGTTCCCGGATGGAGCCGCATGATCGACGCGGAACCGTCCTCGTGACGCTGCACATAGCTGACGTCACCCGAGCCCGGGATTGGTTGTATCGAGCGGCCGACATCTCGCGCCACAACAGGAAGCAGGCCCTCGGTCTCGTTCCAGACCTGTAGGGTTGATGGTGACACCCCTGTCTCACCGAGCACGAACATCACCAGCGTGTGATCGTCGGACCATTTGTGGTACCCGACCGGTGCCAGGTCGGCGAGGAGGACGGAGGCATTCTGGCCGTCGAGATCGAAACGCCACAGGCGCTGGGTCCCATCGGCCTCGACCCGAATCACCGAGATTCCGGATCCATCCGGAAGCGGGGTCGCCGAATACTCGCTCTCGGGCGCCGACTGCGTGACCCGCGCCACGCCAGCGCTCGCGATGTCGTACCGCCAGATGTCGGCCTGACCCGCGTGGTCGTCGTTCGCCGTGTACCAGAAGCCAGATCCGTCAGGCAAGAAGTACGGCTGGTTGTCGTAACCGGTCCGCTCGGTGACGTTGGCGGGCGTGCCTACGGTCGGCAGCCTGTCCGGAGTCTCGGCGAGCGTCGCGAGCCAGATGTCGTCGCCCGGTGGGCCGGGCGGCAACGGACCTGACGACGCCGATTCGGCAGGCGTGTCCGGGCTGCAGGCGGTGAGCGCCAACGCTACGGCGAGTGTGGCCAAGACCCTCACGACGCTAGTCTCCGGACTGCAAAGAGGCGATCAACGACGCGCAGCTTCCGGGTGCGCCTCCGCTGCCCAGGGTGAGGCTCAAGAAACGGGGTAGGAAGCCCTGAACCTCTTGTTCTCCTTCACCGAGCGCCCCCCCTTCAGCCAACTCGAAGAGGTCGCGTTCGCCACGAACCCGGACCAACGCCGCGCGCGCGTCCAGCCTCCAATCGTCATACGCCTCGTCGGGGCCGAAGACCATCTTGTGGAGGTTGATGCACGGGGCGAGCACGTGGAAGGTCGCGAAGTACTCCCAGCGGAGACCGCGCAGCGCTCCTTCGGTCAGCACGAGATCCGGCACGCCCTGCAGCAGCGAGTGGATGTCCTCCGGTAGCCTGCTGGCACTCGATCTGCTCGCCGCGGTAGCCGCGCCCTCTCGGGCCCACTCGAGTGCTTCCGCGCGCTCGTCCTCACCGATGCGTGCGTAATACGCTTCCAGAGCATCACCGCCCATATCGGTCAGCACGACCCCCATCAGATTGTCGATGAGCGTCGGCCCTTGATCGATGAGCAAAAAGCCCGTCGAGATTAGTTCCCGAAGCGTGTGCTCTGCATCGCCGAGTTGACCGTTCTCGGCCTCCACCGCTGCCTTGGCTACCTGCGCGAGGCCGGCTGTGCGAAATGCCTGGAAGCGTGGCCACGGGAGGTCCTCGAACGTCAACGAGTCGGGGAAGGGAACCACCCACCGACCGCTCACTACGTCCACCAACGCGGCGCTGCTGAGTAGATGGAATTCCGCATGGGCCGGGTGTTGAGCGGCTTGCTGCATCGCAGCCTGATCTTCGGGCGACCGTTCGCTGAACGGTACGCTCATAAGCTCGAATGCGGTCGACTCGGAAAACGGATCGGGGAAGACCATCGGGTCCGGAAACCACCCCTCCTCATAGATGTTCTGGGGAGCCAGCTCCCAGGGGTCCGGATCACCTCCTCCCACGAACCCGATGTTCTGCAGTGCCCACCCCGCCCTCGCGGGCGTTGTGGAAGGATCGGGCTCGGCCACGTACAAGCGCAGGGCCTCGGCACCACCGGCCATCTCTTGCACGGTGAGGAACCCAGGTACCGCGATCTTGGCCAGGATCGGTCCGATCGAGGTGGTTACGGCGACCGTAACGGTAGGCACGAAGGCCGCGAGGAAGAGCAGCACGACCACGGTCGCCCCCAGCCGGAAGCGGTTGCCTTCACCCTTGGGGCCGGAGCCGAGCATGACCGTGTCACCGCACTGGTCGAGCCGCTCGGTCCACGCGAGTGCCTCTGCTTGGACCCGACCGGAGCCTTCTTGCGCGTCCCAACCCGACCGCACCTCGTGCACCTTGATCGACGACATGCCGAGGATGGCGAGCCCCATCGCCAGCATGAAGCCCGTGGGTCCCACGGTTATGAGCCAGATGTCCGACGGGATCAGGAATCCTCGTGCCGCGAGCGTGACCGCCAGCCCGAAGGCGATCACGAACCAGAGTGCGGCCGCGAGCACGAGCCCGGCACCACGCAGGCGGGCGCTCACTACTGCCGTGCGTCGATTGGTGTCGAGTAGCCCGAAGTGGCGTTTCCCTTGAATGAGGAAACCGGTGTCCCGATCCTTGTCGGTGAGGACCTCGAGGATCGTCAGTGTCCCGTAGCCGTCGTCGGCGGCCCTGGCCGAGGCGCGCATGAGTCCGAAGAACATGCCGAACGAGAACAGGATGATGATCCCGCCAACCAGCGCGATCCCCATGCCGACCTGCCAGTTCTCCTCCAGTGGCCCCATGCTGTAGAATGGCTGCTCTACCGCGAGCGCCCAAAGCAGCGGGAGCACCAAGATGACGCTGCCAGCCCAACTGATCAGCGTCGCTCTCCAAAGCAGACCCTGGAGCTTCTCCAGACCCGGGGGGGGCCAGGAAAGAGGTGCCGTGGTCGGCTGTGGGCCCGGCCGCCTAGCGTCGGCGTTACTCATCAAGCATCCCTGCGGTGAGGTGCGGCAGTGTGCCCAAGATGGGCCCCGAGTGGCTGGGGGCGAAAGCCCTGACAGAATGCGGTGTGTGGGGCGAATCCGTCGGGGTTGTCACTTTCGCACCGCGTCATTCGTTATCTGAATTGACGACGGGAACTACGAGGGGAGTATGCGTGCGTAACACGGCAGGTGGGATTCCAGGGGTTTTGGCGTGGTTGTCGCGACGGCGTGCGGTG
>JAYZBT010000319.1:0-4177 GCA_036338615.1 Gemmatimonadota bacterium
CATGTCGGCGTAATCTTCCGCTTGCTCGACGAATCCGTCGATATACCCCCCGCCCTCCGTGAGCACCTGGTCTGCCACCAAGAGTGGACCGAGGCGCGTCCAGTCCTCCGTCGGCGCATCTCCTCCAGGGCAGAAGGTGCATGTTTCCTGCTGGAATTTGATCACGGCGACGCGGTAGTCGTCTCCACGCGCCCCGGTGCATCCCGGCAGCGCGATGGAAAGCGTCAGTAGTGCAAGCCGACGAAGCGGCATTGGGCCTCCTGGAAGCGGTGCTGAACCTCGCACTGTGCGCTCGGTGTCTCGCCCACCGCAATGGGTGGTTAGACTTAGGCAGGCCGGACACGCACCAACGGGGGACGACAATGGCACAGGAGCGCGCGGTCTTGGCGGGAGGTTGCTTTTGGGGCATGCAGGACCTCATCCGGAAGCTCTCCGGTGTAGAGTCGACCCGCGTGGGATACACCGGCGGGGACGTGCCGCAGGCGACCTACCGCAACCACGGTTCACACGCGGAAGGCATCGAGATCCTGTTCGACCCCGATCGGATTTCATATCGCCGGATCCTGGAATTCTTCTTCCAGATTCACGACCCGAGCACGCCCAACCGACAGGGCAACGATCGGGGCATGTCCTATCGCTCCGCGATCTACTATGTAGACGATGAGCAACGGCGAGTCGCGCTCGACACCATCGCTGATGTCGAAGCGTCTGGGATATGGCCTGGCAGAGTCGTTACCGAGGTGGAGCAGGTGAGTGACTTTTGGGAGGCCGAGCCAGAGCACCAGGACTACCTGGAAAATTATCCGAACGGCTATTCCTGCCATTTCCCACGGCCGGGTTGGGTCCTGCCGTCGCGGCACGCAGGCGTTGCTGATCCGGCCTGACCCCAGCCGAGCCGATGTCCCGCGACGCCGTCTTCACGTTCGACAACAGCTACGCAGCCGAACTCGAGGGTTTCTACGTCCCTTGGAAGGGCGAGCGGGCCCCTGAGCCGAAGCTGGTCCAATTGAATCGGTCGCTGGCCGCGGAGTTGGGTTTGGACGCGGACACGCTCGCGGGCGAACGAGGTGCCTCCTTCTTCTCGGGCAGCGAGGCACCGGAAGGCGCTGCACCTCTGGCCCAGGCCTACGCGGGCCATCAGTTCGGGGGCTTCTCGCCCCAATTGGGTGATGGCAGGGCCCTTCT
This sequence comes from Gemmatimonadota bacterium, assembly GCA_036338615.1. Classification (GTDB taxonomy): domain Bacteria; phylum Gemmatimonadota; class Gemmatimonadetes; order Longimicrobiales; family Gaopeijiaceae; genus UBA1138. The sequence goes on from JAYZBT010000319.1 coordinate 1,186, forward strand.
GATCGGCGAGCTGATCGACCGCGACGGACGCAGAAGGGATCTGCAACTCAAGGGATCCGGTAAGACGCCGTTCTCACGCGGCGGAGACGGAAAGGCCGTGCTGGGCCCGGTGCTGCGCGAGTACCTCATCGGTGAGGCCATGCATGCGCTCGGCATTCCCACCACCCGCGCGTTGGCCGCAGCGACCACAGGTGTCATGGTGATGCGTGAGGGTCCAGAGCCGGGCGCGGTCCTCGCGCGCGTGGCCGCGAGTCACTTGCGGGTGGGCACCTTTCAGTTCTTCGCGGGCCGTGGCGAGACGGCACAATTGCGTCAACTGGCCGATTACGCGATCCGCCGTCACGATCCCGACCTGACGGACGCAAGCGACCGCTATCTGGGCCTGCTCCGGCGCGTACGAGACCGTCAGGCGGCCCTCGTGGCTCAGTGGTTGTCGGTCGGCTTCGTCCACGGCGTGATGAACACGGATAACGTGGCCATCTCCGGCGAAACGCTGGACTACGGGCCGTGCGCGTTCATCGACGACTACGACCCGGTGGCCGTCTTCAGCTCGATCGACCGCCGCGGCCGTTACGCGTATGGACACCAGCCGGCCATCGCTCAGTGGAACCTGGCTCGTTTTGCCGAAACGCTGTTGCCTCTCATAGATCCCCAGGACACCGCACACGCCATCGAGGCGGCGACCGATGCCATAGATGAGTTCCCGACCATCTATCAGGATATCTGGCAAACAGAGATGCAGGCCAAGCTGGGGCTGGGCACCAGGAAAGACGGTGATCAGGACTTGGTAAACGATCTGCACACCGCCATGGACGGGCAGCATGTGGACTTCACCCTGCTGTTTCGCCACTTGGCGGAGGGTCTTCGTGGCGACATGAGCCCCGCGCGGGCGTTGTTCGACGACCCGACCGCACTGGATCCCTGGCTGGCTCGCTGGTCGGCGCGCCTAGCGGAGGGAGGCGGGAACTCGCATGCCCTGGCCGCCGAAATGGATCGGGTCAATCCAGCCTATATCCCCCGTAACCACTTGGTCGAGCAGGCGCTGGTCGCCGCTTCGAGCTCGTCCGACTTCGGTCCGTTCGAAAGACTCCTCGAGGTGTTGGAGCGACCCTTCGAGAGGCGCGCCGGTCTGGAGGACTACGAGGGTCCGGCTCCCGACGAGTTCGGCCCTTACGTCACGTATTGCGGGACCTGAGGGCGGAGCCCGGGAGAATCGAGTCCAACGCAGTCGTGAGGCGGTCCACTTCCGATAGCGTGTTGTAGTGCACCATGCTCACCCGAACGACACCCTCGTCCGCGTCGATCCCCAGCAGATTGAGCAGGCGCGGCGAGTAAAAGTGACCGAATCGGATCGCGACCCGGTGCTCGTCCATGCGTGTCACCACTTCGCAGCTTGACATCCCGTCGACGACGAAGGAGACGATGGGGACTCGGACATTCCGGTCGGCGATGTCGTGGCCGATAATGCGCACACCCGTGCGGCCTCTGAGGAAGTCGAGCAGCCGGGAGCTCAGCGCCTCTTCGTGCTCTGCGATCATCGCGAAAGCAGACTCGACCGCGGCTCGGCCGTGCCGACCGGCGGCGGGGGCTTCGCCTGATGCCGCATCCGATGGGGCGCCTCGGTACGCAACCTCGTCCAGATAGTCCATCAACCCGATCATGCCGTAACTCAACTCGTAGTTCACGCCACCCGGCTGGAACTTGTACGGCACGTCGTCCTTCGCGATGAAGAAGAAGCTGCGACTCGGTAGCTCGAGCAGCAGTTCGCGTTTCCCGTACAGCATCGCGTGATGCGGCCCGTACGTCTTGTAGAACGAGAAGGCGTAGAAGTCGACGTCCAGGGCCTGAACGTCGATCGCCCGGTGCGGAGCGTACGCGACACCGTCCACGCAAAGCAGCGCGCCCCTTTTATGCACCGAGTCCGCGATTTCCCGGATCGGGTTGATGGTGCCCAGGATGTTCGACGTGTGCGTCACGGCGACGAGTTTGGTGCGCGGGCTCAGGAGCGACTCGAGGTCGTGGACGCGTAACTGACGAGACCGACCGTGCCCGTCCCAGAACTTGACGTGGACTCCAAGACGTTCCAACGCGAGCCAGGGAGCGATGTTCGACTCGTGATCCCCGCTCGACACGATTACCTCGTCCCCGGGATCGAGCGTCTCCCCAAAGCACGTTGCGAGCGTCTGGAGATGCAGCGTGCTCGAACCGCCCATGACCACCTCGGAAGCGTGGCGCGCGTTGATGAGTGTCGCCACGGCTTCCTCGGCCGAGCGCAGGCGGGCACTCGCGAGCTGCGATCCCTCGTAGGAGGCCCCGTGCTGCACGTTGGACGTGAGCAGATATTCGCCGATGCGGTCGAGCACCGGCTGCAGGATCTGGGATCCACCTCCGTTGTCGAAAAATGCCCAGTCGGTATCGAGCGCTGGGAAGCGGCTGCGGACCCAATCGATGTCGAACGACACGAAGTCCTTCCCCTGTTTGCCACCGGCGGGCGCCCGCGAATCGGATTCGCCTGCCCCGAAGGCATGCATTCTGTCCCATCTCGCCATGCTCGACCAGGGCGGAGTAATCGATCATTCGATGAGCGTCGGGCTACGTGTGCCAGAGCGACGCTCACTCCGATCAACTCTTTCCAGAGAGGAAGCTATGAGACAACTGATCGTAGCCGCCCTACTCACCGGTTTGCTCGCCTTGCCGCAGGCCGGGAGCGCGGCCGAGACGTATGACGGTACGCCGTCCGTCGAACTCGGGCTCGCGGGTCTGTGCACGTCGCTCTTGGCCCCAGGGCATTCCGGATCCCCTGATTGTTCTGGTGAGTTCCTTCTGATGATGGCCGCCGCCGCGACCTGGGAGAGACAGATGTTCGTCGCAGTCGCGGCCTCACTCAGTCCGTTGCCGGGTGACGGATTGGTCGCCGGCGCTATGGCCGCAGTCGCGTACATGGCGCTGGTGGGCGCGGGCAAAGTGCACCAGAAATGCGTGGAAGGGCTCC
>JAYZBT010000320.1:0-24565 GCA_036338615.1 Gemmatimonadota bacterium
GAGTCGATCTTCTGCAACAGACCGTCGAGCCCTCGGAACGGCTCCCGATGGAGCGCGAACGAGGCGAGGCGGTACAGCCTGGCTCCTGTCGATTCGAGCGACAGCATGACCTGCCCCTTCACCTGGCTCTTCGTCTGCTCCAGTTCGTCCGCGCTGAGCCCTTGCTTCGCGATGCGCGCGAGCTCGGCTGAGATCGCCTCGACGGCGGCGTCGGCTGTCGCAGGACGCGTACCCACGTAGACGCCGGAGTGGCCGGACGTGCTGTAGAAGGACTGGTACGTGTAAACCGAGTAACACAGCCCGAGCTCTTCGCGCACCTTCTGGAAGAGCCGCGAACTCATGCCACCGCCGAGCGCCGAAGAGAGTAGCGCGAGGGGATATCGGTCCGCGTGCCCGTGTCCGGGAACCTCGGTCCCGATCACCATGTGCGTCTGCGCCGTCGCTCGGGAGATGCGATGCTCCCCCGAACTCGTTCCCTCGGGCGCCACCACGTTGTCGCTGGGCTCGCCAGCCGCCCGAGACCCGAAGAGCCGATCCACGGCCTCCACGAGCCGTTCGTGATGGATGTTGCCGGCGGCCGCGACGATCAGATTCTCACCACGATAGGTGCTTGTGTGCAGGTCCCGTAGCGTGTCGGCCGACATGCGCGCGACCGACTCCTTGTCACCGAGGATCGGGCGGCCGTAGGGATGCCCTCGCCAAAGCAAGTCCGAGTGTAGTTCGAAGACCAGATCGTCAGGCGTGTCCTCGACCTGTGCGATTTCCTCCAGCACGACCTCGCGTTCCAGCTCCAGGTCCTGCTCGCGCAGCATTGGGTCCAACACCATGTCCGCGAGCACGTCCAATGCCTCATCGACATGCTCGTCCAGTACCCGCGCCTGGTACGACGTATGTTCGCGGCTCGTGTAGGCATCCAGAGAACCGCCGAGCCCCTCGAGCGCCATCGCGATCTCTGCGGCGGAGCGCCGCTCCGTCCCCTTGAAGACCATGTGCTCCAGGAGGTGACTCACGCCGACGTCGGCCAACGACTCGTGCGCCCCGCCCTGTCGAACCCAGACGCCGACGCTAGCCGAGCGCACGGACGGGATGTACTCGCTCAGAACGCGAACCCCGGAGGTCAGGACCGACTCGGACATCATGTCGATCCCGTCCGCGCCTGCGCTCGTCTCGGGGTGGCCCGAAGTCAGAGGGGGCATGGGTGTACGCCCATGCCCCCCCGTGCTACTCCGCATCCGTCTACTCAGGCGTCAGCGGCCTGAACCGCCGCTTCCTCTGTGTCGGCGCTGCCTGCATCGTCGCCCTCGGCTGCAGCCAGCTCCGCCAACGCTGCCTTTCTCGACAGCCGCAGGCGCCCCTTTTCATCGATCGAGAGCAGCTTCACTTTCGTGATGTCGCCCTTTCTAAGCACGTCCTCGGTGCGCTCGGTCCGGCCTTCGGCCAACTCCGAGATGTGGCACAGGCCTTCCGTGCCGGGCATGATCTCGATGAACGCTCCGAAGGTCGTGACGTTCTTGACCGGGCCCTCGTAGATGCGGCCGACTTCCGGGTCCTTGACGATCGCCTCGATCATCTCGCGGGCGCGCGTCCCTGCCTCACCCGAAACCGCTGCGATCTTCACAAGGCCGCTGTCGTCGATGTCGATGGTCGCTCCAGATTCCTCCTGGATCGCCCGAATCGTCTTGCCCTTCGGCCCGATGATCTCGCCGATTTTCTCGGGGTTGATCTGGATGGATACGATTCGCGGCGCGTAGGCGGAAAGGTCGTCGCGCGCGTCGCCGAGCGTCTGATTCATCAGGTCGAGGATGTGCAGCCGCCCTTTGTGCGCGCGCTCCAGCGCCTCGCTGAGCAGATCCACCGTGAGACCTTCGATCTTGATGTCCATCTGGATCGAGGTCACACCGTCACGCGTGCCCGCGACCTTGAAGTCCATGTCGCCCAGAGCATCCTCGAGGCCCAGGATGTCCGTCAGGATCGCGTAGTCGTCGCCTTCCTTGATCAATCCCATCGCCACGCCCGCGCACGGGCTCTTGATGGGCACGCCCGCGTCCATGAGCGCGAGCGAGGAGCCGCACACGGTCGCCATGGAGGACGACCCGTTCGACTCGAGCACGTCCGAGACGATCCGGATCGTGTAGGGGAAGTCGTCATACGCCGGCAGGAGCGGCTGCATCGCGCGCTCCGCCAGGTTCCCGTGCCCGACCTCGCGACGCGACGTGCCCCGGAACGGACGCGCCTCACCGACCGAGAAGGGCGGGAAGTTGTAGTGCAGCATGAACGACTTCGTGACTTCCTCACGGGAGTCGATCGAATCGATGCGTTGCTCGTCCCGAGAGGTACCGAGCGTGACGACCGCCAATGCCTGCGTCTGCCCACGCGTGAAGAGTGCCGAGCCGTGTGTGCGCGGAAGCACGCCGACCTCGGACGTGATCTGACGGATGTCGTCGAGATCCCGTCCATCCGCGCGCTCTCCCTTCTCGAGGATCTGGCGGCGCATGGTCTTCTTCTCGATCCCTCGCAGGATCTCGCGGATGTCCTTCGCGTGCTCGGCGTACTGCTCGTCCTCCTCCGTGAGCGTCGCGATCACGTCCTCCGTCACGGCGGCCATCGCCTGGTTCCGCTCCTGCTTGTCCCCCAGGTTCAGCGCCTCGGCGACCTTGGCGGCGGCCATGCCCTCGACCTTCTCCTTGAGCTCCGCGTCCGGGTCGAGCGACGTCCATTCCATGTCCGGGACGCGATGGCCCTCGAGTAGCTCATCCTGGAAGGCGCACAACTTCTTGATGCCATCGTGCGCGACCTGCAGAGCTTCGAGAATCTCGCTCTCAGGGACCTCGAGCGCTCCACCCTCGACCATCGTGATCGCCTCGGCGGAGCCGGCGACGACGATGTCGACATCGGAGTACTCGAGCTGCTGGAAGGTCGGGTTCAGCACCCACGTCCCCTGGATTCGGCCGACGCGCACCGAAGCCACGGTCGTATTGAACGGGATCTTCGACATGTTGAGGGCAACGGAGGCCCCCAGCATGGCCAAAACGTCCGCGTCGTTTTCCTGGTCCGCGGACAGGATGAAGCAAGCCACCTGCGTCTCGTTCTTGAATCCGTTGGGGAACAGCGGCCGGATGGGCCGATCGATGCAGCGGGCGGCGAGAATCTCCTTCTCACCCGGGCGCCCTTCTCGCTTGAAGAAGCCACCAGGAATCTTCCCGGCGGCGTAGGACTTCTCACGATACTCGATCGTGAGGGGGAAAAACGGTAGGTGGGTCGGCCTGTCCTGCACCGTGGTCGCGACCAGTACTACCGTGTCTCCGTACTGCACCAGACATGAGCCCTGTGCCAGTTTGGCCATACGGCCGATTTCGAGCGACAGCGTGCGTCCAGCAAACTGGCGCTCCATTCTTTGAATCATCTTGTTCTACTCACTTCGGTTTCGACCAGGGAGCATCCCCAGTCTCGGATTAAGTGCCGAGATGTCGTGGGAACCGGAGGAGAGAGCGACCGCCGCCCGGGGACGCGGGCACCCACGCAGAGCGTGGGTCGCGTGAGCCCGTTTGGTGCAGCAATATCGTAGGCCGTCTCCCGACCGAGGCGCACAACCGCTTCGGCTGAAACGAACCGCGGCGACCGCCGCAGGTCCTAATGCCGCAGGCCCAGATCTTTGATCAGGCTGCGGTAGTTGTCAAAACTGGTGCGCTTCAAATACTCAAGAAGGCGCCGACGTCGCCCGACCATCTTGAGCAGACCGCGGCGGCTGTGGTGATCCTTCTTGTGAGCATCGAAGTGGGTCTGAAGATCGTCGATTCGACCCGTGATGATCGCGATCTGGACCGGAGTGCTGCCACGATCGTTTTCGTGCAGCTGGTAGTTCTTTATGATTTCTTCATTGACGATCGCCATGGGGCGTCGGCCTCCTCGAGAGTCAGTCGCTGCAAGGGAAGCGAGCGCGCTGTGCCGGAACGGCGGGAGCGCATTCTTTGTTAGCAAAGAAAGCTAGGTAAACCCCGGATCCTCGTCTACCACTCGGCGAGCGAGCTCCACGTCCGCCCGCATCTGTTCGATCAGCGCCTGCGCACTGTCGAAGGGCAGCACGGGCCGCAGGTGCCGGACGAAGTCGACCCTGACCGATTCGCCGTAGATCTCTTTGTCGAAGTCGAGCAGGTGCAGCTCGATGCTCGGGGGCGATCCCTTGAACGTAGGACGGGGTCCCAGGTGCAACGCTCCAACGTAGGTGCCACGCTTGAGGACTCCTCGAACCGCGTAAATCCCGGGCGGGGGGATCAGCTTCGAGCTCTCGGCAACGTGCAGGTTGGCGGTCGGGAATCCCAAGCCCCTCCCCCTCCCTTCGCCACGAACGACCAGCCCGCGAATCGAGTAGGGCCGACCGAGGCAGAGACGAGCCTCTTCCATGCGCCCATCGGCGACGGCGGCGCGAATCCGAGTGGACGAGACGGCCTCTTCGCCCGCCGCCACCGGTGGCACCACGTCTACGGCGAAACCGAGGTCCGCTCCGATCTCGCGCAGAGTATCGGCATTGCCGGAACGGTCCCGCCCGAAGCCGTGGTCGTACCCGATTACGAGCTCCTCCACGCGAAGCCGCTCAAGCAGAATTTCTTCGACGAAGCGACGGGGCTCATACCGTGACAAGGTCTCCGTGAACGAGATGAAGACAGCGTATTCGAGGCCGCTCTCCGCGAGAATCTCTTTCTTCTCCAGCGGAGTGGTCAGCAGGGGCGGAGCGTGCTCCGGCCGGACGATCCTGAGCGGGTGCGGATCGAAGGTCACGAGGACACTGCGCCGGTTCGTCGCTCGAGCTCGCTCACGGATCTCCTCGAGCACCGCCCAGTGTCCGCGGTGAACGCCGTCGAAGGTGCCGACGGTCACGACGGTCCCCTTGTCGGTGGGCAGCCCCGGCGGATAGGCCCAGCGAACGGACGCGGTCACTGGGCGAAGACCTTCTTCGGCCTGAGCACGCCCTCGCCGGCTTCCGCGATGGCCACCAGACGGGAATCGTGAGCCACCGCTACGAGCGGGGCTGCCGTTTCGGCGGTCAACTCGACGGACTGGCCTAGCGCGAGTCGGTCCCGGCCCTGCGGGTCCACCACGACGGTCGGTAGGTGCGCGAGCGCCGCCAGCGGCGAGAGCGAGGCACGGGACACCGCGTCGGGGTCTCCGAGTTGGTCGGGGGTAATCGCCCCCCGCAGTGGGTGCGTTCCGATCGAGGTGCGCCGCAAGGCAGTCAGGTGGGCACCCACGCCGAGCTCTTCCCCGATATCTCGAGCCAGGGAGCGTACATAGGTGCCGCTGGAGCAGCGCGCGTGGAACGTCATGAACGGCACGTCGAGAGAACGCAGCTCTAGCTCGTGAACCGTGATGGCACGCGGTGCCAGCTCAACGTGTTCCCCCCGACGCGCACGCCGGTGCATCGCGACTCCGTCCACCTTCTTGGCGGAAAACTGCGGCGGAACCTGATCGATTCCGCCTTTGAAACCCGCCATCGCCGCAAGCACGGCCTCGGGGGTCAGATCGGCCCAGCCCTCGCGCTCCTCGAGCGGTTGTCCCTCGAGGTCCTCGGTGTCCGTGGTGATGCCCAGGCGGGCCATCGCCTCGTAGGACTTGGCCAAGCCGGTGAGGTATTCTGCCAAGCGCGTCGCCTTGCCAATGCAGAGCAGCAAGAGTCCCGACGCAAAAGGGTCCAGCGTGCCGGTGTGCCCGATCCTTCGAATCCCCAGGGCTTTCCGCGCCATCGCGACGACATCGTGCGACGTGGGCCCTTCCGGTTTGTCGACCGGAAGCACCATATCGGGGACCGTCACTCCGAGTCTTCGGGCTGCGTCTCCTCCGCCGGCACGACCACTTCTGACAGAACCTGTTCGATTCTCCGCGCGTGCTCCATGGAGCGGTCCTCGCGGAAGCGCAGTTCTGGAATCCTGCGGACATGCAGCACCTGCCCGAGCAGCCCGCGCAGGAACGGCGCCGCCGCCTCGAGGCCGGCGAGCGTCTCTAGCAACTCAGCGCGATCGCCGATCACTCGGACGAAGACGCGAGCCGAGCCCAGGTCCGACGCGACCTCTACCCCCGTGACGGTCACGACTCCGACCCGTGGGTCCCGCACCTGCGTGCGAATCATCTCCGACAGCTCGCGCTTGAGCTGCTCGTTGAGTCGCGCGAGACGCCTGGAAGCCATCAGTACAACTCCCGCCGCACGGAGGTGATCAAGGCGCCGCCGTGGTTCTCCACGAAGCGGTCCAACTTGTCGAGCGAGGACTCCGCGAGACGTCCGTCGGACGCCACCAAGGCGATCGTGAGCTGAGCGCGTGCCTTCACGTCCTGGAAGTCGGTCTCGGATACGGACACGTTGAACTTGTGCCTCAGCCGATCACGGAGCGAGCGAATCACCGATCGCTTCTCTTTCAGGGACGAACAGCCCGGCAAGGCCAGATCCCAGGTCAGCGAAGCGACGACCACGAAGGAGCTAGTGTGCCGGAAGGGATGACGCGTACATCCGGGCTATCGGCTGGCCTCGGCCAGGGTGCGAGCGACCTCTTCGATCGTGTAGCACTCGATGACATCGCCGACCTTGATGTCAGTGAAGTTGGCAATACCGACCCCGCACTCGAAGCTCTCGCGGACTTCCTTCACGTCGTCCTTGAAGCGCTTCAGAGACGAAATCTCTCCGTCGTACGCGACGATGCCATCCCGAACGACCCGCCCGTGGCCCTTGCTATCGATGCGGCCCTCGGAGACGTAGCAACCCGCGATCGTCCCCACCTTGCTGACCTTGAAGATCTCCCGAACCTCGGCAGAACCCTCGATCGTCTCTCGCCTCTCCGGCGCGAGCAGCCCCTCGAGCGTCGCGGTCACGTCGTTGACGGCCTCGTAGATGATGTCGTACACACGAACGTCCACGTCTTCCCGCTCTGCATGGAGCCTCGCCGCGGTCTGCGGACGCACTCCGAAGCCGATGATCACCGCGCCGGAGGTCTGCGCGAGCAGCACGTCCGACTCGTTGATCGCACCGACCGCTCGGTGGATGATCTCCACTTTCACCTCGTCGGTTCCGAGCTGCTCGAGCGAGTCCGAAAGCGCCTGCACGGAGCCGTCCACGTCGCCCTTGATGACCAGCGGAAGCGTCGAGAGCTTGCCCTGCGCCGCCAGCGCGCCGAAGTCGCCGAGCTTGACCCCTCGCTCGCGGATGCGCAGTTGCTTCTCCCGATCGAGCCTCTGTCGGTTCTGAGCGATCTCCGCGGCCTTCACTGCCTCCATCGCCTGGAAGAGGTCACCCGCCAGTGGCACACCACCGGCGCCCAAAACCTGCACCGGCATGGCCGGCCCAGCCTCGGAGATGTTCTGCCCGCGTTCGTCCAGTAAGGCGCGCACGCGACCGTCATACAACCCGCAGATGAACGAGTCGCCCACCCGCAGCGTCCCCGCCTGAATGAGTACGGAGACCACCGGACCCTTACCGATATCCAGCTGGGCCTCGATCACGGTGCCCTGCGCCTCGCGATTCGGGTTGGCCTTCAGCTCCAGCAACTCGGACTGTAGCAGCACCTTCTCGAGCAGGTCATCCACACCCTGGCCCGTTTTCGCCGAAATCTCCGCGGCGAGCACGTCGCCCCCGAAGTCCTCCACGTTGATCGAGTGCTGCAACAACTCCTGCTTCACCTTTCCGGGATTCGCCGAGGGCAGATCGACCTTGTTGATCGCAACCACGATCGGCACACCCGCGTTCTTCGCGTGACTGATCGCTTCGATCGTCTGCGGCATCACCGAGTCGTCGGCAGCCACGATGAGAACGACGATGTCGGTGACGTCCGCGCCACGCGCGCGCATCGCGGTGAAGGCGGCGTGTCCCGGAGTATCCAGGAAGCTCATGCTGCGCCCATCCCCGAGGTCCACGTGGTACGCACCGATGTGCTGCGTGATACCCCCAGCCTCTCCGGCCACCACATTCGTCTCTCGGATCCGGTCGAGTAGCAGCGTCTTTCCGTGGTCGACATGACCCATGACGGTCACGATCGGAGGTCGTGGCAGCAGGTCCTCCGGCGCGTCCTCGACGAGGTCGAGTTCGGGCTCGGCGACGTACGCTTCCTCACGGACCGCGGTGTAATTGAACTCTTCCAGCAGCATCTCGATCTGATCGAAGTCGAGGCGCTGGTTGATCGTCACGAGCAGCGAAAGGTTCTTGAAGGCGGAGCCGATGATCTCGGTCGAGGTCACGTCGACGAGCTCTGCGAGCTCGGCGACCGTCAGGAACTCGTTGACGCGGACGGTGAGCCGCTCGCGTTCCTGCTCCTCCCGATCCACCTCCTGCTGCGCCTCCGCCTCTTGGGCCGAAAGTCGTCCCTTCTTACGACGGCGCTTCTTGCCACCACCCTTTATCTCGGCCATGACGCGCTGGATGTTCGACTGGACAGCGTCCTTATCCACGCGCTGGCGCTTGCCCTTCTTCCTGGGCTTGCCCTGTCGTCGACCGTCCGCTGTGTAGCCCTCGGCCTGGATTCTCACCTGACCGCCAGGGCCCGCGCTCGCGGCCGGAGCCGGGCTCGGGCGACGGATCGTGCGAACGGGGCCTCCGAGGGCGCCTGCGCGAGCGGGCGCCGGAGGCGGCGCCGACTCGGCGGCTGGTTCGAGCACCACGGCCTCTCCAGGCGCCTCGTCCGAGGTAGCCTCGCCTGTCGCGGGGTCTTCACTGGCGGCGGCACTTTCCTCCACTGCTACCTCACTGTCTGCCGGTGCATCGTCGACACTTTCCTGGGCGTCGGCGGCGTCCTCGGTCGGCTCGGCTGGAGCTTCGCCTACGTCCGCTTCCGCGGAAACGTCCGGCGCGGACTCGCCTGCGCCCTCCGACACATCGTCGGCCTCGGTAGTAGCGTCGGCCGACACCTCGCTCGCTTCATCCGCCTCTTGCGAATCTGCCTGCGGGGCCTCGTCGCCCCCGGCAACAGCTTCCGACTCGGCCTCGGCAACTTCAGGCTCCGGCTCTGGCTCGACCACGTCTGCCTTGACGCGACGACGCCGTCTCTTCCGTGGCTCGGGAACGGCCTCCTCGAGCGCGGCCTGAATCGCCGCCGCCGAGTCGGTGCTGCCAACTCGGCGCCCGCGCTCGACCTTGGCGAGCACTTTGGCCTGTTGGCCAGCCGTAACCGTCGCTTCTTCACCCGCCACGGGAAAGCCCATTTGGCGGAGCAAGCTGACGAGCGCTCCGGCTTCGACCCTGAGTTCCTGCGCTAACTCGATAACCCGCATTCTATCGTTGTTCCTCCACGTCGCTTGCGACCTCTATTTCGTGTTCCAGATCTTGAAGAAGCCGTGTTGCGAACGATTCATCCGTCACCGCTACCGCCGCCAGCGGAGCCTTCCCGATGGCAGCACCCAACGTGGCTCGATCCCCCAGGATAGCCTGAGGGATCGGTCGTTGCTTCAGTTCCTTCCGAATTTTATCCAACTGGACGCCGGAAGCGTCTCCTGCCATCAAAACCAACCGGGCCTCGCCTCGACGTACCGACCGGCGCGCTGCGTCCGTACCCGGAGCCACCGCACCGGCCCGTCGGGCCAGGCCCAGCAGACGGAGGGTCTCAGCCCTCCGTTTCGCCTTCACTCTCGACCTCTGCGTCGACGGCAGCGTCGGTCGCAACCTCAGCCCCCCCCTCGTCCTGTTGCTCAGCTTCGACCGCGTCGGCAACGTCGCCTTCGATCACGGTCAGCTCGTCGATGAGCTTGAGCAGGAGGTCCGCGTCTTGCTCGCCGAGCCCCTCGATTCCGAGGAAATCCCGGCGGTCCAAATCGATGACCCCCAGAAACATATCATACCCAGCACCAGATAGAGCCGCCAGTGTGGTGGGCTGTAAACTCAGCTCGGAAAGCGGGAAATCCGCGGTCTCGTACTCGTCCGCCGGGGTCGTCTCGAAGAGAGAAATGTCAGCCCCGCGCTCAAGCCACTCGCGCGACCCATAGAGGTCGATCTGCCACCCGATCAGCTGCGACGCCAGCCGGACGTTCTGTCCGTTCCGGCCGATCGCCAGGGAGAGTTGATCCTCGCCCACGATCGCCGTGATCACCTGACGTTCCGTATCGCTGACCACCTTGGAAACCCTCGCCGGGGCCAAAGCCCTCCGGGCGAACACCTCGGTGTCGGGGTGCCACGGAACGATGTCGATCCGCTCACCTCCGAGTTCGGAAACCACAGCCTGCACCCGCGAGCCCTTGAGACCCACGCAGGCACCGACCGGATCAACCGACTCATCACGGCTGTAGACCGCGATCTTCGTGCGACCGCCCACCTCTCGAGCGATCTCGCGGATCTCCACGATGCCCTGGTGGATCTCAGGAACCTCCAGCTTGAACAGCGCCGCGACAAAAAGCGAATCCGCGCGCGACAGGATCAGGCGCGGGCCCCTCGGAGTCTCCTCGACCTTCTTGAGAACCGCGCGGATCGGGTCCCCCTGACGGAATCGCTCGCGTGGGTTCTGGTCCTTCCACGGGATGATTGCGTCGGCGTCTCGCGACCGGTTGAGCATCACGACGAGCTTGCCGCGCTCGGTCTGCTGCACCTCACCCGAGAGCAACTCTCCGACTTCGTCCTCGAATTCGTCACGAATCCGGTCAAGCTCGTTTTCACGCACGCGCTGTACGATCCGCTGCTTCACCGCCATCACAGCGTTGCGGCCGAACTCGGTGAAGTCCACCGGGATCTCCATGACGTCGCCGACCTCGAAGCTCTCATCATCCCAGCGAGCCTCTTCAAGCACGATCTCGCTCGCGGGATCTTCTACCTCGGCGACGACGCGCCGCAACACGACGATGTCGAATTCGCCCGTGACATCGTCGATATCGATCTCAGCTTGCACGGTCGGGCCGTATATCCGTGCGAGGCCAGCGAGCATGCCGTCCTTGACGAGGTCTGTCATTTCCTCGTCGGACAGGTTCTTGGTCGAAGCCACGTCTCTGAAAGCTGCGATGATCCGCGACGCGTCCGCCATATCTATTTCCTCACTTCCACGTGAACACCAGATGAGCGTCCCGAATGTCCGACCTCGGAACCACCATCTCGTCACCGTCGGCGAGCCGGAGACGAATCACCTCCGACTCCCCCCCACTGTCTTCGACCCCCAACAGCTCGCCCTCGATGCGGTGCGAGCCACACGCTAGTACCACCCGAGCCTTGATCACCACCTGCTCACCACGAAAGCGATCAAAGTCCCGCAACTTCGTCAGGGGACGCTCTACCCCCGGCGAAGACACCTCGAGCACATAGCGCTTCGATAGGCCCTCATGCTCGTCCAGCCACGCCTCGAGCGCTCGGCTCACGACGGCACAATCTCCTACGTTGACGCCATCCTTCGGCGTCGAGTCCGGACGATCGATACGAACGCGAAGAACCGGCCGTTGGCCGCGCCCACCCCACCCAACATCAACGAGCTCGTAGCCGAGCTCTTCGACCCGGTCCTCGAGACCCTGCTCGACGTCGGCAACGGCTCGCATCGACTCTCCCTTTGACAACCGTATTGCCAATCAACAGGGGTACACCGCCGGAGCGCCGTACCCCCAAACACACTTCGAACAAAAAAGCGGGGGAAACCAACTCCCCCACTCGAATAGGGACCGCCCGAGGGCAGCCATCCCCGCTCAACAATATAGATAAGACCCTAAATGCGCTCAAGGTCGGCCTGTTCGACAGGCCACCGCAAACGTGAGAGGCCTACTCGGATGCGTCCTCCGTGGCCTGGTCGTGATCAGCGCTATCGTCCTCGCCGGCGGCGGCGTTTTTCCCTGCATCGTCGCCATCGGCGGCCTTCGGCGCATCTTCCTCCTCGGTCTCCGGCTCGGCGCCATCGTCATCCCCGCTGCCGAAGCCGAGGTGGGTCTCCAGCGCGGCGACCCGGTCCTTGATCGTTTCAACCACGCCTTGCAGCCCGTCGAACTCCTTTTGGGAGACCAAGTCGAGGCGATCCTTCGCGTCTCCAGCCGCCGACTGCGCCTTCTCGAGCGCGTCCTTGAGCACGTCCTTCGCCCGCTCGGTCGAAAGGTCGCCCTTTTCCTTGGCCTCCTGAATCGTCTCCTCGAGCGCCTCCTTGAACGCGGAGAGCACCCCGATGCCCTGCTTGATGCCGTCGGACACCTTGTCCTTCGCGCTCTTCTTTTCCTCGGTCATCGTGCTTCCTCAGTTGTACTCGAGTCGTACTCGAGCTGTGCTCGGATCAGGAGTCCTTCCCCGCCAACTACCCGACGACCCACGGCCTTCACTCGATTCAACCGGGACCCTCTTCGATACGCTCGATGCGCGCGCCCAAGCCGGCCAGCCGCTCGTCGATGGCCTGGTATCCCCGCTCGATCTGCCGGATGTTGCGGATCTTGCTGGTGCCCTGGGCCCCCAGTGCCGCGATGAGCAGCGCCATGCCCGCCCGGATATCAGGGCTCTCGACCACCCCCGGCTGCAGCGGAGTGGGCCCCACCACTACCGCACGGTGAGGATCGCACAAAATGATCGACGCGCCCATCCCCACCAGCTTGTCCGTGAAGTACATACGCGACTCGAACATCTTCTCGTGTACGAGCACCGTGCCCTCGCACTGTGTCGCCGCAACGAGCGCGATCGACGTGAGGTCGGCGGGAAATGCGGGCCAGGGACCGTCGTCGAATTTGGGCACCTGATTGAACGCGTCCTGTCGGATCTTGTGCGGTCCAGAACCGTGCACGTGAAGGTCGGTACCGTCCACCGTGCATTCGATGCCGAGTCGGCGAAACCCGAGAAGCGTGGAGTCGAGATGCTCTATCGGCGCGTCCTCGACCGTGATGTCGCTGCCGGTCACAGCGGCGAGCCCGATAAAGGAACCCGTCTCGATGTGGTCGGCCCCGATCGTATAGTCTCCCCCGTGTAGAGCCTCGACGCCTTCGATCTGCAGGATGTGGGTTCCCCCACCTTCGATGCGGGCTCCCATCGCATTCAGGAGGCGGATCAGATCTTGGACATGTGGCTCCGCCGCCGCGTTGCGGATTCGCGTGTGGCCTTTGCAAAGCACCGCGGCCATCACGGCGTTTTCAGTACCGGTCACCGACGGCTCGTCGAGGAACATGTCTGCACCCTCGAGTCGGTCTGCGACGATGGTGAATCCGCCGTTCAGTGTGACCTGGGCGCCCAGCGCCTCGAACGCCAAGAAGTGGGTGTCCATCCGGCGCCGCCCGATCACATCGCCGCCAGGAGGGGGCAGCTCGACATGGCAGAATCGGGCCAGGAGTGGACCCGCGAGCAGCAGCGACGCTCGGATGCGCTCCGCGAGCCCGCGATCGACCGCGTTGCTGCGCACGGAAGAGGCGTCCACGGTGACCTCGTTCGGGCCCTGCCAGCGCACCTCCGCCCCGAGCGACTCCACGATCTCGAGAAACGTCAGTACGTCCCGGATCCGCGGGATGTTGCGCAACGTCACGGGTTCCGCCGCCAGGACGGTCGCCGCGAGGCACGGAAGCGCCGCGTTCTTGTTTCCGGCCGGACGGACCCGGCCCGCGAGGCGGTGCCCGCCTTCCACCACAAAAGTCCCCATAGTCTCCAAGAATTGGTGTGGGGAAGGAGTAGACGGTCGTCGAGCCCGATACGCGGCCGACCCCGTCGTGGGGCCCCGAAGATACCCCTCGTCTCCACTCAGCAGCAACTCGGTCATCCCGCCTCCCTCACCCTTCACGAAATCCAATATGCGGGTAGCCCGAACCCGGCATCCGCCACGATCTTCGTGGCACCGGTGTGTGAATGCAGGATGCGTGCCGGACACCCGTTCATGCGCCGTTCCAAGTACTGCCCAGCCGTGTTGCAACCGCCTTCCGGCCGCCATAACATCGCCTACTTCCGCGCTCTTCCCCGACCCGCCATGCTCCTTCTCGAATGAATACCCTGCCGAGCAAGCGCCTTCTTGTGGCCGTGATCAACGATCCCGAGAAGATCGAAGAGATTATGTCCGGGTTCCTCGAGTTGGGCATCACCGGGGCCACCATCCTCAACAGCGAGGGTATGGGAAACGTGTTGTCGCACGACATCCCGATCTTCGCGGGCCTGCAGACCCTGATCAGCGGATCCCGCCCACAGAACCGGATGATCTTCTCGGTCGTGCGGGAAGCCCTGGTGAGTCCCGCGATCGCCCTGCTTCGTGAGATCGCCGGCGACCTGGACCAGCCAGCCACGGGAATCGTGTTTACGCTCCCGATCGATCGGGTCGAGGGCCTGGCGCCAGAACGGGGACACGAGGCCAGCCCGATCTGATGCAACCGCTCGTCGGGGCCCTCGTCATCATCGTGGTCGCCCTCGTGGGCGCGCGAATCTCCTTCTCGAACGAGCGTGTGCCGAGCGGACCCCGTCTCCTGTTTCGCACAGGAACGCACTTCCTGATCGTCGGTTTTTTGATCGGCCCTACCGGCCTTGGAATCGTGACCGCGGAGGCGACCAGCCAGCTCTTCCCGTTCCTCGCGCTCGGACTGGGGTGGGTCGGCTTCCACTTCGGGCTGCAACTGGACCTACGTAATCTGCGCCGCTTCCCGCTCGCGTACCACGGCCTCGCGATCGGTCAAGCCGTGCTGACCCTCGCTCTGTTCTTCGGCGTGGGCTGGGGGGTCCTGTTGCTCGCCGGTCTCTCGGACCGCGTGGCCATCCTGCTGCTGCTCGGCGCCGCGAGCACGGCCGCGGTCACCGCGCCCGCCGGCATCGCGATGGTATCGTCGAACTTCCTCGTCAAGGGCCGCGTGCGGGACCTGCTGTTCTTCGTCGCATCCGTGGATGCGTGCGTAGGAATCCTCGCCCTGCAGGTCACCTATTCCTTCTATCGGCCGGCCCGGTTGTTTCCCGGCGAGGGGCTACTGTTGGAGCCCACGCAGCAGGTGTGGTTCTTCCTGGCGGTGGGGCTGGGCCTGGCAATTGTCTGTGGCATCCTCTTCCTCTGGTTGGTGCGCGTACGCCCCGCCAGTGAAGAGTTGGTCCTCTACCTCTTGGGCATCTGCGCTTTCGCCGCGGGGGCCGCTCTGCAGTGGAGCCTGTCCCCCCTGTTCGTGGCAATGATCGTGGGAGCGCTCGTGGCCAACCTGTCGCGCGCGAGACGGCGCGTCTTCGCCGTCATGCAGCGATGGGAACGACCCGTCTACGTGACGTTCCTACTGCTTGCGGGGGCGCTGGTTCAGTTCCCCACCTGGTGGGTCTTCCCGTTGGCCTTCGCGTACGCGTTACTCCGATTCTCATGCAAGGCGGCGGCCACCGCGGCAGTGGTGTCGGTGATCCCGTTCGACTTCCGCGTGCCCAAGACGGTCGGCCTGGGTCTCATCCCCCAAGGGGGGATTTCGCTCGCAATGGCCGTGTCCGGGGTGCTCGTATATGCCGATCTTCAGTTTCGCGGACTCGACGCGGAGGCAACGCTGCTCGCGGTGATCGTGATCGGCGTCATACTGTCCGAACTCAGCGGTCCCTTCTTGGCGATCCGCCTGTTGCGCGGCGTTGGCGAAATCGCACCGGGCGTCGAGGAGGCGATCGGAGAAGGGGACAACCGAAGGGCCCGCCTCGAAGCGTTCAAGCCTGGGAGTGGTTAGAATTGCACATGGAGATGCTTCTTTCGCTGGTGCTGCTTCAGAGCCCTGTCCTCGCCGACGGCGGGCTCGCGATCGCTGCCGATGTCGCGATGATCGTGGTCGCGGTCGCGATCGTGGTGACCGCGGTCACCGCGGTGGTGCTCATGCGCAAGATGAGTCGCACGATCGACGGAGTGCGCACGGGCATCAACCAAAACCTGGGGCCCGTCTCCGACCGCGCACGCTCCATCTCGGACAACGTCGACTTCATCAGCCAAGCCTTGCGCACCGATGTCGAGCGGCTCAACGGGTCCGTGCGCGCCCTGAGCGACCGACTTCACCAGGCCTCGGACCGGATGGAGGAGCGCATCGAGGAGTTCAACGCGCTCATGGGGGTCGTTCAAGAAGAGGCCGAGGGTATTTTCCTCGACACGGCTGCGACCGTCCGCGGTGTGCGCGAAGGCGCCGCGGCAATCACCCGTGGGGCCGCGAAGCCGACCGTCGATGCGTCACCGGCGGGAGGCGAGGAAGCGGCCGATTTGCTCGATGAGGCCTCCGAGACAGACGACGACGTCTTGGAATCGCGAAGCGCCGAGGAAGCGGAGGCGTTGCCCGCGAGAGAAGGCTGAGCCTATCGGTAACCGAGTGGCTCCGCTCCTCATCGCGCTCGGCAACATGGTGGTCGAAAACGACCACTCCGATGCAGACGCCTTATTCGATGAGGTCCTGAGCCGCACGATCTTCAGCTTCACGACCAACCGCCGGATCTTCAGAGGGATGATCCGCTTCACCGGTCATGATCGATGGCATCGGATCTTCGAGCAGGTGCTCGCCAAGTCGCGTTTCGACCTTCCCGATCCCGTGGTCGACCAATACTTCGAGCTCGCGTTCGAACGCGTCATCGACTACCTGGACGCCCGTGCCGACTCGGACACCGCCCAGATGGACCCGATCGGGGAGGTCAATCTCAAGCTGGCCAAAATGGTGCGCCGGCGCGCGCTGTCCGACCCCGCCACGGACCACCCGGATGCATTGATCGAGATGGCCGACGCCTTCTTTCCGTTTCCGGAGGGGTCGCCTAACCCAGCCGTTCGGCGAGTAGCTCGTTCACGCGTCTCGGGTCCGCCTGGCCCTGAGACCGACGCATGACCTGGCCGACCAGGAACCCCAGGACCGCCCTTTCACCGCCCCGATAGCGCGCGACCTCGTCGGGATTGTCCTCCATCACCGAGTCCACCCACTCGGAGAGTCGGCCCGCGTCCCGTACTTGGACCAGACCCTTCGCCTCCACGATCTGGATGGCGTCACCGCCCTCCTCGGCCATGAAGCCGAGCACCTTCTTGGCGGCCGAGTCCGAAACGGTGCCGTCTTTCACCAGGGAAATGAGCTGGGCGAGCGACGCCGGTCGAACGGGCACCGTACGCGCGTCGTCCCCACGCTCGTTCATCAAGGCCTGGAGGGCTCCCATGACCCAGTTCGACGCACTCTTCGCCGCGGCTCCGGCCCCTACCACCCGTTCGAAATAGTCGGCCGTCGCGGCGGACTGGGTCAGGATCTCGGCATCGTAGGCGGGCAGTGAATAGTCGGTTTCGAACCGCGCCCTCCGGGCGCGCGGCAACTCCGGTAGCGCCCGTCCGGCCGCATCGATGTCAGCTTTGGAAATGCGTAGTGGTGGAAGATCCGGCTCGGGGAAGTACCTGTAGTCGTGGCTCTCTTCCTTCGAGCGCATGGGCCGCACCTCCCCGGTGTGGTCGTCCCAAAGCAGGCTCTGCTGATGGATGGTTCCGCCCTCCTCCAGCACCTTGATCTGACGCGCGATTTCGATGGTGAGCGCCCGCTCGATGCCCGAAAAAGAATTCACGTTCTTGATTTCGGTCTTGGTCCCGAGCTGCTCGACCCCGCGCCGGCGAATGGAAATGTTCGCGTCTGCGCGCAGGCTGCCTTCTTCCATGTTGCAGTCGCTCACGTCCACGTACTCGAGTGTGTGCTTCAGAGTCCCGAGAAAGGCACGCACCTCGCCTGGTGTGCGCAGGTCCGGCTCGGTGACGATTTCCACGAGCGGCGTCCCAGCACGGTTCAGATCGACCGCGGTCGCTCCGGGAACCCGATCGTGGATCGACTTACCGGCATCCTCCTCCATGTGTATTCGACGGATGCGCACGGAGTGCGGCCCGTCGCTTCCGTCGAATTCGACGACGCCGTCCGTTGCCAGCGGCCGATCGAACTGGGTGATCTGGTACCCCTTGGGCAGGTCGGGATAGAAGTAGTTCTTCCGCGACCATACGCTCGTCTCGTGTACCGTACAGTCGAGCGCGAGTGCCGTGCTCAGGGCGAGCGCGACCGCCTCGGGATTGGTCGTCGGCAACGCCCCTGGAAGGCCGAGGCACACTGGACAGACGTGGGTGTTCGGCACGTCTCCGAACACAGCCTCGTTCCCGCAGAAGAGCTTCCGAGCCGTGCGCAACTGGACGTGGATTTCGATCCCGATCACCGCCTCCCAGGTCACGGCAAACTCCCGGGCGAGCTCGCTTCCACGGCCCCGGCCGCGGCGAGCATCGTCGACTCACCCCACCACGGGGCGAGCAGCTGTCCCCCGACGGGTAGCCCGTCCACATAGCCCACCGGCACCGAGACGCCCGGAATACCGGCCAGGTTCGCCGTGACCGTGAACACGTCGGACATGTACATCGCGAGCGGGTCGCCCGTGCGTTCCCCGAGCGAAAAGGCCGTCGTCGGTGCGGTCGGAGTGAAGAGCACGTCGACCCGTGCGAACACCTCCGCGAAGTCCTGGGTGATGAGGGACCGCGCCCGCTGCGCGGTGCCGTAGTACTCGTCGTAGTAGCCGGCCGAGAGGGCGTATGTGCCCAGCATGATGCGGCGCTTCACTTCGTCACCGAAACCGCGTCGGGTCTTTTCGTACATCGAGGCGATGTCCGAACCTTCCTGGCGCACGCCGAAGCGCACGCCGTCGTAGCGCGCGAGATTGCTCGACGCTTCCGCTGGTGCCAGCAGATAATACGCAGGGATCGCATACGAAGTGTGGGCCAGCGAGACCTTTTCGAGACGTGCGCCGGCCTCGACGAGACGCTCGAGCCCCGATTCCAGCAGCGAACGAATCGCAGGGTCCAGCGCGTCCGGGAAATACTCGGCCGGAACGCCGACCACCATGCCCGCGACACCCCGGCCGACGTCGTCGGCGTAGTCCGGCACGGGGGTATCGGCCGTGGTGGCGTCGTGCGGGTCATGGCCAGAGATGGCACCGAGCAGCGTGGCCGCGTCCGTGACCGTGCGACCGAGAACACCGACCTGATCGAGCGACGACGCGAAGGCGGCGAGACCGTAGCGACTCACACGACCATACGTGGGCTTGATGCCGACCACGCCACAGAAGGACGCCGGCTGGCGCACCGATCCACCCGTGTCCGAACCGAGCGCCATGGTGGTGTAGCCGGCGGCGATCGCGGCCGCGGAGCCCCCGGAGCTTCCGCCGGGGACGCGGGACCGATCGTGAGGGTTCAAGGTCGGTCCGTACGCCGAGTTCTCGGTAGACGAACCCATCCCGAACTCGTCGAGGTTGGTTTTTCCGATCACCACACCGCCGGCGTCGCGGAGCTTGCGCACGACGGTGGCCTCGTATGGGGCCTGGTAGCCGTCGAGCAAACGCGAACCGCAGGTGGTCGGTAGCGCGGTCGTCGAAATGTTGTCCTTCACGGCAACCGGGGCACCGGCGAGTGGTCCGTTCGCGCGCGGCTGCACGTCGTCCGCGTCCGCGAGAGACAGGAAGGCGTTCAGTCCGCCGGGCCCCGCCTCCGACTCGGCGATCCGCGCGAGCGCGCTCCCCGCGTCATGCGTCATTCGGACGGCTCGCGGTGCACGCCGGGCGGCGGCGGCACGACGAAGAAGCCCTCCCGCCAGTCGGGCGCGAACGATGCGGGCGACTGCCGCAGGACGTCTGCTTCCTCGGCCCCCTCTGGTCGCGTCGCAGGGAGTGGCGAGCGGATCTGAGGGGTGAGATCCGAGGTCGCGGCGAGATCGAGTGAAGCCAACTGGCCGATGTGTCCGAGGATTCCGTTGAGTTCGGACGTGAGCCGACCGAGCTCCTGCTCGCCGAGTTCGAGTCGCGCCAACTCGGCGATCCTCTCGACGTCCGCGCGCGTGACGCTCACGGCCAGTCCTTCTCGAGCGAAGCGTAGCGCACTAGCAGCTTCTTTTGGCCGATGTCGTCGAAGTCGATCGCAACCTTGAGATCACGCCCAAACCCCGTGATTTCAACCACCGCACCGGATCCGAACGTCTGATGCAGTACCCGCTCGCCTTTGACGAAGCGCGGCTGATCCTGGTTCATGCTCGCGTCCTGGTCGGGTTCGTACGTCGGTTGAGAGGGCTCGTCTCTTCGGTATGGCGATCGGTACCCGCTGCGGTGCGGTGTGGAATGCTGCAATCGCGTCAGTCGCTCACTTCTGCGCCTGTCCAGTAACTCCTCGGGAACCGCCTCGACGAACGAGGAGAGCGTTCCGTAGGTGAAGTCCCCTGCACGTCTGCGTTGGCGCGCCCAGGACAGGCACAACTTGTCCTCCGCCCGCGTGATGCCGACGTAAAACAGGCGTCGCTCCTCCTCGATCGCGTCGACCTCATCGTACGCGCGGCTCAGAGGGAAAAGCCCCTCCTCCAGGCCCGCGATGAAAACCAAGGGGAACTCCAGGCCCTTTGCGTTGTGGAGCGTCATGAGCGTGGCGGTCTCCGCGTCCGGATCGAGCCGGTCGACGTCGGCCACCAGGGCCACCTGCTGCAGGAACAGATCGAGCTCGCTGAACGCGTCCATCTCTTCCGCATCCATGCCCTGTACCAGCGCGGCATCGAAGTCGAGCGCGCCGGCGATCAGCTCCGACACGTTCCGCGCCCGATCCTCGCCGTCCGGCCCTTCGTCGTACAGGTGGCGCACCAGGTCGAGGTCCTCGACGAGTTCCTCGAGCAGCTCGCCGATGGTCGCCCGAACCGCGCGCAGGCTGAAGCGCTGGATGAGCTCCGCGAAGCGCATCAGCCCCTTGGCCCCGGCCGCCCGCACGTCCAGGACTTCGTCCGCGCGCGCCGACGCTTCCAGAAGGGTCAGGCCCTGCTCGGACGCCCAGCGCACGAGGTGCTCCTGCGTCGTCAATCCGACGCCACGCCGCGGATAATTCACCACACGGCCGAACGCCGTGGCGTCCTTCGGGTTGGAGATCAGCCTCAGATAGGCCAGTACATCCTGAATCTCCCGGCGTTCGTAGAAGCGCACGCCGCCGACGACCTGATAAGGGACCCCTTCTCGCCGAAACGCGTCCTCGAGCGCCCTCGCCTGGGCGTTGGTGCGGTAGAGAACCGCACAGCCGCTGTAGGAGAGCCCCGGAACTTCCCGGATACGCGTCTCGATCTCTCCCACGATCCAGCCGCCCTCGTCGTTCTCGTCGAACGTCTCGACGAGCGTAATGTTCTCCCCGCCGACGCGATCGGTGCGCAGTGTCTTTTCAGGACGGTTCTTGTTCTCGACGATGACCGCGTTCGCTGCATCCAGGATGCGCTCGCTGGAGCGGTAGTTGACCTCCAGCGCCACTACGCGGGCCCGGGGAAAGGCGACTTCGAAGTCCAGGATATTGCGGATGTCCGCACCCCGCCAAGCGTAGATCGACTGGTCCGGGTCGCCCACGACCATCAGGTTCTGGTGCTCCTGGGAGAGCAATTCCACGAATCGGAATTGAGCCTGGTTCGTATCCTGATACTCGTCCACGAGGATGAACGAGAAGCGCTCTCGATACCGTTCCAGCAGCTCTGGATGATGCTCGAGCAACTCGACAGGCTTCATGAGCAGGTCGTCGAAGTCGAAGGCGTTTTGCGCCTTGAGCGCCTTCTGATACTCCGGGAACACGCGCCCCACATTTCGTACGAACAGATCGAACGAACCCTCGGTCTCTTTCGCGAACGTGTCGCCATCGACGAGCAGGTTCTTGGCGTTGCTGATCTCCGCTCTGAATGCCTTGGGACTCCAACGCTTGGGGTCGAGCCCGACCGAGTCCTGCACGCTCTTCACAAGGCGCAGCGACTGATCAGCGTCGTAGATACTGAAGGTTCGGTCCCAACCCAGCCGGTCCGCATGCCGACGCAGTAGGCGTGCCCCCACCGAGTGGAACGTGCCGACCCACATGCCCGACGGCGCCGCCCCGAGGAAGCCCGTGATGCGCTCGCGCATTTCACCGGCGGCCTTGTTCGTAAATGTGACCGCCAGGATCCGGTCCGGCGGCACGCCGTGCTCGCGAATGAGGTGACATATGCGCGCGGTGAGGACCCTCGTCTTGCCGGAACCAGCCCCTGCAAGGACCAGCACGGGGCCCTCGAAGTGGGAGGTCGCCTCTCGCTGTTCCGGGTTCAGTCCCTCGAGGTGCACTAGGCCCTGTACTTCAGGCATCGGCAGCCGGTAGTCGAACCTGGAAGGTGGTCCCCTCGAAGCCCTCGAGCAGCTCGATTCGGCCTCGGTGGACGCTCTCTACGATGCGGCGGGAAAGCGCGAGCCCAACGCCCCAGCCGCCCGACTTCGTCGTGACGCCCGGCTCGAAGATCTGGTCCCTGACATCTGGGTCGACACCCGGCCCCGTATCGCGGATACGCAGCGAGATCCACTTGCCGCCGACCTCGCGAGCGTAGATGGTGATCTTTCCACCTCGGCCCGCGAGCGCGTCGAGCGCGTTCTTGACCACGTTTTCCAACGCCCAGATCAGTAGCACCTCGTTGCCCTGCACCCTCGGCAGACCCGGCGGGATGTCGACCACCAGCTCCACTCCTTTGCGGCTGAGTCTCGGGATGCGAGCCGCGAGGTACTGCTCCAGGTCGCTCACCACATCACGGACCGACAAGGACTCCAGGTCGGGCTCCCGACCGATGAGCTCGAAGCGGTGGCTGATGCGCTCGAGCCGCTCGAGATCCTCGCCCATCGAGCCCGCAATCTCGCCGTCGCGCAGCGTGCCGGGCCGCTCCCCGTGCGGGAGCCGCAGGACCTCCAGCCACCCGGCCAGCGCGGACAGCGGCGTGCCCAATTGGTGGGCGAGTTCGCGGGCCATCGAGGTCCAGGCCTTCTCGCTTTCGGCTCGGCGCTGGGAACGGATCACGACGAAGCCGATGAACACGGTGAGCAGAAGGCCGCCGGCCTGCAGCCACGGTGTCCAGCGCAGCTTGCGCGTGCTGCCGTAGTGCAGGTGCTGCCCACTCCGGTCCCCCAAGAGCGCGTGCTGCTCCTCCAACGCGCGAACGTAGGCTTGTACGGAGGCCTGCCCTTCTGGGGTCTCCAGATCGGCTTCGAAGTCAAGATTCTCAGCTGCGAGAATCGTGTCGCCGGGTCCCGCCATGACGAGCGGTACGCCCGCCCCGTTGATAATGCTCTGGAGGTTGAACAGCGCCTGGTCGACAACGGCGGGATCCATGGTCGTCAGGCCTGTCTGCACCTCGTGGTAGATCTGGCTGAGGCGCTCGTCGTTGTCCTCCAACGCCCTCACGATCTGTTCCGTGTAGACGAGGTACCAAGCCAACAGCCCGACGAACATCGTGGCCAACGCGATGGGCCACTTGATCTTCATCACGGGATGAGGTGCCTCACGACCAACCTCAGGTCGACTCTGTGAGCCGATCCGAGCCCACGTAGGAGTGCAGGACCTCTGGTAGCGTCACGCTGCCGTCCTCCTCCTGGTACGTCTCCAACAACGCCGCCATCACCCGCGGCAGGGCGAGCGCGGAGCCGTTCAACGTGTGTACGAACTCCGGCTTCTCCGCCTGCGAGCGTCGGAAGCGGATGTTGGCGCGCCGCGCCTGGTAGTCTCCGAACGTCGTGCAACTCGATACTTCGAGCCACTTCGCCACCCCTGGAGCCCAGACCTCGAGGTCGTATGTGAGCGCCCCACTCTGTCCCAGATCGCCGGAAGCGAGCAGAAGGCGCCGATAGTGCAGCCCGAGTCTTTCCAGCAGGACCTCGGCCTCGCGCGTCAGCTGCTCGAGTGCCTCGCGGCTTCGTTCTGGCAGTTCGTAGCGGACGAGCTCGACCTTGTCGAACTGATGCACGCGCAGCAGGCCGCGCGTGTCTTTGCCCGCGGCTCCCGCCTCGCGCCTGAAGCACGGAGAATACGCCGTGTACCGCACCGGCAGATCGTCGGCAGTGAGCAGTTCGTCCCGATGCATGTTCGTGACCGGCACCTCGGCGGTCGGGATCAGCCAGAGTTCGTCGCGCTCCGTCTGATACGACTCCTCGGAGAACTTGGGCAACTGGCCCGTACCGGTCATTGCGTCGCTCGTCACCAGGTACGGTACGCGTATCTCCGTATAGCCGTGCTCGCTCGTATGAACGTCGAGGAAGAAGTTGATCAGCCCGCGCTGCAGTCGCGCGCCCGCGGCCCGCAATACGGGAAAGCCCGAGCCGCTCACCTTCGCTCCCCGCGGGAGGTCGAGTATGCCCAACCCCTCCCCCAACTCCCAATGCGGGCGCGGCTCGAACTCGAAGGTCGCGGCTTCGCCGAAGCATCCCCGGACGGGGTTCTGGTCTTCGCCGCCCTGCGGGACTTCGGCGAGTGGGGCGTTGGGCAGGGCGAGCAGCAACGCCTCGATTTCCGCGTCGGCCGACTTGATGGTGTCGTCGAGCTCGCCGATATGATCGCCCACCTCGCGCATCGCGAGGATGAGCGCCTCCGC
This sequence comes from Gemmatimonadota bacterium, assembly GCA_036338615.1. Classification (GTDB taxonomy): domain Bacteria; phylum Gemmatimonadota; class Gemmatimonadetes; order Longimicrobiales; family Gaopeijiaceae; genus UBA1138. The sequence continues at coordinate 24,238 of JAYZBT010000320.1, forward strand.
GTCGCCTCCGGCCCGCTTGAGCTCGCCGATACGCTTCGAGTCTTCGTTGCGTCGGGCCTTCAAGTCGTTGACGGTGGCGAGCGCCTCGCGCCGCGTCGCGTCCAACTCCAAGACACGGTCCACCTGGCCCGACAGGCTCAGATCCCTCTTGGCCAGTGCTTCCTTCACGGCCCCGGTTTCGTGGCGAAGCCGGCGGATGTCGAGCATCAGTCGGGCGGGATGAGGCGAAGGCTGTTGCAGACCGGGCTCGCGTCGAACTTGAACGTGAGCGTGCCGCCCGCCACGTCGACAACGAGCGGCTCGAGCTTCGCATAGTACGAGCAGGCCG
>JAYZBT010000321.1:0-6279 GCA_036338615.1 Gemmatimonadota bacterium
GGATGGAGAGGGGCAACTCGACCTGCTCTGAGGCCGACAGGCGCCGTCAGTTTCACCGCCCGACTTTCTCGACTACCGGAACGGTGTCACGGGCTTCGAGGAGTTCGCGGCCTACACGTCCTTCTCGAATCTCGTGGTCTACGCGGACGGCGATCGACCCACCGAGCTCACGACCCAGAGCATCACGCACAACTTCCTGGCCGCGCTCGGAGCGAGTCCCGCGCACGGACGCGTATTCACAGAAGAGGAAACCATGAGTGAGGAGGCCGAGGTGGCGATGAGCTCCCATGGCCTGTGGGACCGGCTCTACGCCCTCGGTCGCGGCGTGCTCGGGACGTCACTCCGCCTTGACGGCGTCCCATACACCGTGGTCGGGGTACTGCCCGAAGGCCTCTCGTTTCCCGGGGCCGACGTGCTACTGCTGCTCACCTTCGGCGCGGACTGGTACACCGGACGCCAGGCCCACTTTCTTCGACCCATCGGTCTGCTGTCGGACGGTGCAGGCCTGTCCGACGCGCAGGCCGGACTGGACGCCGTCTCCGCTCGACTGGAAGCTGCCTACCCCGATACCAACGATGGCTGGTACGCGATCGCCCGGTCGCTGTAATCGGTGTTGGTGGGGTCCTCCTTCCGCTCCGCGCTGCTCATGCTCTTCGCGGCGATCGCTTTCGTTCTTCTGATCGCTTGCGGCAACGTCGCGAACCTGCTGCTCGCGAGGGCGGCCGGACGTCGGGGCGAGGTGGCGGTCCGCTCGGCGTTGGGTGCGCGACCGTCCTCGGTCGTGAACGAGGTGGTGCAGCGCGGGCTCAAGATCGCGGCTGCAGGCATCGTGGTCGGGGGCATCGCGGCATTCGGCACCACCCGAGTGCTTTCGAACCTTCTTTTCGGAGTCGGTCCTCGCGACCCCTACGCATTCCTATTGACCTCACTCTTCTTGTTGGCGGGCGTGGTGCTGGCGAGTTGGATTCCGGCTCATCAGGCCGCGCGCGTGGATCCCTCGACGGCGTTGCGGTCCGACAGGTAGGGCAGCGTCGCGATCGCTGGGCCCGTTCGCTGGGGCGGGAGGCTAGTCCTCCCGCCCTAGAGGCGTCAGGTACACCGTCTGCGCCCCTCCGGCCGCAAGCCGGAGCGTCACTTGGCCCGCGAGTTCGGTCACGCGGCGCAGACCGTCCGCATTGACGCGGGACCAATCGTCCGAGGGCCTGTGGTAGTCCACGAGCGAATTCGTGAAGAAGTGTAGGACCGGAATCCCCGCCAAGTAGAAGGACTGGTGGTCCGAGGCGCCGCACCCTGTGGGCACACGAGCGATCTCGAGTGGGCGACTCATGCCCGCGCTCGCAAGGTCGACGATTCCGCCCCACTCCTGCGCGGTACCGACGCCTAGAAGGGTGAGCCTGTCTTCGCTCATTCGGCCGACCATGTCGAGGTTGAGCATCGCCACGGCACCATCGAGATCGAGTGTCGGAGCCGTGACCCAATACTTCGAACCCAAGAGCCCACGCTCTTCACCGGTAAAGGTCATGAAGACGACGCTCCGGCTCGGGCGTGTGCCTAGGGCAAGCACGCGTGCGATCTCGAGAACCGCAGCGGTTCCGCTCGCGTTGTCGTCGGCGCCGTTGTGAACGGCCCGGGCGGCGGGAGCCAACGAGCCCTCGCCTCCGAAGCCGAGGTGATCGTGGTGCGCCCCGACGATCACATACTCGTTTCGGAGCTCGGGATCACTGCCGCGGAGCCGCGCCAACACATTGCGTGCCTCGACGGTCGTCGCGCGTACGTCCGTCGACACCCTCATACGCGAAGACGCCCGCGCCGCCGCCCGGATCTCGTCCCCCACCTCCGCGCTCACGACCGCCACCGGGATGGGCAAAGTTTCCCGGATCTCTCCCTCGAGTGACGGGAGCGGCATCCCCGCTTGGGCGACTACCAGGACGCCTGCCGCCCGCCGCCCGGCCATGACCCTCGCCTTGAAGTGCGGGCTGCCGCGCATCGAGCCGGCGCGAGGGTCGTCGGGATCGCCCCACTCGAGCACGACGATCTTCCCCGTCAGGTCGATGTGCGCATATCGGTCGTCCGGGCTTCCTGGGCGGCTGAGGCCGTGCCCCCCATACACGAGTTCGCGTTCGAATCTGCCGCTCACCGAGAAGCCGAGCGGGGTCCAGTCGTTTTCCACTTCGTACCTGGTCCCGTCGACGACGAACGCATTCACATCGCCGAGCTCCGACCCCTTTCGCAGAGGGAAGCCTTGGAAGAAACTTCCATCCACGCCGGCGGGCTCTAGGCCCATGGCCTGGAACTGCGCGGCGATGTAGTCTGCTGCGCAGCGGGCGCCTTGGCTTCCGACTTCGCGGCCCTCGAGACCGTCATCCGCAAGATACCGGATGTGCGCCATCGCCCGATCGTCCACATTCGGGGCGGCGCTGGGAGTTGGACAGACATCCTGCGCGGAGGCAGGTCGGGCAGAAGTGGGTTGGGAAAACGCCAACAAAACGGCCGCAAGCGCGGCTTCGACGTTCTTGAGCGACATCTTGGTCATCTGGGAAGGAAGCTTTCGTGAATTATCGAGTTCTGTTTCTGACGGCGTCAGTGGGTCTGGCTTCCACCGCGTGTTCCGGCGAGGAGGCTACAGAGGCCGCCTCGGAGTCGGTCGAGGCCACCCCCAGTCTCGCCGTGGAAGGCGAAACGCGCATCCGTAGTATCCGACAGTTGACCTCGGGGGGCGAGAACGCCGAAGCCTATTGGGCGTTCGATGGTTCGCAGCTGATCTATCAGGCGAAGAAGCCCGGCGCGGAGTGCGACCAGATCTATATCATGGATCCGGAGACTGGCGACTCGCATCTGGTGAGCACGGGCGAGGGTCGCACCACCTGCTCGTACTTCTACCCGTCCGGCGACCAGATCCTCTACTCGTCGACGCATCACCACGACGCTTCGTGTCCCGTAGAACCCGACTTCTCGATGGGCTACGTCTGGCCGATCTACGACACGTACGACGTCTTCGTGGCGGACGTCGACGGGTCGAATCTGCGCCAGTTGACGACCGAGGACGGGTACGACGCCGAAGCGACCTTCTCACCCACGGGGGATCGCATCGTCTTCACGAGCACTCGGGACGGTGACCTGGAGCTCTACTCGATGGCGCCGGACGGGTCGGACGTGCAGCGGCTCACTGACCGCATCGGATACGACGGGGGTGCGTTCTATTCTCCCGACGGCTCCAAGATCATCTGGCGTGCCCACTACCCAGAGCCGGGTCAGGAGGCCGACGACTACCTGGCGCTACTGGAGCAGGGCCTGATCCGCCCCGGCGAGCTCGACATCTACGTCATGGATGCCGACGGCTCCAACCAACGCCAGGTGACCGACGTGGGCGGCGCGAGCTTCGCGCCGTACTGGCACCCGGATGGAGAGAGGATCGTGTTCAGCTCGAACCACCACGACGATCAGGGTCGCGAGTTCGACATCTTCATGATCAACCTGGACGGCACTGGGCTAGAGCGCATCACGTCAGCGGAGGGCTTCGACGGCTTCCCGGTCTTCAGCGCGGACGGCCGTCAATTGGTGTTCGGTTCGAATCGCAACAACGGCGACTCGAGCGACACGAATGTGTTCATCGCGGAGTGGGTGGAGGGAGGTTGACCTCCGCGTAGATCTCGAGGAACTGCGCGAGTATCCCATACGTGAGCCCCCAAACGACCTCTCCGGCGACGCGATAGCAGGCAAACTCTCGTGTCTCTCCCCCGAAGGGGATGCGCACGGTCGAGTGCGTTTCGGGCGAGCGTAGTTCGTCGAGCGCAACCCACACGACGTCGGCGACCTCGTGGCTGGCCACGTAGGCGTGCGCGTCGGCTCCGACTCCGAATACGAAGGGCGTGATGCTGAGACTCGACAGCCTGGGCGAGCGGGGCGCCACTACGGACAGACCGCCCAGCTGATGTGCCCCACGATCGAGGTCGAGACCGACCTCCTCCAGCGCCTCGCGCATCGCGGTGGCGAGCAACGTGGAGTCGGCGGCGTCCCTGCGCCCTCCCGGCAGTGCCATCTGCCCCGACCATGGGTCCCGCTCGGACCGCGCCCGCTTGATCAGCAGCACGTGTAGGTCAGACGTGGCGCGCAGCACGAGCGCAACCGCCGCCTGCGGGCTCTCCCCCTCGAATGGCGGTGGGTCGCTGAGGCGGTCCGCGAACGACGCGAGCTCAGCACCGATCACCGCGAATCGAGGGTCGGTGTCGGGAGGTACGAGAGACATCGCTCAGACCCCCTTGGTGTCGGGACCCCAGATGAGCTTGTGCACCTGAACCTGGAAGCGGACCGGAAGAGAATCTTCCAGGATCCACCCCGCGAGTGCCTCCAGGTCGAGCTTGCCCCACACCGGTGAGATCAGCAGCGCCCGCAGAGAACCGTCACCTATGCGTGCGTCGAGGCCGCGCTCGCGGATCGTCTGGCGGGTCCACTCGTAGTCGGCCCGGTCCTTCACCACGAACTTCACCTCGTCACGCTCCGTGAGGTGGTCGAGGTTGGCCCAGAGGTTGCGGGCGGTTTCCCCTGAGCCGGGGCACTTGAGATCCATGATCTTGTGCGCTCGCGGGTCGAGCGCAGCCACGTCGAACGCGCCCGATGTCTCGACCAATACGGTATACCCCTCATCCAACAGCATGCCGACGAGCGGAAACGCACCAGGATGGGCGAGCGGTTCACCCCCTGTCACTTCCACCAACTGGGCCGGATGGCCGCGCACCTCCTCCAGAATCTGCGCAAACGTCATCTTGCTGCCGCCGTGGAACGCGTATTCCGTCTCACACCACGTGCCACGAAGCGGGCACCCCGTCAGCCGAACGAACGTGCATGCCAGGCCGGCCCAGGTGGACTCGCCTTGGATCGAGCGGAAGATCTCGGTGATGCGCAGGAAGTCGCCGGCCAAGTCAGTCGTCGCCTCCGTCCTGCTGGCCGTAGTCGCGCCGCTGGCGCTCAATGGCCTGTTCGAGCAGCTCCTGGACTCGGTGGAGCGAGAGCCCCCCGAGCGATGCCTCCGCTTCGTCCCTGGTCTTCGCCTCTACCAGCGTATCGGATTCGACGTGTCCCACGATGCCGACGCCGGTCTGCGCCCAGCGCGGGAAGACGAGGTATCCGGCGAACGGTGACCGGAGGTCCCGTGTTTGCTGGATCTCGACGGAGACCGTATACGGGTGACCGTCGCTCCCCTCGTACGCCGGAGGGCGGTTGTGGACCGCGAAGTATCCGCCGAGCGAATGGTCGGATTCGGACATAGTCGGATTGTGAGAAAAGTCGCCGATCACCCTCCGCCGGCGGCGATCGAAGCTAGAAGAACCCGCATTCGGGGGCTACTCGGTGCTTTCGGTTGTGACGCCGAATGCGCGTCTCTAGACTATCTCACCCTTCGGCCCCCAGGAGCCCACACCGATGCCCCGAAAGATGCGCGCGGCCCTCTTTGCCACATACGGCGGTCCCGAGGTCGTTACGATCGACAAGGTGCCGATTCCCGCGCCAGGCCCGGGGGAGGTTCGCATCAAGATCGAGGCCGCGGCAATGAATCACCTGGACCTATGGGTGCGCCGTGGACTGCCGATCGAGACACCGATGCCACACATCGGGGGGTCGGACATGGCCGGAGTGGTCGACGCCGTCGGTCCCGGCTCCGAGGCGGTGCCCATCGGAACGAGAGTGGTAGTCGATCCTTCGATCGCGTACGAGTGGTACGCCGGCCAGGGCCGCGGGCCGTCCATCGAGGACCCGCGCTTCCAGATCCTCGGGGAGCACACGCAGGGCGGGTTCGCCGAATACGCCGTCGTGCCCGCCGCCAACCTGCTGGAGTTGCCCGACCAGTTCTCTGCGGAGCAAGCCGCCGCCGCCGGCCTGGTCTTCGTGACCGCATGGCGCGCGCTCATGAAACGCGCCGAACTGCGCGCGGGCGAACACGTCCTGATCACGGGCGCCTCTGGTGGCGTCGGTACTGCAGCGATCCAGATCGCGGTGCACGCCGGAGCCAGGGTCTACGCGTTGACCGGCGGTGATGAGAAGGTGCGCCGGGCCCACGAGCTCGGAGCGCACGTCGTCTACGACCGTCACAAAGTCGACTTTTCTCGCGAACTCTGGCGGGAGACCGCGAAGAAGGGCGTCGACGTGGTGTTCGACACGGTGGGCGAGTCCGTGTGGCCGCAGGCTCTACGCTCACTCAGCCGCGGTGGGCGCCTGGTGACATCCGGGGCGACCACGGGGTCCCGGGGTGTGACCGAGATCCGACTGGTGTTCTGGAAGCAACTC
>JAYZBT010000322.1:0-9246 GCA_036338615.1 Gemmatimonadota bacterium
TATGAAGGAGAAGACCCAGCAGTAGAGAACCGTCAACTCGCCGCGGTTCACGATCGGGACCCAGTCGCGGGGGAAATGCGCCTGGAAGTAGGCGACGGCCATCTCGCCGGCGAGCAGGAAGGCCACGGGTCGGGTCCAGAGTCCGAAAAGGATGAAGCCGCCGCCATAGAGTTCCAGCACGCCAGCGCTGCGTCATGAATTCCACCGCGGTCTCGGCTCCGAAAACCACGAACAGCTTCTGCGCCCCGTGCTGCATGAACATCAGTGCGACGACAATGCGCATCGCGTTGAGGAAGAAGTGCGAGATGCCGGAGCGTGTTCCTTCACTGGTCACAGGACGTCGCGGAAGAGTCCGTGAAAGCCGTGGCAGAAGGCCAGGGCTGCTAGAGAATCGACTTGCCCAACGCAGAAGCCACAAGGCCCACAGCGAGGTGCGCCGTGTGATTCCTGTCATCCAGCACCGGGTTCAGCTCCACGACCTCCAGGCTCAGCAGCTTCCCTGAGCGCGCAGCCTTTTCGCGGACGAGATGCCCCTCCCGGTAGGTCAAGCCACCCTGGACAGGCGTGCCTACTCCCGGCGCGACTCGCGGGTCGAGCACGTCGAGATCGAACGAGAGGTGAAAACCGCAGGTGCCGTCGTTTGCGCGCTCCAGAGCCTCTTCCATGCACACTCCAAGGCCTCGTTCGTCGATCTCCGACATGGTGAAGACGCGTACGCCCAGCTCGGAGAGCAATGCCTTTTCACCCGAGTCGAGCTCACGCGCTCCCAGGACACTCACGTTCTCGGCGCGGACGGCCGGGGCCGCGCCCGAGATCTCGACGAGGCTGGGATGACCACGACCCAGGAGCACCGCCAGGCTCATGCCGTGCACGTTTCCGCTGGGCGTGGTCTCTGGACGGTTCATGTCGGCGTGCGCGTCCACCCAGATCAGCCCAATCGCTTCGCCGAGCGCCCGGTAGTGTTCGGCGACCGCCCCGACCGAACCGACGGAGAGGGAGTGGTCCCCCCCCAGAATCAGTGGCAGGCACCCCTCCGCCATCCCAGCGCGGACCATCTCGCCCACGCGGACCGCGACGCTGACGATCTCCTCGAGAAATCGAGTTCGGACCTCGCCCTCGTCGGTAGTCTCGAAGCCTCCAGCGGTGACGGTGCCGATCTCCCTCACCATGTGGCCGAGGGATTCGATGGCGGGAGTGATGCCTGCGATACGCAGGGCAGAGGGGCCTATGTCGACACCCCGGCGACCCGCGCCGAGATCGATGGAAACGCTCACGAGCGCGACATCTCGCGACATAGCTGGTTCCATGTGGCGGGGCTCCTCCGCTCAGCCGCCCTTGCTCAACCGGCGACGCTCCTTGCGTTCCAGTTTGCGTCGACACCGCCCATGATCGCGAGACCCGTGATCTTGAGCGTGGGAGCGTTCGGGTCCGCATGGCGAAACTCGTCGGCCTTGTGCTCGAAGCCCCCCATGATCGCTATGCCGTGGCTCTCGACGTTCAGGCCCGGCGGCACGATGATGTCCACACCGCCACAGATGGTGAAGACCTGTACCTCGGTGACGCCCGGGGGCATTACCGCCTCGCGGAAGTCGAGCTCGGCCCCCCCATGACCACGATGGAGAAGTTCTTCCGCGCCGGACTCCAGCGACCCCGCCGCGCGCCGCCGCCCATCACTGCGACGATGAAGCCCTGCTCCTTGACGTGGGCGGCCGAGGTCACCGTGTACGCAGAATCCGGAGCTGGTGTCGGAGTCGCTTGCGGCTCGACCGCCGCCGGGAGGTCACCGCCAGGCAAGTCCCGCAACAAGTCCTTGAGGGCGGCTATGGACGTCGCGGAATGCGCGGCATCCACACGTCGCTCGAACTCCTCGACGCTCATGATGTCGTTGGCGAAGTGTTCGCACAGCGCATCCACCGTCACCTGTCGCGTGTGTGCAGCGGGCTGCCGGTCCGCCTCACTCTCGTTCGCCATCGCTCCGTCGTTACGCTCCGTTTAGGGACGCTCGGGAACAACTCTCGTTTCAACTCCGGTGACGCTTATGCGTACTCAGACCGCGTCTTCGGGCTTCACCGGGCCGCCCGACGGCGCACGGGGGAAGCTGGTTCGAGCATATCCAGGGGCTCCCGGCGTGGCAAGAAACGAGAGGAGTAGTGTCCTGCGTGGAAGAGTGGTGGCGAAAGCCGGACGAGCCCGACATAATGCCATATTCGAACCTCAAGAAAAGGGAGCCAATCATGCGTCTCCGTTCGTACAACCGTTTGATCGTGATCTCGTTCGCGTTGATGATTGGTCTCGCCGGGTGCGCAAGCGGCGGCGGCGGCGGGAGCGGTGGTGGCGGCGGTGGAAGCACGACTCGACTCACAGCTGAGGACCTGGCCGACCATCAAGATCTGGACCTGTTCCAGGTCGTCCGGCAACTCCGGGCGCGATGGCTCACCAGCCGCGGCCGCGGAACGCCCGTCGTCGTCGTGGATGGCGCGCCGCGTCAGGGCGGCACCGACGAACTTCGCAGTCTTCGCGTCTCGGATGTGCAGGAGCTCCGCTACATGAGCGCCTCCGACGCGACAACGCGTTTTGGAACCGGCTATGAGGCGGGGGCCATCCTCGTCACCACACGAAGACGGTGAACGGTTCGTGAATCGGTAGCGGTATGGTGCCGGGCCTCGCGGCCCGGCGCCTTTCCGTTTCAGTCCACCCGCGATCGCGCGAACGTCTCCAGAACCTCCGCGCAAACACGGATTTCGCGCGGGTCGATCCACTCGTCTTCGGTGTGTGCCTGGGCGATGTCGCCCGGACCGAAGCAAACCGCGGGCACCCCGGCCTCGTTGAGAAACGCCGCATCGACCCAAGCGGTCATGCCCTCTACACGGGGCTCCACCCCTCGTGCCTGGCACGCGGCCAACAGGCCCTGCACCAGATCGGAGGCAGGGTCTACCTCCGTCCCCGGGCGCGCGAGCGTCATTTCCAGAGTCGCGTCCACTTCTGGAACCCGGCCGGCCAATTCGTCGAGCACCGACTGGAACTCGCGCTCGACCGCAGCTGGATCCTCCCCGGGCATCGTCCTGCGCTCGAGCAGAAGTCGGCACGACTCCGGATATACGGACTCGGCCGAGCCACCTACGATCGTGCCCGCATGGAACGACCCATGCCCGATCAGCGCGTGAGCAGGTCGGGCACGCAGTCGGTCAGCGTACGCGTCTAGTGCGGACAAATAGAGACCTGCGTGCCGAATCGCATCGATGCCGACCTCCGGTCGTGATCCATGCGCGGCGCGACCCTTGAATAGCGCTCTCAGCCATACGAACCCTTTGTGGGCCGGCATGACAGCGAGACTGGTGGGCTCACAAACCACCGCCAGATCAGCCTGGATCCCCGATTCCACGAGGTGAGCCATGCCCAGGCTGGCGTGCTCCTCATCGGCCGTAAAGGCAACCAGTAGGTTGGGGGTCGGACCCTCACCCTGAGCGAGCCGGGCTGCGGCGGTCAGAATCGCCGCATCCCCCCCTTTCATGTCACATGAACCCCGGCCCCACAGTCGTCCGCCTTCGAGATCGGCCGCGAAGGGAGGGATGGTCATGCCTTCGACCCCCACCGTATCGAGGTGACCGTTCAAGAGTAGAGTCGGACCGCTCCCCCGGAGGCGGGCCACGACGTTGAACCGGTCCGGTGCCACCTCGATCATTTCGGACTCGAGACCCCACTCATCGAGCCATCCTGCCACCAACTCGGCCACCGCGCGCTCGCCCTCACCTCCCGGGGCGAGCACAGGGTTCACCGAGTCTGTCGAAACCATCGCTCGGCAGAGGGCGACAGGGTCACCGTCGCGGGCTCGTTCGAGCAACTCAACATTCTGCGAACCGTGCATGTCTCACCTACCGGAACAAATTTCCGAGGGCCGTTCTATCGAATCTGATGCTCCCGAACGGTAACGGGGGGGGGCGGTGACGTCGTAAAGTGTTGTGAACAGTAAGGATGCGCCCGCTCTCGAGACATAGTTGACGCGGCACGATTCCTGCACAACTTTGGTACAGATTTGCACTACACCGGAGGGGCAGGTGATGAGGAAACTGACGGTCGGACTGCTCAGCGCTGCTGCAGTTGCGACGACCATCCTCCTGGTGCGGCAACAGAAGCAGGTGGAGACCGAGACGACTCAGGCGATCCCGGCAGGGGAAAGCCAGCCCGCGACCATCTCGCTGGAGCGCATCCGGGAACTGGGTCTGTAGGGAGGACCTAGGTAGGCAGACCCTGGTAGGAGGCCCCGAGCCGCCTCTACGGAGTCGCCACCCCGAAGTGCTTGTAGTTCTTGTCGATATAGCTGGTCCACTCGGCGGGCACATCGGTGTCCGGAAAGATCGCCTGGACCGGGCATTCCGGCTCACAAGCTCCACAATCGATACACTCGTCGGGATGGATGTAAAACTGGTCGTCAGCCTCATAGATGCAGTCGACCGGGCACACCTCGACGCAACTGGAGTCTTTGGTCTCGAGGCAAGGCTCGGCAATGATGTAGGTCATGGTCCAGCAGATCCTTGGGGTATGCCGTGCACGACGGCGGCTCTAGGTGTAATCAAAGGCATTGGGGGAGGCAACACGGCACCGTTACAGCCTCCTGGCGAACGTCCGCTGCCAGTGTCGGTACCGCTGTGCGAGGCGTGCGTGCGTGCGTTCGGCCACAGGGAGCCAAGCCCAGGTCGTCTCCTCGTGGATCACCGCCCACCAGGCCCGATCACGGTGGAGATGCGCATGGCGCAATTGATCCAGGCGCTCCGCCAGCGCCACCAGGCGCAGTGCCTTCGGCAGCGTGACGAGCCGCTCGACCAACGCTTCGTCTCCAGGCGCGGGGATCTGCTCGAGGAGGGAGACGACGTCGGGACCGATCTGTGAGCTGATCTGGAGCGCGGGTACACGAAGCGCGTCCGTCTCCGACTCCAACAACGCGCTTGCCGCGAGCGTGGGAGGGTCCGAGTGCGCTACGTCTCGTACGAGGATCAGCACCGACCTTCCCGGATGAAGGTACGCTGTGTGATGGTCGTCTTCGAGTTGCTCGATGCGCGCCTCCATGGCGAGCGCGTGGGCTCGGCAGACGAGGTCGACTCCGTCGGGAGCGACCCCGATGGCAAGCAAGGCGTGCTTCACCGAATCGGCCATCGCTGCCGCGCGGCGCACGTCGCTCACCGAGCCTGTCTCAGTCGCCGTCGATCAAGTGCTGCTCGAAATGCCGAACCGTGCACTCGAGCGCTTCCTCGAGTTCAGGAGGCGCCCCGTCGAAGGGGTGCCGAGCCTCGAAGGTATGCCCAGCGCCGTTTACGAGCATCATACGCGCTCCCTGAGCTTCGGCGGCGAGGTGCCGGGCCTCGCGCTGGGGCACCGTAACGTCTTCCACTCCGTGAAGAATCAGCCACGGAGAAGCGATGCGGCCAGCCGCACCAGAGATATCCAGCCGGCGGCGGTTCGCCTCGTAGTCATCGAGCAACGTCACGTCGAGCGGCATCTGCTGCCCCGTACGCGTATTCATGGCCCAGAGCCGACCCAGCTCTCGCCACTCCCGCTTGGTCTCGTCCGACCAACGGTCGAAGTGAGAGACCGCAGCCCAAGTCACGAGCGCGTCGACACGAGGCTCTTCCGCTGCTGCGAGAATCGCCTGCCCCCCGCCCCTACTATGACCCAGCAATCCGACCTTTCTCGGGGCGCGCGGCAGAAGCTCCCCGTCCAATACCTCATCGAGGATCAAGCGCACCTCTTCCAACTCGATGCTGAACGTGTTGGTACCGAAGCTGTCGAGTTCCGTGAACTGCAACGGATCCGACCCGATCCCGTTTCGACTGAAGTTGAACGACACGACCGAGTGTCCAGAGGCGGCGAGCCGATCGCACAGGTGAGGAAAGAATCCCCAATCCTTGAAGCCCTTGAAGCCATGCACAACGACGACCGCAGATCTCGGCGGCGGCCCTTCTGGGATGCGAATGTCACCGCGAATCGTCTCGCCTCGGCGGGCCTCACGGGTAAAAGGAAGGTGGATCAACCCTCGTTGCCCCCCTTTTTCCATTCGACGTCCGGGGTGCCCGATCTAAGGTTTTCGAGACGCGCCAAGGTGAAGAGCAGATCGGAGAGGCGATTCAAGTACCGGACCACGTCCTCGCTGACGGATTCCACTTCGGCCAAGCGCACAACGCCGCGTTCGGCGCGGCGGCACACCGTGCGACAGACATGCAACGCGGCGGCTCCCGGAGTACCGCCCGGAAGCACGAAGGCCCGCAGCGCGGGCAACTCGGCGTCCGCATCGTCCATCCACGATTCCATCTCGGCAATGCGGTCCGTCGGGAGGTCGGGTGTGTCGGGTCGCCGTCGACCCTCGCTGACCGGCGGCGACGCCAAATCGGCGCCGAGCGTGAAGAGGTCGTGTTGCATGGCACGCAAGCGTTGCTGAATCGAGGCGTCCGACACTTGAAGGACCGCCCACCCGAGCGTCGCATTCAGCTCGTCAACGGTGCCATACGCCTCCACGCGCGCGTGAGCCTTCGAGACGCGACCCGCTCCAAAGAGGGCGGTCTCACCCCGGTCACCGGTCCGCGTGTAGATCTTCACCGGAGCTTCGTCAACTTGCGGATTTCCTGGGCCTTCTCGAGCAGGGAGGTGGTCGTGTCCTTCTCATCAGGCACGAGCAGTTCCCGGATATCGAGCAGCAGTTCCAGCTGGAGTTGGTCCCTCTGATATCCGAGATCGAGGCGCGCCATCGTATCGCTGTCGCCGGCCTTCTCGGCCGCGCTGAAGGCCCCCCGATAGACGTTTTCGAGGCTCTGCATCACCCGATCGCGACCGCGCATGAGGTCCCCCCTTACAATGCGTTAGACGATCGCCAGTGTGCGGGATCCGGGGCCCGACTCATAGTAACCGCGAATCGTAGCTCGGAGCTCGTCCAGACGATCCGTGAAGTAATGGTCCGTGCCCGGGATACGCACCAGCGTAATGTGCGCTCCCAACTCGGAGAGTAGCGCCGCGACCGTATCCCCGGCGCCGAATTCGTCGTTCTCGCCCTGGACGACGAGGATGGGCTTCTTCGCCTCGGCTAGGAACGAATAGTCGTAGCGATCCATGTCGACCGGCAGCCCGAGGCCGAGAAGCGCAACCACGCGTTCATCGTCCGCTCCCACCGAGAGTCCCACCATCGATCCGAAGGAGAAGCCGCCCACCAGGAGTGGCAAGTCGGGGTACTCGGCCTCGAGCCAGTCGAGCGCTTCGCGCAAATCATCTCGCTCCCCGACTCCCTGATCATGGCTACCCGTGCTGGTGCCCACGCCGCGGAAATTGAAGCGCAACGCAACGAGCCCGGCGTCGTTGAAGGCTTGAGCGGCGCGGTACACGGCCTTGGTATGCATCGTGCCGCCGTGCAACGGATGGGGATGACAGACCACGACCGCACCGTGGGCCGCACCCGCCGGCTCCTTCAGCAGCGCTTCGAGTTGACCGTGTGAGGCGGGAATGTGCATAGGCGGAGAACCGCTCGGAATGACGGCGAGGACCCGCCTGCCGACGGACTAGGCTATCTTCATCGGACTGACAGGGGGGGTCAAGGCAACCGCCGGATACCACATGACAGACAGTTCTGAACAGACGCGGGAAGCAGTCGCGACGGCAAACGAGTTGTACTGGGGCTCGGACCTCAGCGTAAACCAGATCGCCGAACGACTCGACCTCTCGAAGGGCGCTCTGTACGGCATGATTCAGCCGCTGCCAACGGGCCTCGGCTGCCCAGCCTGTGGTGAAAAGGTCGTCTCTGCCAATCGTACCGCACGCGAAAGAGGTGTGCTCTCGTGTGCGCCGTGTGGATGGAAGGGAGACGAAGATGAGGCGGTCGCTTTCGGGGGGGAGGGAGCAGTGACGCTGGCGGTCTACGCGGGGGAGGACGAAGTCGCCGCGCCGGCCCCCGTCGAGCGGGGTCGCAGCCGCGCTCGAACCCTCGCGGGTGGAGCGTTACTCGGGGCCGCGGTGGGACTCGCGCTCGTACTGTGGACGAGGAGAGGTAGTCGTTAGCTAGATGGCCATCGGCTCGACGCACCGCGATCCCCCCAGCATCATCACTCCAGACGTGTTCGACGTCTCGGAGGATCTGCTCGGCACGCCCCTGGCGCCTCCGATTCGCCGGCTGCTCGCATGCCCCATCGACTTCGCGGTGATCGGGTTCGTGACGCTGGTGACCAACAGCTTCTCCATGATACTCGGCCTGGTCGTCGCGGTCTTCTTCATGCGCGCCGGTTTCAAGCGCACTCCCGTCAAAGGCAGCGTCTTCGGAAGGGCGATGCGAGCCTCCGTGGGCTGCCTCGGGCTCTTCATCGGGGTCATTACCGCCTCTTCGTGGGCGCTCTTCGGCTTCGGCTTCGGCTCCAGCGGCGATGACGAGGACGACGTCTCGACCCCCCCGGGCATGGTCACGGATGTGGCGGGCCTCCTGTTCGCACGCGGACTGGCCGGACTCGCGGCTGGCGCCATCTTCGAGGGTGTCGATGACCTCGAGGATGCCGAAGAAGCCGTCGAGCAGTTCATCAGGGCCGCCGAGAGCCTGGGCGTCGAGCGCTCGGACGTGCTCGATCTCGTCCTGGCCGCGGTCCCGGAGGACACTTCATGGGCGGATGACGCAGAGACCGCATTCACTCGCCTCGTCCGCACCGATGGCGCCGAGAGGGTCGCCGGAGGCGAAGATCTCGACGAGAACGAGATCACCTCGATCGAGGAACGTGTCGCGACATACTCCACCGCTGAAGCCCTCGAGGCGTATGCGTCGCTGTTGCGGGACGCACCTGAGGAGGACGGCGTCCCTCGCTCGCCTGGCGGCGCTCGCCGATCGCTTGAGCGACGACATCGCGGCCGACACCATCGCCCGTCTGCAGGATCGAATCGAGGATCTCGCACAGGATCAGGCGCGAGCGGAACAGAGGTTGGTGGCCGCTGAGCAAGAACTCGAGGGGTCGACGAACGGAGGGTTCATGGGGCTGCTTGGCGGCCTCTGGGACGAGGTCGGATTCGGATCCGGTGGGGATGCTCTACATGACGGTCTTCCTCTCCTGGTGGAACGGGCAGACCATCGGCAAGCGCATGCTGGGCCTGCGCGTCGTGAGACTGGACGGGGAACCCATCAACTGGTGGGTGGCGTTCGAACGATGCGGTGGATACATAGCGGGCTTCGCGACCGGCCTGCTCGGCTTCGCTCAGGTCTATTGGGACGTGAACCGACAGGGCATTCACGAC
>JAYZBT010000323.1:0-3025 GCA_036338615.1 Gemmatimonadota bacterium
ACTTGGGGGCACGTCATACCTCGGCTCCTACTTCCGAGTGAAGTGCGCGCGAAAGCTCCTCCGCATCGATCCCCAGCCGCGCCCCATCCTGGAGCAGCTTCCGCACCAACATTTGGGCCGTGGCGGCTCGCTCTTCGCCCCGAAGGAACGAGGGTACTTCTTGAACGAACGTGCCCTGTCCGGGCCGCTTTTCCACGAAGCCGTCGGCGGCAAGGTCCCGGTACGCCTGTGACACCGTCGCCGGGTTCACGCGCAAGTCCCTGGAGAGCACCCGCACCGAAGGCAGCGGGTCGCCGGGCAGCAGGTCGCCGGCCGCGACCGCGATGCGGACGCGCGCGGCGATCTGCGCGTAGAGCGGCGTGGAGCTACGGGGGTCGATATCGTCGAACAGCATGTCGCTTCAGTCGCCCCCGACGGTGGAGGCATCGCTTGCGTCGGGTGCGCACACGATCATGCCCGGCACCCAGCCGGGCGGAACCACGAAGCCGTATCCCAGCCCGCACACGCGATCCATGCCTGGATGCGTGAAGACCGCCGCCCAGCCCCGCGCGTTCGCGATGACGAAGTCGACCTCGAGGCCCTCGGGCTGCTCGAACTCGAGTGCATCGAGTCGTGTCGTATACGTCATGTTCGACGCGTAGTGTATCTCCTGCCGAGAAGCCATCTGTTTGATCGATTCCCGCATGAGCGTCATGAGTGCCTCGGGGTCCGGCGGGACCTCCATCGTGATGAAGGACTCGGCTTCGTTCAGCCATGCCGGGACCGCACGAGTCTCACGCGTGTCCTCGAGCCGGTACGAGCGCACGAAGTGCACGCCCGACTCCCCGGTCCATCGGCCGAGCAATTCGCCCGCGTAGATGTCCATCGGCTCGAAGCGTTCCGGCATCTGTACGACCGCCTCCGGCTCACCGGTGGCGTCGACGATAGTCCACGCCTTGCTCCCGTCCGCGGTGACCCCGGGTTCGCGGATGAACAGCGATCCGTCTCTCGCGACCCGTACCATGCGATACCCTGGCGAGAGGCGGGGCTGAGGAAGCCCATCCAGCGCCGCCTTCACCCGGTCCCGATCTTCGCTGACGAGAGCTCCGTCGACCCAGAATCGACCGTACAACCAGGCGTCGAGGGAGAATAGGGAGTCCCCAGAGAGCTCGAAGCCGTCCACCTGACTGCCGTATTCGCCGCTCGCGGCGAAGGAGGAGACTCGCCCCGTCGCGCGATCCAGAACACGCAGCGAGTCAGCCCCGTGGGCGTAGATTCGAGACACAGTGCCGAACTCGGCAGGGCCCTCACCCTTCCGGCCGAACGAGCGGTCGAACGAGCCCGTCGAGTCGTAAAGGGATACCCTGGAGGCCGCGCCGTCTGAGACCGCGACCCTCCCGTCACCGAGCCGCAGCACGCCTTCGATCGAGCCGAAGAGGTATCGCTCGTCACCGTCTAGCAACCCGATCTCGAGGCTGGGCTCGGACAAGCCGAACAAGGGCAGCTCGAGAGGTCGTGCCCCGTCCGCTCCGGGTTCGGATGGCGAGCACGCCGCTGCGGCGAGCATGACGGTGAGTGCGGCGGAGCGGATCACCGGTGGGTCCTATCCTCTCGCTCGACCCAGAAGAAGGCGCCCGCGAACACAAAGAGTACGGTCGCCGTGAGCAATAGCAGGTTCTGCGGCGAGAGGACCGGGGCAGGACTTCCGGACAGCCTGCCGAGTAGGGACTCCAAGACGTGCGTCAAGAGCACGCCCCAAAGAAGGAGACCGGACGAGAAATTGGAGACCGCGCGGTCTCGGTCCCTTCCATTGGAGCGAAACGGCACCAGGAGCGCCGTGAAGAGCAGGCATCCCGAAAACAAACTCCCGGAAGCCAGCACGAACACGAGCGCCCAAGCGGTGAGGACCTGTGCGAGGATTCCTCCCCACCGGGCCGCACGACGACGGCCTTCACCCATGACCAACCTCCATTCGCTGTTTCAGTGCATGAACGTCACTTGATTCGACGCCACTTGCGCACTTTCGGATGCAGGCCACGGGGTCTCGTCGGGAGAAGGTGTATTGGTGTATCAGTCTACCAGCACACTAAAACGCTCTTTCCGGAGACGCAAGCTTCTTGTGTTGGAGTGGCTCTCAACTGGGCCCAGACGCGTGTCGTGCGCGCGTTGCTCGCCTATCGTGCCGACGTTATGAGCGACTCTAATTCTCCGCCCGAACTCGACTCTTCGGCCCGAGGTGGGGCCGACACTCTGCCCGACCCTCCCCTTGTCTCCAGAGGTGACGGTGGGGCTCGCTCGACAGAGGCCCTGCAGGAGGCCGCTCGGGGACGACTTCGACATCAAGCAGGGCCTCGGCAAAGGCTCGATGTCCACGGTCTACCTAGCCAGAGAGAAGGAGCTCGACCGGCTCGTCGCCATCAAGGTGCTCTCACCGTCCCACGCGAAGGATCAGACGGCCCTCAAGCGCTTCGAGCGCGAGGCCAAGGCCGCAGCGTCGCTGGGTCACCCGAGTGTGGTCCAGGTCTACCGCTTCGGCCGCCTGCCCGACGAGACGCCGTACCTGGTGATGCGCTTCGTGAAGGGCCGCACGATGGAGGAGCGACTCAAGGCCGATGGCCGTCTCTCGTCGGCGCTCGCGAAAGAGATCCTCCGTGATATCGCGTCCGCGTTGGCCGCAGCTCACGCGGCGGGCATCGTCCACCGCGATGTGCGGCCAGCCAACGTGCTTTGGGACGAGGACGGCGAGAAGGCGCTGCTGGCAGACTTGGGAATCGCTGCCCTTTTGGTGACCAGCGGCGAGGAATCGACCCGCCTGACCAAGACCGGTCAGATGATGGGCGACCCCAGGTATCTCAGTCCCGAGCAGCTTCTGGACCAGGACCTCACCGAGTTGGCCGACATCTATGCGTTCGGGGTGCTGGGGTACGAGCTGCTTACGGGCGAGGGGCCGTACATCGCAAGAACAAATACGCAGTGGATCATGGCGCACCTCAACCAAGATCCGAAGGACCTACTCGGGATGCGTCCGGACGCCGACCCGGGCCTT
>JAYZBT010000324.1:0-12904 GCA_036338615.1 Gemmatimonadota bacterium
CGCAGCCACCGTTCCTGCTGCTCTTCCGTTCCCTGCGTGGTCAGGACCTCGATGTTGCCCGCGTCCGGGGCGTGACAATTGAAGATGAAGAGTCCGTGGGGGCTGCGGCCGAGCACTTCGCTGACCTGGCCGAATTCCCACAGGGAAAGGCCGAGGCCGCCCCACTCCTTGCTGACCGCCGGCGTCCAGAGCCCGAGATCGCGAACCTTCTGCCGTTTCTCTTCGAGCATGGGCAGCATGGAGTAGAAGTCCTCGCGCCCGCCCTGGCTCTCGACGGGATAGACGTCGGTCTCCATGAAGGCGCGGACACGTTCGACGATTCCTGCAATCCTGTCAGACATACGTAACAAGCTCCACTGAGCTGAAGCGCGGCTGCGCGTTGAAAGACTTGAGCGACAAACGGTCCTCGCGGAAGACGAGCTCGGTCACGGTGGTATTCTGTACGGCCCAAGCCAACTCTATGGCCTGCTCGTCATCTAGGCCAAGCACGCGCGCGACGATGGAGCCGATCGGTCCGCCGGACGTGAATACTGCGATCGTGGCGCTGCCACTGGCTTCTTCGAGGATGCGCCCCACACCACGCTGGACGCGAGCGCGAAAGGCCTGCCAACTCTCGACAGCGCCGAGGCCCGCGCTCGGATCCCCGCCCCAATCGGAGGTCAGCTCAGCTCGCGCCCAACTGCGCGTGATCTCGCGAAACGCCGAGAAATATGCGCGCGCGCGGGTTCTGCTGTCGGCGCCAGGCGCCTGGATCTGCTTGTGCGCGTCTTCGTACTGCGGGCGGGAGAGCATGATCTCCACCACGCTCGCCCCGCTGTGCTCTTGAAGCTCCTGGACCGTCGACGGGTTCGGCCACGGTAGACCGCCACGCGAATACGCCGACGCCACGCCGTCGGCAGTCTGCTCATGACGTCGCGCCGGTCCCACGAAGACACGATCGAACATCACTCTGGACCGAACGAGCTCCTCACCCAGAGCGTCGGCCTGCGTCAGCCCCAAAGCCGACAGCTGATCGTAGTTCTCGAAGGCCTCGGCGGGATCCGCCGAGAACGTCGCTTGCGCGTGGCGCACCAGGATAATCCGGCTCATGAGACGAGCGTGTCGCGGGTCGCTATTCCGAGCCCTCCAGGCGGCGGATCGCCTCTTCGATGTCGATGTCGGACTCGATCCAGTCGGTGAACCGCTCAGGGGTCCCGTCCGCGAGCGTGCGCACCAGAAATGTGGCTCTGGTTCCCTGACGCCTCGTGGGCGTGTACGTGAGAGGAGCACCAACTCCCTGGAACCCGTCGAACGTTTCCAGGGCCCCGACGAGTGATTCGGTCGTCAGGTCGCGACCCGCGCGCCTGAGGCCTTCGACCAGTGGTTCCGCGTACCGGAATCCGGACAGGAAGAATTCGCTGGCTCGTTCGTCGGGAGCGATGCGCGCGCTCGCCTGTCGGTACTTCTCCATGAGCGGGCTCTCAGAATTGTACAACTCGCCGATCGCGGCGAAGATGACGCCCGCCCACGCGCCTTCAGTCAACTCGTACAGGTTCACCACGTCCGCGAGCCCCGAGCTCGCGAGCCACTGGGTCTCGTACCCGAGCCGTCCAACTGCGCCGACGATGATCGTTGCGTGTCTGGGCCCAAGCCACATGATGACGGCTTCGGCTCCGGACTCGCGAAGCCTCACTGCGTGCGAGCTCAAATCGGTGTCCGTACCCTCGACCGAAGCAGACTCGATCACACCGAGCCCGTGTCTTTCGAGCGCCAGCTGGGCGCCGATCAGCCCGCTTTGGCCGAAGTCGTCATTCTGGTAGATCACCGCGATCTTGGTGAGGCCCAGGTCGTTCACGACGTGGTCGACCAGGACCGCGGCTTCGTCGAAGTATGGCGTGTATTGGGCGAAGACGAGCTCCTTCGTCGGCCACGCCCAATGCGTGGCTCCGGTCGCGGGCGAGACCAGCGCCACCTCGTTCTCGATCAGGTAGTCCATCACCGCGCGTGTCGTTGCCGTTCCCACGCCCGCGACTACGGCGAAGACCCGGTCTCGCTCGACCATCTCCCGGACCACCGCCACGGTGCGCGAAGGGTTGTACGCGTCGTCGCGGAGGATGAACCGGATCTTTCTCCCATGAATGCCGCCCTCTTCGTTGATCAGGTCGAAGTAGGCGGCCGCGCCCCTTCCGACCGAGCCCCACAGGGCGTACGGCCCTGTCTGCGGGCCCCAGCCGCCGATGACGATCTCGTCGTCCGTGACGCCCCGGACTCCTCCTTCATCGATCGGGTCGGCACATGCGCTCGCGAAAACGAGCATGAGCGACAGCAGTGCCGCCCGTCTGGCGAGCCGAAGCCCGTTGCTCCACATCCGATTCCGCGTCGGCGTCACGTCGCGTTTCCTTTATTGGGATGGCGAAGTCTTGGCCCCCATGTATAGCGCCTCCACCTCTTCATTGTCGATCAGCTCCGCGGCCGGGCCGGCGATGACGATGGCGCCGTTTTCGAGCACGAGCCCTTCGTCCGCGATCGAGAGCGCCATGCGGGCATTTTGCTCCACGAGCAGGACGGTGACGCCCTCGTCTCGAATCTGCGAGATGATGTCGAACACCTGTCGAACCAAGATGGGAGCCAGACCCAGCGATGGCTCGTCCAGAAGGAGCAGCCGCGGGCCGTTCATGAGCGCGCGACCGATGGCGAGCATCTGTTGTTCGCCGCCGGAGAGCGTACCCGCCGGCTGCCGTGAGCGCTCGGCCAGTAGCGGGAAGAATTCGTAGACCCGCTCCCGCGTCTTTTGCGCCTCAGCGCGGTTGCGCCGTACGTAGCTTCCTACCGTCAGGTTGTCGCGCACGCTCAACTCGTTGAAGAGTCGGCGCCCTTCGGGCACATAGGAGATTCCCGAGCGCACGATCGCCTCCGTCGCCACTCCGTCGATCCGGGCCCCGCGAAATGAAATCGTGCCCTTCTGGGGCTGGCGATCGAGCACGCCCAATACCGTACTCAGCAGTGTGCTCTTGCCGGCGCCGTTGTTTCCGAGGATCACCGTGATCGAGCCCTCTCGTACGCCGAAGGATACGCCGGTGAGCGCGCGCAGCGGGCCGTAGTACGTCTCGACGTCGGCGAGCTCGAGAAGCGGGGACGCGGAGTGACTATCCATCGCCCAAATACGCCTTGATGACTTCTGGATGGCTCCGGACTTCTTCTGGGGCGCCGAGCGCGATCACCTTGCCGAAGTTGAGGGCGAGCACGCGGTCGGCGAGGTCGATGGCGAGCTGCATGTGGTGCTCGATCAGGAGAATGGTCAGGCCGAGGTCGTCCCGCAGGCTGCGCAGTCGTTCGCCGATGTCGGCCCGCTCCTCGGGGCTCATTCCGGCGGACGGCTCGTCGACCAGCAATAGCTTCGGGTCCATCGCGAGTGCACGGCCCAGCTCGACCCGCTTCTGCGTTCCGTAGGGAAGCTCCTGAACGGGTCGATCCCGCACGGCCGTGAGATCGAGCGTTTCCATGACCTGCTCGACCCGGGCGCGGTTCTCGACCTCCTCGCGTGCGGCGCGCGTCGTGCGGCCCAGCATCCCCATGCCGCGCCAGAGGCCCGTGCGCATGTGCTGGTGACGGCCGAGCATGAGGTTGTCCACCGTGCTTTCGTTGGCGAACAGCTCGATGTTCTGGAACGTCCGGGCCAGACCGCGCCGTGCGATTCGGTGAGACTTCAGCCCCGAGATCTGCTCGCCCTCGAAGTGGACCGTGCCGGCCGTCGGCTTATAGATGCCGTTGATGCAATTGAACGCGGTGGACTTGCCGGAGCCGTTGGGGCCGATCACGGAAAAAATCGAGCCTTTCTCGACCTCGAAGGATACGTCGTCGAGCGCGGTCAAGCCTCCGAATCGTTTGCTGAGGCTACGCACCGAGAAGAACGACATCGTCTAGACCTTCCGCGGCGGCTGTCGACCGAACAGCCCGACCGGCCTGAACCACAAGACGATCACGATGATCAGGAACGCCACTGCCGACTTGAACTCTACCGAGACATAGGCCCCGAACAGGTTTTCCACGACGCCCAGAAGATAGCCACCGAGCACGGCGCCGACGGGGGTGTTCATGCCACCCAGCACCGCGCCCGCGAAGCCCTTGAGAAGGGGATCCCACATCAGCGTCGGGTCGAGCGTGATGAGCGGCGCCGTAAGCAACGCGGCGACCAACCCGATCACGGAACTGATGCCGAACGTGAGTGCCACGACGGCGCGCACGGGCACACCGTTGATTCGTGCCGCCATCGGGTCCTGCTGCGTCGCTTGCATCGCGACGCCGAGCTTGGTGAAGCGGAAGAAAGCGAAGACCGCGGCCATGAGAACGAGCGCGATGGAGATCGTCGCGAGGCTCAAGGTGCTCACCGTGATATCGCCGAAGCGGACGACTTCGCTGGCCGACACGGGGAAGGGGAACTGCCTCTGGTCCGCGCCCCACCTCCATCCCGCCAGCCCGAACAGCGCCAGCTGGAAGCCGAGCGTCATGATGATCAGGTTGAGATGCGTCGGGTTCTTCGTACGTCGTAAGAAGAGGCCCTCGAATCCGACGCCGAGCAGGAACGCGAACACGATCGCCGCGCCGAACGCCACGACGAAGCCTACGTTGTAGTCGACGATCAGCACGTAGGCGACGAACGCAGAGAACATCGCCATCTCACCCTGGGCGAAGTTGGGAACCTCGGTGGTCTTGTAGGTGATGACGAGCGCCAACGCCACCAGCGCGTAGATGCTCCCCGAGGATAGTCCGCTCGCGACGATCTGAAGCAGCATGCCTCAACCGGCTCCTGTCGCGGTGCCGCCTGATGCGCTGCGCCGCCTCAACCATCGCAGAGCGTCTTCGACACGAAGCCAAACACCATATAGGCCTCGCGGCTCGAACATGATCGTCAGCATGATCATGAGTCCGGTGAGGACCCAGCCCACGTTGGGGAGCCCACTGGGGGACATGAACGCGTCAGAGAAGTTCTGCAGCGCGGGGCCCAGGACCGGGATCTCCTGCACCGCGTCCATCCGGAGGTTGACGTATCCCATCACCAAGCTGCCCAACACCGCTCCCGTGATGGAGCCCAGCCCGCCGAAGACCACCATCGCCAGGAACATCAGCGAGAGCGTGAAGGAAAAGACGCCGGGGCTGATGAAGCCGTTCATGAGTGAGAGCAGGCTGCCGGCGATGCCCGCGAAGGCGGCGCTCACCGTGAAACTGAGCGTCTTGTAGTAGGCCACGTCGACACCCATGGTCTCGGCGGCGATGGGGCTGTCGCGGATTGCACGAAATGCGCGCCCCACCCGGGTGACACCGAGGTTGCGGGCGGCGACGGCCAACACCACGGTGATTCCCACGATCAGGAAGTAGTGGCTGATGTCACCGGAAAGCGGCAGGGGCCCGAGGGACGCCTCCGGGACCACCAGTCCCATGTGGCCGCCGAACAACGAGCCATGTCCGATGATCAACGTCACCGCGAGTCCGAATCCCAGCGTCGCGATCGCCAGGTAGGGTCCGTCGAGCCGTAGCGCAGGGAGCCCGAGCAAGAAGCCGAAGAAGGCGGAAACCAGGGCCGCCGCGGGCAGCGCAATCAGGAACGGCGCACCCAATTCGGTCATGGCGAGAACGCTCGTATAAGCGCCTATGGCCATGAACCCCGCGTGGCCGAGCGAGACCTGCCCCGTATCGCCGACCAGAATGCTCATGCCCAGGCCCACGATCACGAAGATGGCCATGTAGTTGAGCGTGAAGATGCGGTAGCCGGGCACGACGAAGGGAAGGACGGCAAGTACGGCGAGCAGCACAACCAGCTTTACTACCGCGGCTTTCCCGGGGAGGAGTTGGACGTCCGCGTAGTGGTCCAACTCCCGTGACGTCACGTCATCGATGCAGGGAGCCCCCCGAGATCCAAGACGGAGCGAGCCACGAAAGCGCGCGTCTCGATCAGTCCGGCCGGAAGCGGCAACCACTTCTCGATTTGCTCGAGGTCCGACCGCAGCTCCCTGAAAGAGGACAACGCAGCCAGGATCTCGGTCGCTTCGCTACGGACTCGCTCGACCGAGCGCTCGAAACAGATTCGTGCCAGCGCCTCGGGCAGTTCCGTGCCCGTGGTGCCCGTCTGTTTGTGCTTCGCGACACGGAGGTAGGTGCTTTCCGCGCCGAAGATCTCGATCGCGACGTCGGCGAGGCTGGCCATGAACTGTTGGTTGTCCGCGTCGAACATGTACTCCCTCTCGACGCCGTCCGACACTGCCTTCACGAGGTAGAAGTAGATCTTCTTGAGGTTGCGAATCCCGAGGCCGATAGGTTCGAATCCCCAGTTCATAACCGTGGGGTCGTACAGGTCTATGGCATCGCTGGACGATTCAGCAGCAAGCGATTCGATCGCGCCGCCGAAATCAAGGCTGCCCTTCCAAGCCCGCCTCAGCATGGCCCTCTGCGCATAGAGCCGGCAGATCTCGTTCGTGCCTTCGTAGATGCGAGTGATGCGTGAGTCACGGTACATGCGCGCCGGGGCGTATTCTTCGCTGAAGCCGTATCCGCCGAAAACCTGGAGCGCCTCGTCGGCTAGCTCGTTGTACGCCTCGGACGTGAACACCTTGGCCATCGCGCACTCCGCCGAGAACTCGGTGAGCGTGTTGAGTTTGTCGTCCAGCGTGGGAGGTCCCTGGCCGTCGGTGTTCTCGAGCGCGTGATAGACCAGCCCGGAGGTTCGATAGGCGACGGACTCCGCTGCATACGCGCGCGAAGCCATGTCGGCGAGCTTCCGCTGGATCAGACCGAAGTCTCCGATCGGCCGCCCAAACTGGTGTCGTTCGGCGGCGTACTGAGCGGCGACCTCCACGGCCTTTCTTGCCCCGGACGCGCTGTTGGTGGCGAGCTTGAGGCGGCCCACGTTGAGCGTGCAGAACGCAACCTTGTGACCCTTGCCCAACTCGCCGAGCAGGTTTTCTGCGGGGACTCGCACGTCCTCGAGCGCGATCGCGTTGATCGAGGCGCCGTGCTGGCCTAGGAGCCGCTCGTCGGCACCGACCGTCAGGCCGGGGCTGTCACCGTCGACGATCAGCGTCGAGAAGTGCTTACCGTCGACTTTCACGAAGAGGATGAAGATGTCGGCCCAAGCCGCGTTCGTGATCCACTGCTTGCCCCCGTTGACCAGGTAGTGGCTGCCGTCCTCACTCAGCACCGCGCTGGTCGTGATGTTCATCGCGTCCGAACCGGTACCGGGCTCGGTGAGCGCGAACGCTGACAGCATCTCGCCGTTCATGCACGGCTCCAGGTATCGCTGGCGCTGATCCTCGGTGGCGAAGTTGATGAGCGGCAGCATGCCGATGCCCTGATGACCGAAAATGAGCGACCCGAGGCTTCCCAGCTTCGCCCGGATCGAGCACATGCCGGTGACAGCCAGCACGTTCAGGTCCAGGCCGCCATACTCTTCGGGGACCTCGGCCATGAAGATCCCCAGCTCCGCGGCCTTCTTGAACAATTCCAGGCCGATTCCGCCCGAGCCCTTCTCGAGCTCTTCGATGTGCGGCGCCACCTCACGGTCCGCGAAATCCTGGAACGCTTGCATGATCATGCGCTCTTCGTCGCCCAGGTCCTCGGGGGTTACGACTTCTTCGGGGTCGGTCTCGTGGATGAGGTAGCTGGCACCGAAGTGTCGTGTAGTAGTAGTCGTCATGAGTTCCCGCCGTGCCGGAGCATTTCTTCCGGAGCATTTCTTCCGGAGGCTGGTTGCCTCGAATCCGACACCATGCTATCCCAATCCCGGCTTCAGTTCCACATCGGTTCGATATATTCGCGCCTCCACGAGCACCGTTCTCACCTCATCCAGACTCCATAGGAGCCTCTCGCATGTCCGACCCGGTCCGTTTCGACCGCAGGGGTGCCGTCGCCGTCATTACGCTCGACAACCCGCCGGTCAACGCCCTCTCCCTCTCCCTGCGCACCGGCCTGGACCGAGCGCTGGCGGCGGGGATGGAAGACGCGGAGATCGAGGCGTTCGTTCTCCACAGCGCCGGGCGCATGTTCAGCGCCGGCGCCGACATCAGGGAGTTCGATTCGGGGGCGGCGGGCGAGTCGCCCACCCTCGGGGAGTTGATTGCCACGATCGAGGCTTCGGCTAAGCCGGTCGTCGCCGCGATCCACGGTACCGCGCTCGGGGGTGGCTGTGAGGTCGCGCTCGGTTGCCACGCGCGCGTGTCGGTGCCCGGCACACGCTTGGGGTTGCCCGAGGTGACGCTGGGCATCGTGCCCGGTGCGGGGGGAACGCAGCGCTTGCCCCGTCTCATCGGTGTGCCGGCGGCGCTTGACATGATCGTCTCGGGCAAGCCCATCAACGCAGACAAGGGGCATGCGCTGGGGCTGATCGACGAAATGGCGATGGACGAGACTACTCTGGTCGAGGTCGCGGTGAGCCTGGCCGAGCGGCTGGGTTCCGAGGCCGGTCCTCCACTCAAGGTGAGGGACAAGGACGACCTGCTCGCGGAGGCTCGGGAACGCCCCGAGATGTTCGATGAATCCCGCGCCAAGATCGCACGGCGGGCCCGTGGCTTCGAGGCACCATACGCCTGCATAGCGTGCGTCGAGGCCGCGGTGAATGGGACCTTCGACGAGGGACTGGCGTTCGAGCGCGAGACGTTCGTGAAGTGTCGGTCTTCCCTGCAGTCCCAGTCCCAGCGGCATGTGTTCTTCGCGGAGCGGGAAGCCCGGAAAGTCCGGGGCGTAGAACGGGATACAGTGGCCATGTCGATCGGCCGCACGGCTGTACTGGGCTGCGGCACCAGGGGTGGCGGCATCGCCATGTGCTTCGCGAACGCGGGTATCCCGGTTCGTGTGACGGAGACGGAGCAGGGTGCACTCGACCGCGGCATGGACAAGATCCGGGGCAACTACGCCTCGACCGTCTCGAAAGGAAGGCTCTCCGAAGCCGATGCCGAAGCGCGCCTCGCGCTCATCCAGCCGACGCTCGACTTCGACAGCGTCGCGGACGCGGATATCGTGATCGAAGCAGTCTTCGAGGACATGGCGCTCAAGAAGGACATCTTCACACGCCTGGACGCAATCTGCCGCCCCGAAGCGATCATGGCGACGAACACGTCTTCGCTGGATGTGGACGAGATCGCATCGGTGACGTGGCGACCCGAACAGGTCGTCGGTCTGCACTTCTTCAGTCCGGCCAACGTCATGCGCCTGCTCGAGATCGTCCGTGGAGAGCGCACGTCACCAGAGGTTCTGGCCTCGGTCCTCGGACTCTCGAGGCAAATTGGGAAGGTAGGCATCGTCGTCGGGGTCTGCGACTCGTTCGCGGCGAACCGGATGCTGTACCCCTACGCTCAACAAGCCAACTTCCTCATCGAGGAAGGTGCGTTTCCGGAACAGATCGATCGTGTGATCTACGAGTTCGGCTTCCCCAGGGGTCCGTTCGGCCTGAGTGATCTCGGGGGCTTCGACGTCGGCTGGCGTGTGCGGCAGCACCGGGAGCCGACGCGTCCGAAACACCTGCGTTATTCGCCGATCGCCGACCGCCTTTATAAAATGGGGCGATACGGCCAGAAGACCAGCAAGGGTTGGTTCCGATATGAAGCGGGAAGCCGGACGCCGATCCCCGACCCCGAGGTCACGGACCTCATCGTGCGCACTTCCGAGGAGTTGGGTATCGAGCGCCGCGAGGTCTCGGACGAGGAGATTTTGCAGCGCTGCCTGTACCCGCTCATCAACGAGGGCGCGAAAATCCTCGAAGAGGGAATCTCCGAGCGGGCGAGCGACCTGGACCTGGTCTGGCTCTACGGTTACGGCTTCCCGCGGTATCGCGGCGGACCGATGTTCTACGCCGATTCGCTCGGCCTCGACCATGTATTCACGATGATGCAGCGATTCCACGAGGTCCATAAAGACTGGTTGGAGCCGGCTCCCCTCCTGGAGCGGCTTGCAAGCGAGGGCGGGACCTTCGGCGGCTGGAGCCGGTCTTGATTTACCGGAGCCCCTATCCGGACGTAGTCATCCCCGAGATGTCGGTGGTTGACTACGTGTTGCGGCGCGCCCCCGAGTTCGGTGAAAAAGCCGCGCTGATCGACGGGGTCACGGGCGCTTCCATGTCCTACAACGAGCTCGCGAGCGGCGTCCGGAAAGCGGCGGGTGCTCTGGCCGCTCGTGGGTTGAAGAAAGGCGAAGTGGTCGCGATCTACAGCCCGAACACCATCACCTACCCGATCGCCTTCCATGGCACGGCGTACGCGGGCGGGGTCGCCACCACGGTCAACCCGCTCTATACCCCCGGCGAACTCGCGAAGCAGCTCAGAGACGCGAAGGCACGCTTCCTCATCACGGCCGGCCCTTTCCTCGACAAGGCCCGAGAGGCCGCCGCCGAGGCGGGTGGCATCGAGGAGATTTTCACCTTCGATGGTGCTCCAGGTACGACCCCCTTCTCCGAGCTGCTGGAGGGCGAGGAGCTCGAGAAGGGTGTCGACATCGATCCGGCGACCGACCTCGTCGCGCTTCCTTATTCCAGCGGAACGACCGGTGTGTCGAAGGGCGTCATGCTCACGCACCGAAATCTGGTCGCCAACATGGCGCAGATCGACGGCACGCACAGTCTCTGCCGGGCGTTGAAAGAAGACGACACCCTGATCGCGGTCCTGCCCTTTTTCCATATCTATGGGCTCCTGGTGATCATGACCGCGGCGCTCGCCCGCGGCTCCTCGATCGTGGTTCTGCCGCGCTTCGATCTCGCTCAATTCCTGGGGGCGATCCAAGAGTACGGCGTTACCTTCGCCCATCTGGTGCCGCCCATCGTCATCGCGCTCGCCAAGCATCCCATGGTCAGCGACTACGATCTCTCGAGCCTCAAGGGGATCAACTCGGGAGCGGCGCCGCTCGGCGAGGAGTTGGGGCGCGCCGTGGAAGAGCGTTTGGGCTGTGTGGTCTCTCAGGGGTACGGGCTGACCGAGACCAGCCCGGTCACCCACGCTGCGCCCAATCAGAAACGGGGCGATGCTTCGCACGCCACCATTGGTCCGTGCCTGCCCAATACGGAGGTGAGAATCGTCTCGGTCGAGAGCGGGGAGGACCTCGGCCCGGGCGAGAGGGGAGAGGTCTTCATTCGCGGCCCGCAGGTTATGGCCGGCTATTTGGGTCAGCCGGAAGCCACCGCGGCGACCATCGACAAAGACGGCTGGCTGCACACCGGCGACATCGGATACGTCGACGAGAATACGTACTGCCACATCGTCGATCGCGTGAAGGAGCTCATCAAGTACAAGGGCTTCCAGGTCCCGCCCGCGGAGTTGGAGGCGCTTCTTCTGACCCATCCGCAGATCCGGGACGTCGCCGTGGTGCGCAGCCCGGACGAAGAGGCCGGAGAGGTGCCCAAGGCGTTCGTCGTGGGAGACGAATCCCTGACCGCCGAAGACGTCATGAGCTTCGTCGCCGAGCGTGTGTCTCCGCAAAAAAAGGTCCGACGCGTCGAGTTCGTGGATCAGATCCCGAAGGCCGCATCGGGCAAGATTCTGCGCCGTGTGCTCATCGATCGAGAAATAGCCAAGGCCGCGGCGGCGACCGAGGCCCCATCAGCAGAGAACAAGGCATCCTCATGAGAGAAGCCGTGATCGTGTCCAC
Organism: Gemmatimonadota bacterium; assembly: GCA_036338615.1. Taxonomy (GTDB): domain Bacteria; phylum Gemmatimonadota; class Gemmatimonadetes; order Longimicrobiales; family Gaopeijiaceae; genus UBA1138. The sequence continues at coordinate 11,602 of JAYZBT010000324.1, forward strand.
CGCGCGTACCCCCATCGGAAGGGCGTTTCGCGGTGCCTTCAACAATACGCACGGCGCGACCATGGCCGGGCACGCCATCGAGCACGCCGTGAGTCGGGCGGGCATCGACCCCGGGGAAGTCGAGGACGTGATCATGGGGTGCGGACTTCCCGAGGGTGCGACCGGCAGGAATATCGCCCGCCTCTCTGCGGTGCGGGCCGGCCTGCCGGTGAGTACTGCCGCTACCACGGTGAACCGCTTCTGCAGCTCGGGCCTGCAGGCGATCGCCATCGCCGCGAACCGAGTCGTGCTCGATGGCGTCCCGGTCGCGGTCGCCGGCGGGGTCGAATCGGTCAGCCTCGTACAAGGCAACCTCAACCAACATCGATGGGACGAGGCTTGGCTTATGGAGCACAAGCCGGACCTGTTCATGAGCATGCTGCACACCGCCGAAGTGGTCGCCGAACGGTACGCGGTCAGCAGGGAAGCCCAGGACGAATACGCGCTGGTGAGTCAGCAGCGCACGGCCGAGGCACAGGCCGCCGGACGTCTCGATCAGGAGATCGTTCCGATCAGCTCCGTAAAGCTGGTGAAGGACAAGGAGAGCGGAGAGATCAGCGAAGAGCAGGTCACGCTCTCCAAGGACGAGGGCAACCGGCCGAGCACGACCGCGGAGGGTCTGGCCGGGCTGAAGCCGGTTGTGGCGGAGGACAAGACGATCACCGCGGGAAACGCCTCCCAGCTCTCGGATGGGGCCTCCGCCTGCGTCGTCATGGAATCCACACTGGCGGAGCAGCGTGGCCTGGAGCCGCTCGGCATCTTTCGCGGGCTCGCGGTGGTGGGGCTCGAGCCGGACGAAATGGGCATCGGGCCGGTGCTCGCCGTGCCTCGGTTGCTCGAAAGGTCGGGGCTTCAGATGGACGACATCGACCTCTGGGAGCTGAACGAGGCCTTCGCCGTCCAGGTCGTGTACTGCCGGGACCAGCTCGGCATCCCCATGGAGCGCCTCAATGTGAGCGGGGGCTCGATCGCCATCGGTCACCCATTCGGCATGACGGGGGCGCGCCTCGCGGGTCACGCGCTCATCGAAGGACGCCGCCGCGGCGCTCGCCACGTGGTGGTCACGATGTGCGTCGGCGGTGGCATGGGAGCAGCAGGACTCTTCGAAATCGCATGACGATCAGGAGGAACGTATGAGCCTCGAAGGACGTGGCGTTGTCGTTACCGGCGGCGGAAGGGGCATTGGGAGGGCCGTGGCGCGTCGCTTGGCCGAGAACGGGGCCGCCGTGGTCGTCACAGCGCGTTCCACCGACCAGATCGAAAG
>JAYZBT010000325.1:0-15582 GCA_036338615.1 Gemmatimonadota bacterium
CGCGATGCGCCCCGGCATCCCCGTGAGCGCAAAGGCTTGGCGTACGAGGTGACCACCGAGGCATCGGGCCAACTGTGCGGACCCGAGGGTTGCTGCTGAGGCCTAAAAGGGCAGGCCGTCGTCTCCGTCGGAGTCCGGCGGCTCGGGGAAGGGCTCGCCGTCCGGCATGGGTTGTGCTCCCCCGGCGCCGTCCCTCTCGACCCTCCAGGCGGTCACGTCCGTATACCAGCGCTCGTTGTATTCGCGACTGGCGATGTTGATCGAGACCGTGAGCCGCTCGTCGAGTTGCACGCCGAACGAATCGATCTTGTCCCCCCACTGCACGATACAGATCTGCTTGGGGTAGTTGCCCTCGGTCTCGAGGATGAACTCTTGCTTGCGCCAGGGCCCGTTCTGGCTTTCGCCAGACTGCTGCTCCAGCAACTTCTCGACGGTTCCGGTGATCTTCAGGTCCATGCGGCGTTGTCGGCGATTGGAGTCGTTGGGTTCGGGGGCAACCACGTAGGGGGACGGGGGGTGGCGTGGGAGGGGTCGATCGGCACGGACTATTTCGCCCCCATGCTAGATTGCGGATCCCGCCCTACTTTGCGCACCCTCGTCCCGAGTCACGCCCTTCCGCCGTGTGCGATCCATGACCTCGAAGCGTGTTCTGCTCTCCGTTTGCGCCCCGCTCATTGCGTTGGCGCCGCTCGTGTTCCTTGCCCCGCCCGCCGCGGCCCAGCAGTCGTCGGCTGGGTCCGTCGTTCTCGATTCCGCGCTGCTGGCTGGGTATCGGTGGCGCAACATCGGACCGGACCGAGGTGGGCGATCGATCGCCGTTGCCGGCGTGAAGGGGCGCCCGAACGAGGCGTACTTCGGCGCGGTCGGTGGCGGTCTTTGGAAAACGAGCGACTCGGGTCTGAACTGGGCGCCGGTTACGGACTTCCAGATCAACTCGGCGTCGGTCGGCGCGGTGGCGGTCAGCGACACCGATCCGGATGTCATCTTCATCGGCACCGGAGAGACGTGTATTCGTGGGAACATCTTGCCAGGCGACGGCGTGTACCGAAGCCGCGACGCGGGCGAGACCTGGCAACACGTCGGCTTCGCCGAGTCCCACGGGATCTCGAAGATCCGAATCCATCCGTCCAACCCGGACATCGTTTTTGTGGCGTCGTTCGGCAAGTACGGCGCCGCCAGCGACGAGCGCGGCGTCTTCAAGAGCACGGACGGGGGCGATAGCTGGAGGAAGGTGCTCTACCGAAACGACGAGACCGGCGCGATCGACATCGTGATCGACCAGAACAACCCGGACGTGATCTATGCGTCGTTGTGGGAGGCGTACCGCAAGGAGTACCAGATGTCGAGCGGCGGCCCGGGCAGCGGCATGTTCAAGAGCACGGACGGCGGTGAGACCTGGACCGAGATGACCCGAAATCCCGGCATGCCGCAGAGTGGCCTCGTGGGTCGCATCGGACTTGCGGTCTCTCCGGCGAACTCCGACCGCGTATACGCGCTCTTCGAGAACGACGACGGGGGACTCTTCTCGAGCGACGACGCGGGAGAGACTTGGACGTTGGTCAACGACGCGCGCGCGATTCGTCAGCGCGCCTTCTACTACACGCACGTCTTCGCGGATCCGATGGACGAGGACGTCGTGTACATGCAGAACACCTCGTTCTTCCGCTCCACCGACGGCGGCGCCACGTACGAGACGATCAACAACGGGACGCACGGGGACTTCCACGACCTCTGGATCGACCCCGACGACCCGACGCATCTCGTGGTCGGAAACGATGGCGGCGGCGCGGTTTCCTCGAATACCGGTGACAGCTGGACGGACCAGGATTTCTCGACCGCTCAGTTCTACCACGTGGTCACGACCGCGCACGTGCCGTACCACATTTGCGGCTCGCAGCAGGACAACAGCACGCTGTGCTTGCCCTCGAACTGGAACGCTTCGCGCTTTGGATTCGGGGGCGGCGGCCGTGGGGGCGGTGGAGGTCGGGGCCGTGACGGCAGCGGGAGCGTCACCGAAGGCTCCATGGATGTCGCCTACCGGGCGGGGGGGGGAGAACCCGGCTAAATCGCGCCGGACCCGAAGGACGTCGACGTGTTTTTCTCGGGCACGAACAACGGCCGGTATGTCGACAAATTCAACCGTCGCCATGGTATCACGCGCGAGGTGAACCCGTATCCCTGGTTCTATTCGGGCGAACCCGCGATCGATCTCGTCGAGCGCTGGCAGTGGACCTTCCCCATCATCTTCTCTCCGATCGACCCGGACCGGCTGTACGTGTCTTCGCAGCGGCTGTGGATGACGCTCGACGGGGGGGCGAATTGGACGGCGCTGAGCGGTGATCTGACCCGGGCGGACCCGTCGACGCTGCAACGCTCGGGCGGGCCGATCACCGGCGACATGAACGGTCCCGAGGTCTATGCGACCATCTTCTCGGTGGGACCTGGAAAGACCGATGTGAACGTGATCTGGACGGGCTCGGACGACGGCCTCGTGCACGTCACCCAGGACGGCGGATCGACCTGGACGAATGTCACGCCGCCCGGTATGCCCGACTTCGGGCGCGTTAGCCAGATCGACGCATCGGCGTTCGAGCGCGGTCGCGCCTACGTCTCGGTGCGCCTGCCGCTCCTGGATGATTTCTCACCCTACATCTTCAGAACCGACGACTACGGCGAGACGTGGAGCAACGTCGTGAGTGGCATTCGTGAGGACGCCTACGTGCATGCGGTCCGAGAAGACCCGAACCGCGAGGGGCTGCTCTACGCCGCAACGCAGCACGGGGTCTACATTTCGTACGACGATGGGGGAATGTGGCAGGAGCTGAACCCAGGCTTTCCCGACATCCCCGTGATCGATCTGATCGTCGAGGACAACGAGCTCGTGATCGGCACGCACGGACGCGGGTTCTGGGTGCTCGACAACTTCGAGCCACTCCGCCAGGCGACCCCGAACATGACGGCCCAAGCCGTCGAGCTGTTCACCCCACCGCTCGCGATGCGCTCGGCGCCGGGGGTCACGATCGCGTGGTGGCTCCGGGACACGCCGAACGAGGCCAAACTCGAGATCCTGGATGCCAACGGGGAGGTGCTGCGCACCTTCGAGAGCGTATCCGCGGCACCGGACTCGAGCGCGGCCGGAGGCGGTCGCGGCGGTGGAGGGGGGCGACTCTCCGCCGAGCCGGGCCTCAACCACCTCACCTGGGACCTGCGCACAGAGCCCTGGACCACGTTCCCGGGATTGATTTTCTGGGGCGCCGGTCGCCAGGGGCCCGCGGTGCCTCCGGGGGATTACCGGGTGCGGCTCACCGCGGACGGCCGGACCGAGGCTGTCGCGCTTACGGTCGAGCGGAATCCCTGGATCAGCGACGTCACGAACGACGACCTGAATGCCCAGTATGAATTCTCCAGCATGGTGCGCGACAAGGTGACCGAGGCCAACCGCGCGGTCATCACCATTCGCCGCATGAAGGCGCAACTCGAGGACCGTCTCGAGCAATCCGACGACGTCGGCCTGGCGGAGGCCGCGGAGAGCCTCACGACGAATGCCTCGGCCGTTGAGGAGGACATCTACCAAGTTCGGAATCAGAGCAACCAGGATCCGCTCAATTTCCCGATCAAGGTCAACAATCGGCTTGCGAATCTCATGTCGATGGCCGAGCGCGGGGACGGCCGACCCATGAACAACATGTCCGAGATCTTCGACATCCTCGTGAACGAGCTGAGAGGCTACACGGACCGGCTCGACGAGGTCTGGGCCATCGACCTCGCGGCGGTCAATGCGGAGCTCGTGCGTCTGGAGCTCATGCCCATCGATCCGGAGTGCGACCGGCCGGAAGGGTGCGTCGTCGCCTGAAGCCAGCTCCCGCCAGGGGCGGTTACTGGCCCGCTCCGCGAGGCCTCGTGGAGGTCCTATCGATGCTGACCGAGCAGGATCATGTTCCCGTCCGGGTCGACGAGCCTCAGGCTGGCGGGGCCGGTCGTCGCTTCGTCGGCTTCCGACGTTAGGGTGAGCCCGTCGGCCTTGAGCTGCTTCTGCAGATCGCGGATGTCGGCCGGTTCGAGTTTCCCGCGATGCTCGTGGCCGAAGTCGTGGTGCGCGGTGGGATCGACCTGGAGCTGCGCGCACTGGACTGGCTGTATGGCACTTGGCTTCCGCGCAGCCGGTACGTGCCGACGATCAACCGTGCTTCGAGGCGTGGATCGGTCGTCCGTTCCAGCACGGACCCGAACACTTCGAGCTGTTGCTTCAGCTGCCCGTCAAACCGGACCACCTCTGGGGGCGCGGTTGACCTGGCACGTCAATCAAGGAGTGAGGACCACGCGGCCGACGATGCTTCCCGCGGCGAGGTCGTCCAGGGTGCTCTGCGCTTTCGTGAGCGGGCGAGTCTCGATCGGAATCGCTTGGATGCGGCGCGCCCGCACCAAATACATGAGCTCGCCCATCTCGGCCAGGCTGCCCAAATACGAGCCGCGGATCGTCAGGTTCTTCAGGGGCAGCAGCGGCAGCGACACTTCGAGTGCGCCGCCGAAGAGACCGACGACCACGAGGACTCCACTCATGGCCAGGCAGCGCATGCCGAGCTTGGCGGTGGACGCGGCGCCCACGCAGTCGATCACTGCGCAGGCGCCGCCGTTGGTCAGGCGCTTGACCTGCCGGTGTGCGTCCTCGCTCGTGGCGTCCACTACGAAGTCGGCCCCCGCCTGGCTGGCGGCCTGGAGTGCATCCTCCCTCAGGTCGAGTACGATCACTTTGAAGCCCGTGAGCTCTTTCGCCATGCTCAGTGCCGATAGGCCCACCCCACCCGCACCGATGATGACGAGATGCTCCCCGGTCAGGTCGGCGACCTTCCGGACCGCGCTGTAGGAAGTAAGGCCCGAGCACGCATAGGTGCACGCGAGCTCGGGAGCCACGAACCCGAAGTTGAAGAGATATCGGGAGTGTGGGACCAGGACGTGATCGCTGTATCCGCCCTGCACGAAGGTGCCGAGCGCTCGCGTCTTGGGGCAGAGATGCTCTTGGTCGCTCAGGCAAGTCTCGCACGAGCCGCATCCGATCCACGGAAAGACTACTCGTCTGTCTCCGACTGCCGCGCCACCCTCGTCAGCGGCGAGGGCGTCGGGCCCGAGCGCGACGACTTCGCCAACGATTTCGTGCCCGAGCGTAAACGGCAGATCGCGGCCGACGCGCGCGTCCAGCGTGCGGCCGCCGCCCATGTCGTACTGGCCCTCCCAGACGTGCACATCGCTGTGGCAAGCCCCGCACGCGATGACGCGCATCAAGACTTCGGTGCCGGCGGGTTCGGGGTTCGGGGCCTCGATGAGTTCGAGCGGCTCCGCGTAGTCTCTGAACTGGTAACTCTTCATGGGCGGCGAATCTACACAGGTTTGCTGCGAGAGCGAGGGGCGCGCGCATCGATACCAATGTGAATAACGAGGCGCTGGACGTGAGCTTGACCAACGAGGTGTACTTCCCCATCGCCCAGCTGTGGTCCTTAGGGGCGCTCGACCTGATCGTGCGTTCAAATCTGCCCACGCCCTCCCTCACAGCCTCCGTCGGCGCCGCGATTCGACGCGTGGACCCTCAGATCCCGATCAGATCCCGATCGATGACAGCTGCACTTTGGACGCGCTGGTGGACGGGTCCGTGTCCCGGCGCCGTTTCACCCTACAGCTCCTCGGCGCGTTCACTGCGAGCGCGCTCGTAGGAACGCGTATGCTCGGGTCACTTCTTTATGGAGTCGAACCGACGGATCCCGTGACCTTCGTGTCCATGATCGCAGTGCTGCTGGCGGTGGCATTCGTTTCCGGGCTGATACCCGCGATCCGGGCATCGAGGACGGATTCTGCGAGCGCCCTGCGCTCGGCGACCTGATGGGGGTGAGCAGCTGGGGCGCAGCAGTGACCTGAGCTCGGCCTTGCCTGTCGCGCGTGGGGCCGCGCCGTACATTGCAGTTTCGACCGACCCATCGGCGCCAAGGAGTCAGGTATGATCGCGGGTAACCACCACGCCAGCTCTCACGGCCGCATCCTCGCGCTGGCGGCGTTCGCCTTCGGCCTCACTACCACGACGCTCGTGGCGCAGCAAGCTCCACCGTGGACGGCGATGAACCGGGGGAGCGACAACATCGAAGTATTGGGTCACCTGCCCTTGGGGCCCGACGAGAACCTGGCGGACATGGACATCGAGCAGGAACTCGGGCGACCCTACGCCTATGTGGCCAGAGCGCGGTATGCCGGAACCGGTCCCGTTGGACTGGCGATCGTGGACATTTCCGACCCTACGCACCCCACGAAGATCACTGAGTGGCAAATCGAGAATCCGGATCTCCACATCGGTGGCGCTCGGGACGTGAAGCACTTCAAGTGGAACGATCGCTACTACGTCATTCAGAGCCTCCAATTTCGGCAGGGGGGACCGGACAGCGATCTCGGCGCCGTCGTGCTCGACGTGACCGGTCTCCCGGACCCGGCCTCGGTCGAGGAGGTGGCACGCATTCGCGAGCCCAGCCTCCGAGGCGGTTTTCACAACATCTTCGTCTACAAGCACTCCAACGGCAGGGTCTATCTGTTCGCCACCGTTTCCGGGCCGTACGCGAACGTATACGACCTGGGCACGTTGATCGAGGAGGGTCAGGAGAACGCGCTTGCCGGACAGGTGCCGGTTCCCGATGGCGATCCCAACCGAAGCGGATATCACGACTTCTATGTCGCCTATCATCCCGACACCGACCAGGACCGTTTCTATGGTGGAGGAACCGGGGGCTACTACATCTACGACGTTTCGTCCCTGGGAGAGCCGGAGCTTCGCATCACTCTGACCGGCATCAGCGGAATCCGGCGCGGGCATACGTTCACCCCCACCCCTGACGGCCGCTATGTGGTGGCCGAGTCCGAGTATCAGTACGCACCGCTCCGTATCTTCGACCTACAGCCCGCGCTGGACGGGGAGGTCACCAACGTGCGCACTCCGGTGTCGGCCTGGACCGCGCACTGGGAGCATCTGGTACACAACCATGAGGTGAGGTGGCCCTACGTCTTCGTGTCGGGCTACATGGACGGGCTGCAAGTATTCGAGATGTCCGACCCCTCGAACCCGCAGACCGTAGCCTACTACGACACGTATCTCGGCACCCTGAACGCCGACAATCCGGGCGTGATGCGGGGCTCGTTCGGCGTCGACGTCCGCAATGCGGACGGTCTGATCGTAGTGAGCGACATGACGACGGGTCTGTGGATCTTCCGTATGGAAGGCTTTCAGGGATGGAACGGCGAAGACTGGGGCATGCCAGACATATCGAGTGCCCAGAAGTGGGACGAACCCGTGAAGAGGCGCGTAATCAGCGAGTAGAACGAGGCTGAGGTGGGAGGGTCCGCCAATTAGACTGGTGTCTTGTATCCTGCGCCGCCCCCGCCTACCCTGCTTTGTCGATCCATGAGGTTGTCCCCGCCCTCGGAGTGAACCATGCGGCGTCCGCGCCCAGTCCCTGCTTCGTCGTTGACGGCTGCGATCGCCGCCCTCCTCCTCGCGGCGTGCGTCGACGCAACTCCGGACCCGGGCGTCGCGGATGTCGATGACGCCCGCCTCGCCGCCGCCGATTCAGACGACGAGAACTGGCTCACCTACGGGCGCACGTACAAGGAGCAACGGCACAGCCCACTGACCCAGGTCAGCGACGAGACGGTCGGCCGCCTCGGCCTCGCCTGGTATCACGACATGGAGACCAAACGCGGGCTCGAGGGCACGCCGCTCGTCGTGGAGGGCGTGCTGTACGTGACCGGAGCCTGGAGCGTGATGTATGCGTTCGACGCCGCGACCGGCGAGCGCCTGTGGAGACACGATCCCCAAGTGCCGCGCGGGCACTCCCGCTTCGTGTGTTGCGATGTCGTGAACCGCGGACCGGCGTTCTATCGCGGGCAGGTCTACGCGGGCACGTTGGACGGACGGCTGGTATCCGTGACCGCCGAGGGCGGGGAGTTGGTGTGGGAGGCCCAGACCACCCCCGTGGGCGCTGCGTATTCGATCACCGGTGCACCGAGGATCGCGGGCGGGAAGGTCCTGATCGGGAGCGGTGGCGCTGAATACGGCGTGCGCGGCTACGTCTCCGCGTACGACGCCGTCACGGGCGAGCTCGATTGGCGCACGTACACCGTGCCGGGCAATCCCGCGGACGGTCACGAGAGCGACGCGATGGCTGTGGCCGCGGAGACCTGGTCCGGCGAGTGGTGGGTGGCCGGCGGCGGCGGCACGGCCTGGGACGCGATCGTCTACGATCCCGAACTCGACATGGTCTATATCGGTGTGGGCAATGGTTCGCCCTGGTATCGGCAGCTGCGAAGCCCGGGCGGAGGAGACAACCTCTACCTGTCCTCGATCCTGGCGGTGCGCGCTTCCGATGGCGAGTACGTATGGCACTTTCAGACCACGCCCGGCGACAACTGGGACTACACCGCGACCCAACCGCTCATGCTCGCCGAACTCGAGCTGGACGGACGCGAGCGCCGGGTGATCATGCAGGCGCCCAAGAACGGGTTTTTCTACGTGATCGACCGGGAGACGGGCGAGTTCCTGTCGGGTGCGGCGTTCGCCGACATCAATTGGGCGACCGGCCTCACGCCGGAAGGCCGTCCCATCGAGAACCCGGCCGCACGGACACTCGAGGGAGGTGTGCACGTCTCGCCTGGACCTGCGGGGGCTCACAACTGGCACCCCATGTCCTTCAACCCCGACGTCGGCCTCGTGTACTTCCCGGTCTACGAGCACTCCTGGCTCCACGTCGTCGCCGAGGACTGGGAGTACGACCGCCGGGCCCTCAACATCGCTGGAGACTTCGCCTACACCGGGCCGACTACCGGCGAGCCGGTCACGCCGCAGGGACGCCTGGTGGCGTGGGATCCCATCGCGCAGCGCGAGGCCTGGCGGGTCGAGCAGCCGCACCCGTTGAGCGGCGGCACATTATCTACCTCTGGCAACATCGTCTTCCAGGGCCGTCCTGATGGCGTCTTCCGCGCCTACCGCGCCACCGACGGCGAGGTCCTCTGGGAGTTCGAGCACGAGACCGGCATCTTGGCGGCGCCCATCACCTATTCGGTCGACGGCACGCAGTACGTGGCGGTGCTCTCCGGTTACGGTGGGCCCGAGGTGCTGTTCAATACCGGGCTCGCCGGAGGCAGTGTCGGCCCCGGACGCCTGCTCGTATTCGCGCTCGGCGAGAACGCGTCGCTGCCGGACCCGGCGCCCCCGCTACCGCCCATCGAGGCTCCCACGTTCGAGCTGGCTGCCACCGAGGCGGACATAGCGCAGGGCGGACTCCTGTACCTGAGTACGTGCGTGGCCTGCCATGGCTTTGCGGCCGTGAGCGGGGGCATCGTTCCTGATCTGCGCCGCTCGACCGCCGCGACACATGCCGCGTTCGAGCAGATCGTGCTGGGAGGGATGCTTGAACCGTTGGGCATGCCACGGTTCGACGATATGCTGGACGCCGAGGACGTGCGCCGGATCCAGGCCTACGTGCTGAGGCGGGCGAGCGAATCGGCGGGGGGAAACTGACGGGCTGGGTCTTCAGTGCCTACCCGCCGATCGCCTCGATACGCTGCCGAGCTTGCCCCGCGTAGAAGTCGTAGAACTCTAGTCCCGGATCGAGCTCGAGCACGCTCCGGTAGACCCTGAGCGCGGACGGGTTGTCGTCGTTCGCTTCGCGAATGTTGCCGAGCAGAATCAGCGTGGGCAGGGAGGTCGGATTGAACTCCGCGTTGAGTTCAAGCACCCGCACGCCTTCGGCCGCCCGCCCGCGATCAACCCGACGGATAGAACCGCCGCCGCGGCACCTCGTTGACTTTGTTCAGGAAGAAGGCCATGAACCGTGCCACCCGCTCCAATCCGGGGGTCGAGATCGTCTCCAGGGTCTCGCCGCTGGTGTGATACAGCGGGTTGCCCTGGATGAGCTGGAAGACGGGAGCCTCCACGCGCGGATTGTCACCGGCGTTGTAGCTCGTCGCCAGCGAAACGAAGTTGAGCCCATACCGGTCGCCCCCCTCTCGAATCACAGACTGCAAGAACGGGGACCGATTGCTCACCCCGTTCATGAGGAAGCCCTCGCCGGCGTCGGTGATGAGGTCTCTGACGCCGTCGGTCGCCGTACGCGCCGGGTTGAGTTGTCTCGCAGCCACGTGCTCCAAGTTGATCGTGAGCACGTTGCGCTCAATGAGTTGCGGGTTGAGCGCTACGAGCTGCGTCGGCCCCCTGAGCCCCGAGGTATGGTGCCCTGCGCTGGCCACGAAAACGAGCGTGCGGGAAGGACGGTGCTCACTTTGACTGAAGTGCTCTGACAGAGCGAGCATGATCGCGAGGCCGTCCCCGTTGTCGTTCGCACCGTCGAACCAACCGTCGGCGTGCGCGTTGATGATGATGTTTTCGTCGCTTTCGCCCGGAACGACGCCCAGCACGTTCGACGCCCTCAGGCCCGAGCGCTGCTCGGCCTCCAACTTCATCGAGACATGAAGGCGATCGAGCGTGCCCGCATCGGCAGCCCGGTCCATCACTTGCTCGAGGAAGCGTCCGTCCTGCCCACCGATGTTGAAGCACGGTCCGCCACAGTTGCTGATGTCGCGCATGCGCATGTTGCCGGATTGGTCGACGATGTTGAAGACGGCCAGCGCTCCCCTACGGATCAACTCGGCCGCCTTCGCCCGCGCGGGTCCTCGCTCCAGGAACAGGTGCCCTTTTGGGGTCACGTGTTGCACCGCGACCTTGCCGCGCACATCGATGTTCGCGAGTTCGGCGGGACGCGCGGTGCCCACGAAGACCAACGGCGCCGTGAGCCCTTCTGGGGGCAACTCGGTACCACCGGCGGGCATCGCGGACTCGAGCACGATATCGCGGCTGTCTGCGCCGAAGACGGGGTCTGCGAGCAAGCGGACCTCCCAGGAGAGGGGAAGCCAGAGCGAGGTACCCTCCTCCTGGTCGAACCACTGGCGCTCGACCCGGGCCACGCCACCGGCTTCGAAGCGTTCGACCACCCAGTCCATGGTGCGGTCAGCCGAGGGGAGGCCCGTGATCCGACCCCAGAGCTGTCCGCCACCCACCTCGCGGTTCTCGCGGCTATCCTTCGCGAATCCGACGATCGTCTCGAGGTCCTGTCGGATGGTCTCGCCCAGCAGCGCGCGGAACGCTTCCTCTCCGGCGGGCACCAAGGCCGGCCGCGGCCCATAGTCGGTACCCAGAATGACGGGAGCGCGATGCGCCTGGAAGGCTGGCGGCAACGTTATACCGAGCCACGAATCAGCGTCGGGAGATTGAGCTGATACGATCTCGTTCGAAAACAACAGCAGGAGCGCGCCGGCGGCCGTGAGGGCCAAAGACGAAAGCTTCACGTTCCTCTCCTTTACCGCCCTGGTCCCAACAGCACGGCGTTGATGAAGAGCAACTGAGTCGCCTCCGCGTATGCGCGATAGTTCGGATCTTCCGCAAAAGCGATCAACTGCCCTCGGCCCATTGGCTGATGGAAGAGGAACGGTTTGTTCGCGAGCTGCGGCTTGGCGTCCTCCCAGACGATGCCGCCCATGACGAGATTGTCGACTCCCGCGTACCGGCCGACGTTGGTACCGCGGTCGAGCGTGATTGGGGCGAAGATGCGCGTGCCTTCCACGAGCACGCCGATTTCTCCGTCCGTGCCACTCGCGAGCCAGTGCCCGGTATCGAGAGTCCCGCGCACGATCGCACCAGGGGTCTGTTCGGGCGCTTCGTCCGACGGGGCGATCGCCTGCAAGAAGTCGATCGGCTGGTCCGCGCTCTCAGAGGTCGGCGGGTCGTCTCCTTCCGCTCGTCCACCGCGGCGTTCCGCGTTCGTCGCGAGTAGCCCGGCGCGGGCCGCCCAGCGGGTCGACTCCGACATCGTGATCATCGTGCCGCCGGAGCGCATCCACCCAGAAAGGGCGTCCTGCATGCCGTCGCCCACGACGTCGCCGTAGTTGCCGCTGGGGAAGACGATGACATCGAAGTCGGACAGGTCGACGCGGCCGAGGCTCGAGGCCCGCACCGCGGTGGTGCGCTGACCGTAGCGTTGCTCCAAGACGTAGCGAGCCCACCCGACCGAGTAGGTCTGCCCGGGTTGGTCGTATACCAGCAGCACGCGAGGCTCGGTGAGGTGACGGACGCGCCCGCTGCCGAGGGACATGCCCTCGCGGACGTAGGAGTCGTCGATGGGCACGACCTCGGCCCCATGCCTCGTGGCGATCCGTGCCAGGCGTTGTGCCAGATCCGGGCCGTTGTCCGAATTGCGGACGATCGCGGTGCCCACAGCGTATTCGCGGTCGCTGAGCGTGAACTCGCCACCCGCGGACCGGACTCGGATGCCTTCGCGCAGGGCCTCCGCGACCGCTGCTGCGGCCGCCGTGCCCCATGGCATGAGGTACCCGACGGTCGCGTCCCGAAGTGACGCGACGTCACTCATCTGGCGAGTGTCGTTCAGCGAAACGGTCGCGGCGCCGGTCGGGCGTTCCGCCATGATCAACTCGACGTCCCACAGCAGGGGCATGCTCCACGCGGTGACGTCGTAGATCTGATCGGGCATGCGATTCGCGCGCCGCTCGATCTGGCGAGCCACGAAGTCAGCGTCCATCGGTGTGTGCGGATCGAGCAGATTGCGGATGAGTCTGTGCGTGGGCTGGTCCATCGGCACGATGTAGGTGCCCTCCGCCGGCAGGGTGCGGTCACCCACTTCGACCGCTTCGAGCGCCTTGTCCACGCGGATTCCGGAGCGCACGAGCGCATCCGCTAGACGGCGGGCCATGCCCGGGTCGTGCTCCGACGTGAGCACGTACTCTCGGGGCCCGGAGCGGCCCATTTCCACGGCGCTCGTACGGAAATCCAGGTAGGTGCGCAGGATCCGCTCCCTGTGCGTGGCCGCCGTCGCCGCGGTCTGGATCGCCGCGGTGAAGTGGTGCAGCACTCCGTCGCCGTAGGTGAGCTGGTCGCCATCGCTGCGCAGGAGAACGAGGCCGCGAGCCGAGGCCTGCTCGTAGGTGGCGCCGATCGCCCCCTGCGCCATCGGCCACGAGACCCCGTAGCCAGGATAGAATGCGTCGTAGGTGTCGCGGTTGAAATAGGCGAAGCCGCGCTCGTCGAACTTGGCCGCGTTCGCGGCACCGAAGACGTCGGTGAGCTCCCGCTGCTCGTCGGTCGTCCACGTGTTGCCCGGGATCGCGTTCGGCGGGAAGAAATACGTGGAGTTGCCGCCCATCTCGTGTAAGTCCACCACGACGTGGGGCATGAACTCCAGCAGTGCTGCCACCCGCCCCCGGGTCTCCGGTTGGGTTTGGGCGAACCAGTCGCGGTTCAAGTCGAACAGGTAGTGGTTGACGCGCCCGCCGGGCCACGGCTCATCGTGCTCGGCCGAGGCTGCCGCGGCATCCTCCCAGCGGGCGCGGCCCATCGTATTCTGGAAGACGAAGCGCGCGCGGCCGTCAGGGTTCTGCATGGGATCGATGAGCACCAGCGATTCGCGCAGGATCAGATCGACGGTCGCGTCGCCCCGCGCGGCGAGCAGGTGGTACGCCTCGGCCATCGCGGCGCCGCTGGAACTGATCTCGTTGCCGTGGACTCCGTGCACGAAGGCGGTGACCACCGGCAACTCGGCGACGAGACGCTCCGCGTCGTCGCCCCCCAGCGCGCTCGGGTCCGCCAGGCGCCGCAGGTCCGCCTTGAGGGCCTGCAATCGAGCCATTCGTTCGGGTGAGCCGATCACGAGCATCACCGTCGCTCGGCCCTCCCAGGTCTCTCCCGTCCGCATCAGCTCGGTGCGCTCCGGCGCCGATGCGGCCAAGGCCTCGAGATACGCGATCACCTGATCAGGCGGAGTGATCTCTTCGCGCAGGCCGTGGCCGGCGACTTGCTCGAGCGTGGGGATAGAGGCGTCGTACCGCGTGCCGGGCGCGAGCTCCTGGCTCGGAGCGGGGACCTGGATCAGCGCGGCTAGAGCTATGGCTTTCAGCATCGGTTATCTCCCGGGTCCCATGAGCACCGCGTTGATGAAGAGCAGCTGGGTCGCTTCGCTGTACGCGCGGTAGTTCGGATCCTCGGCAAAGCTGATGATCTGGCCGCTACCCACTCGCTGGTGCATCAAGAAAGCCTTGCTCGCGAGCTGTGGTTGCGACTCTTCCCATACGGTTCCGCTCAGGACGAGCCCCTCGAGCTCGGCGTAGCGCCCGACGTTATTGCCTCGATCGAGCGCGATCGGTCTGAACACCCGCGAGCCTTGCACGAGGGCTCCGATCTCTCCGTCGGTCCCTGATGTGAGCCAGTGCTCCGCGTCGAGCAGTACGCGAAGAATCGCCCCGGGCACGCTTTCGGGTGACTCGTCTCCCGGCGAGATCTCGTCGAGGTACTCGATCGGCTGGTCGGGCGTCTCCGCGTCCGGTGCGTCGGTGCCTTCCTCCCTCCCGCCGCGGCGCTCCGCGGTCGTCGCCAGCAAGCCCGAACGTGCGGCCCAGCGAGTCGACTCCGCCATGGTGATCATGGTGCCTCCGTCGCTCATCCAACCGCGCAGTTGGTCACGCAGCCCGTCGCCCACGGCAGAGTTGAAGTTGCCGCTGGGGAATACGATCACGTCGTAATCGGACAAGGCGACCCGGCCTAGGCTCGACGCGCGCACCGCGGTCGTGCGCTGCCCGTACCGGCGCTCCAGCACGTACCTGGCCCAACCGACGGAGTAGGTCTGGCCTGGTGTGTCGTACACCAGCAGCACCTTGGGCTCGCGTAGCGCGCGCACGCTGTTGCTACCGAGGGACATACCCTCGCGCACGTAGGAGTCGTCGATCGGGATCACTTCTGCGCCGTGTTTGGCGGCGAGCGCGGCGAGGCGTCTGGGCAAGTCGTCGTCGTTCTCGGAGGTGCGGATGATGGCGGTCCCGACACCATACTCGCGTCCCCCGAGTGTGAAGGTGCCGCCGCCGGCACCCACACGGATGCCTTCTCGCAGGGCCTCGACCACCAGTGAAGCCGCGTTCGTCCCCCAGGGCACGAGGTATCCCACGAGCGCGCGCGGCAGAGAGGTGACCGCCTCCGTTGGCGCGTCCGCCTCCATCATGTCGCCGGACATTCCCGTGCGTCGATCGCTCGCAATCACTTCCACGTCCCAGAGCAGCGACTGGCTCCAGGCGGTGATGTCGTAAATCTCGTCGTTCTGGCGGTTCGCGCGCCGCTCGATCTGTCGCTGGAGGAAGGCCTCATCCATGGGGACGTGCGCGTCGAGCAGGTCGCGGGCGAACCTGTGCGCCGGTTGGTCCATGGGCACGATGTAGGTGCCGCGTTCGGAGACCGTGCGTCCGTCGACCTCCACCGCACCGGTCACGCCGCGCACTTCGATGCCGTTTCGTACGAGCATGCGCGCGAGCCGCTCGGCCATCCCCGGATCGTGCGTCGAGTGCAAGATGTACTCGGCCGCGCCCGAGCTTCCGAGCTCGATGCCTTCCCGGCGAAACGCGAGGTAGTCACGAAGGATGCTCTCACGATTACGCGCCGAGGTCTCGGCGGTGGTGATCGCGGCCGTGAAGTGGTGCAGCACGCCGTCACCGTACGTGAGCAGG
>JAYZBT010000326.1:0-2948 GCA_036338615.1 Gemmatimonadota bacterium
CGCGCGTCGCGCCCGTGACCTCGGGGCCCAGGGCATCGGTCTGTGCCGGACGGAGCACATGTTCTTCGAAGGGGATCGCCTCCCGGTTATGCGGGACATGATCATGGCGCGAAACCACCTGGAGCGAGACGACGCGCTCGATCGACTTCTGCCCCTTCAGCGCGGCGACTTCGAAGGCCTGTTTCGCGCGATGGACGGCTACCCGGTCGTGGTCCGCCTGCTGGATCCTCCTCTCCACGAGTTCCTTCCGGACCACCAGGAGCTGCTCAGCGAGTTGGCTGACCTCAAGGTCCGACTCCAGCACCACACGACGCTGCACGAGATCGACGATACACTGGAAGACATCCGAGCCAAGCAGGACTTCCTCGAGCGGACCGAGCTTCTCCTGGAGACAAATCCGATGCTGGGCACGCGAGGGGTGCGCCTCGCCGTGTTGTTGCCGGAAGTCACCCGCATGCAAACCCGGGCGCTTTTTCAGGCGGCCGCATCATGCGCCCGCGAGGGGGTCGAAGTGAAGGTCGAGGTCATGATCCCCTTGGTCTCACACGTGAACGAGCTGAAGAACCAGCGCCGAGTCGTGGAAGCCGAGGCACGTGAGGTGATGGGCGAGGAAGAGCGAGAGATCCCCTACAAGCTCGGCACGATGATCGAGATCCCGCGGGCGGCGCTCACCGCGGACGAAATCGCATCCACCGCCGAGTTCTTCTCATTCGGAACCAACGATCTGACCCAGACGGTCTTCGGCATTTCGCGCGACGACGCCGAAGCCGGGTTTCTCCGGCATTACATCGAAAACGACATGCTCTCCGACAATCCGTTCGCGACACTGGATGTGGACGGTGTCGGAAAGATCATGAAGATCGCGGTCGAACTCGGGAGAGCCGTGCGTCCGGATCTCGAGATCGGGATTTGCGGCGAGCACGGAGGCGACCCGCGGTCCGTGGAATTCTGCCACAACACGGGCCTGAACTATGTTAGCTGCTCACCCTTCCGCGTCCCCGTGGCACGCTTCGCGGCCGCGCAAGCAGCCGTGAAAGAAGCGGGCTGGCGCCCGATGCCCGCCGCCCCTCGTGACGAGTTCCGGTAGGAGCGGGTGCCGTCGCGGGCCGTCACACGTCGAGCACGACACGACCCCGTTCGAACCGTTGGATCGCCCCCAATAGAAAGAGGCCCGACACCGCCAAAATGAGCGCTGCGGTGTTCCCGAGCAGCAGCGTCGGCTTCACCTGCAACAGCCAAGCGAAAAAAGCCTACAGGGCGCTCAGCGCCTCCCGCACCGCCGCCGGCAACGGTGCCTTTCGACCCGCCGAGTAGTCGAAACACACGATTCGGCCCTCGCCCTTGGCCACTACAGCGTCGAGCTGTTGGCTCACGATGCGGTACACCACCGTGAACCGGTCCTCGGCCAGCTCACTCACGCCCACGCCCACTTCGACCGTGTCGGGAAATCCGACTGGCTTCCGAAAGACGCAGCTGGCACGCGCCAGAATAGGCCCGACGCCGTCTGATCTCCTCTCACCGAGCCAGCCCACCTGCCGGAACAGAGCGACGCGTGCCGTCTCGAACCAGCGGAAGTAGACCGTATTGTTGACGTGCTGGAGGGCGTCGAGATCCCCCCACGCCACCGGGATGGTGACGCAGACGGGAAGATCGGACCGTAACGCCAGTTGGGTCGCAGTCACTCTACGCGGCGGAATCGCAGGTCCCACACCCGTCCCTGGCTGAGACTGAACGAGACCACCGCCCCAGCGTCGTCGCGCCGGAAGATGTAGAGCCCGAGGGGCCCGCTGAAGACATCGGGGTACGAGGGTGCGAGCGTCCGGACCCTTGCGTAGCGGTCCTTCACCAACAACCCCAATCCGTCCAATTCTACGGTGTAGGTCGCTTCGGCCTCGTCGCTGCGATAGGTGCCCACGTAGGCCGCCAGCTCGGTGGATGTGGGTCGAAATTCGGGCACGGGCTCGAGCCGCACCACGTCACCGTCGGGTGTCATCAGGTCGGCTGCGGCACGCCCATCGCCCCCAGAAGAGTCCTGGAAGTCCAGAGACACGCCACTGCCAGCCACGAACCGGTTCTCGGAAACGGCCAGCAGGACGGCGTTGCGCAAGCGGAGGCCCTCGCTCACTGCCGTCACTTGCACGAGCGCCTGGGTTCGTGTGTTCCGATACGCACCCGCGCGCACCGCGATCGCTTCACTGGAGAGCTCGATGGTCGGCTCGGCCACGACGTCGACGTTCACAGCGTCACCGAGGTACAGATCAGCCACACGATGCGCGAACTGGGTCGCGTTGGCGCTCGCGACATTACAGAGCACCGCCACAGCTACTTTTTGGTCCGGAAAGCGCGTCGAGAAGGCACGGTAGCCCGCCGTGCCCCCGCTGTGTTGCACTTCCCGCCGACCGCGATACTCGCCCACGGAGAGCCCGCTGGCATACGCAATCTGGCGCCCGGAGTTTAGAATCGCCTGCCGGTGCATCTCCTCCAGGAAGGCGGGCCCGCCCACGGCGCCGGTTTCCAGGTTCTGCGAGAAGCGGAGCAGATCCGCCACGGTCGTAAGAAGTCCGCCGTTCCCGTGAACATTCTCGAAAGGCATGTTCGTTCGCCAACCGACCTCCTGCCCCGTCCCCGCAGGGCTGTAGGCCACGGCGCGGTCGTGGACGACACGCGTGAAGTCGTCGCGCCACTGCGTTCGCGTGAGGCCGAGCGGCTCGAACAGCCGTACCCGGCTGAACTCCGCGAACGACATACCGCTCACACGTTCGACGAGTACGGCTTGGAGGTTGTACCCGGTGTTGGTATACGAGTAGTACTCGCCCGGCCGATAGTTCAGCGACCGCTGCCGGCCCATGATGTCCAGCACGTGCTCGTGCGTGTGAACCCGCGTCGTGCGCGGCCATCCCTCGATGCCGGCAATCGAACCCCAATCCCGCAGCCCACTCGTATGGTTG
>JAYZBT010000327.1:0-5575 GCA_036338615.1 Gemmatimonadota bacterium
GGTGCTTCCGGAAAAACGAACAGACGCTCGAACGGGATTTGGCTCCCGCACCCCGTGCATACTCCATAGCTTCCGGCCTCCACCCGCTCGCGCGCCTCGATCAACTGGGCGAGCTTCACCTGCTCGCGGACGCGCAGGTGACGCGTAAGTCCCTGATTTTGTAGCGAATCGATGCGCGACAGCCGCCCCACCGCGGTCTGGTCCAGCTCCACCGGGCGGAGCGCTTCGTCCGTGACGCGCATGCTGCGCTCCAGCTTCCCGAGCTGGCGGTCGAGTTCTCCCCGCAGGTCGGCGAGTTGCTCGGCGCTCAGAGGACTTCCCATTCAGGGTGCTGACGAAGTCAGCAGCGCCAGGAGTCGCTCGTTTCCCTCTACGTCGAGGAACGTGTCCCATTCGAGGAAGTAGCCCTCGGGATCGTAAGCCACGAATACGCTGACGCGTCCGCTCTCGTCGGTGAGGTCGGGCGTGCGTAACGGCACCGCCTGCTCCTTCGCGCGGTAGAACCAGCTCTCGATCTCGGACGTGAAGAAGGAGACCGTCACGGCTTTTTCATCCGTAGCTTGATGGAGACCGCGCGCGCCGTCGACGAGCCCGATGTAGCCGGTGTTGCTCGCGGGATAGACCTTGGCCCACCCCTGGTCCACCATCAGATCCACGCTGAGCAGAGCCTCGTAGAACGCACTCGCACCGGGGATATCGTCGTAGTAGAGCCAAAGTACGGTCGCGCGCACCTCCAACTGAGAGGGACGTAGACCGCCCGCGGGTCCCAGCGCCCCGGAGCGCCCCATGTTGGGTAGCAGATCGATATTCTCCGCGTGCTCGTTGAAGCGCTCGACCTCGATCAAGTAGCCCTCCGGGTCGATGGCGACAAAGCCGTCGTGCGGCTGCCCCTCGCGGTAGTTGAATTCGCCGCGCATGGGGACGCTCTGGGCCTGGAGATAGTCGTACCAACCCTCTACCTGTTCGGTCACCAGCGCGAGCGTCACGCTCTTGGGCTCATCGCTGGAGTGCATGCCGCGAGCCTCATCGACGAGCGTGATGTAGGAAGCCTCCGCCACGCGCAGGATCTTTGCGAATCCGTAATCGGCCGCGGTCTCGAACCCCATGATCTCCGTGTAGAACGCCCAAGCGCTCTCGACGTCTTCGTAGTAGTAGAACGCGTTGGTCGCGAGAATATTCGGCATCACGGGCTCGATGTCCTGGGCGCCGGGGCTACACGCCAGGGCCAGAACCGTCAGGCCGAGTAGGCCAGGGCGGGTGTTGGTTCGCATGACCGACAGCCTACGTCTCGGCGCTTCCGGGCGAAACCACATGGCGCCGCACGGCGGAAATATCCGAGGCCGACACACGACAGCAGCCTCCGACGAGCCTGGCGCCAGCCTCGACCCAACCAGCCGCGGCTTCGCCCCAATTCGCCGATTCGTCACGCCCGTCGCTCCAGGTCTTCGCAGCCGCGTCATAGACCTCGCCCGAGTTCGGGTAGACCGCGATCGGCAGGTCCGTCACTGCGCGAATCTCGGAGATCAATTCGTCCACGTAGCGCGGCGCGGTACAGTTCACGCCCACGGCGGCGATCCTCTCCGCCGCCGCACACGCAGCGGCGGCCTCACGGATCGGGCTACCGTCGCTCAGGCGTGTCCCGTCTCGACAGCTGAAGCTCAGCCACGACCACACGCCGGGGATGTCGGAGAGGATGTCCAGCAACACCTCGGCCTCCGGGAGCGAAGGGATCGTCTCCAGGGCGATCAGGTCGGCCACGGATGTGGCCATGACCGCCAGACGGTCCCGGTGGAAGCCATGGAGGACGCCGCGCGCCACGCCATAGAGCCCATGATATTCGGACCCGTCCGCCAAGAACGCCCCGTAGGGGCCGAGACTGGCTGCGACGAGCGGCCGCATGCGGGCTTCGCGGTTCTCGGCCGCGGACCAAAAATCGTCCACGGCTCGCGCCGCCAGCAGCACCGACTCCAGCATGGTCCGCTTCGCCTCCTGCCTGCTCAGCCCCATGCGCTCGAATCCCTCGAAGCTCGCCTGGTAGGTCGCCGTTGCGATGCAGTCGGCACCGGCCTCCAGGAACGAGCCGTGCACCGTCGTCAGCGCATCTGCATCGTCCAGAAGTAGCTTCGCCGACCAGAGCGCAGAGTCGAGGACAGCCCCCCCCCGCTCCAATTCGGTCGCGAGGCCCCCGTCCAAGACCACCACTCCCTGTTGGTCGAGCACCGGTTGCAACGGGTTTTCAGCCGACGTCATCATGCGCGTTCGCCTCGCCGGCACACTCCCACGCCGATGTCCGCGAGCATGCTGTTCACCCGCTCCAAGGCGGCACCACCTCATTGGCGCGCGCGTATGCGATGCTCTGGCCAAGGTGCTCATGCAGGTGTGTAACCGCCCGGATCCAGATGTCGCCCACGGAGGTCTCACTCCCGCCCAACGTCATCACCCGATCCAACTCCGCGCGCGTTTCTTCCATCGCGGCAAGCAGGAAGTCGAACGACGCGCCGACGCCCGCGATGACCTCGTCGCGGCTCATGTCTCGTTGCTGGTAGGCACGGAAGGTCTGAACGTCATTCGTGATACCGGTCGGCGGCGGCGCCGCGATGCCCATGAGGGCCGGCACGAAGAAGTTGTCGGCCGCGATGTGCACGTAGACATCGGAGACGGAGCGCACGCCTTCCATCGGACGCCAATCGTAGGCCTCCTCCGGCATCGCCCCCGCAAGGGCCTCGAACTTGTCGCTCAATATCGTGACGGTCCGCACCAGGTTGTCGAACTGGAGCACATCGGCCGCCTGCTCGACCTGCGCGGCCGAGGCGTCCCCTTCCGAAGTGTCCTCGGGCGACGCGCAGCCGACTACGCCCAGGGCGAGCAGGCCCAACGCCACGGTCGCCGCATTCGAGCCGGCGCGAAAACGAACGCGGGTGGCTGTCATCATGGGAGTCTCCAAGGGGGTTGGGAGTGACTGCGCCGAGGCGACACGCTACACGCCGAGGCCCAGCTCTCGATACCGCGTAAGTCCGTTGCGCGCTTGCAGCTTCAGCTTCCGGTCGTGCTCTTCATCGAGAATCCGCTCGAACACCGGGACAACGCGCGCATCCAGCGTCTGAGTGGCGAGCATGGCGGTGGCCATACGCCGAACCTTGATGCTCTCGTCCAGCTCGACCCGCTCGATCAGCAGCGGCACGGTGTCGATCGGATTCCCGCCCAGTTTGCAAGTATCACACGAAATCGAGTGCACCGCCCAAAGCCGGACCTGGCTCTTGGGATCGCGAAGCAGTGGTATGAGCGCTTCGAGCGCTTTCGCATCCGCGTGGCGATCGAGATACATCGCGCTCCACTTCCGCACGAGCCATTGGCCATGTCCGAGCCCCTCCGTGATCGCGGGTAAGGCATCGGCGCCAAAGAACTCGTGCAACTCGAAGAAGGCGGGAACACGGGTCTCCGAGTCGGCCAGGGCGTCGACCAATTCTTCAGCGGTGCGACCTGTTCGTTCGATTTCCATCGATGGAGTGCGCGCGCGGGGGTGATCGACGTCAACCTTGGCGCATGGTCAAGGAGCCAGCAGTTGCACCAACTCCCCGAGCTCCTCGTCCCACCCGTGGTCGTTCTGCCCACGGTCGTGGTCGTTGAGGAAGCCGGACTCGCGTAGGTACAGGGTCGTACCCCCGTCCTCGCGGGTGGTGAGTTCCCACTCGACCCGCGTGGTCTGGGCGTCGTCGAACGCGACGCCCCCTTCACCGACCCAGCTCCACACCAACCGGCGCGGGGCATGCACTTCCTCGACCCGCATCTCGTAGCGCCCATGGTTCTCCCATGTCATCGCTCCGTCCCCGCCTACCCGGAGATCGAGTTCGGCTTCGTCGCCGAACCACATCGCCAACTCGGCGGGGTCCGTGATGGCCATCCACACACGTTCTCGGGACGCCGGGAAGTGCACCGTCTTTTCGACAACCGGCTCAGTCGTGGTTCCCATCTCTGTCTCCATCCAGGTGGATCCTCAGCCGCTCGAGTCGGCCATCCCACGCGGCCGAGTAGGGCTCGAGCCAGTCGTCGACCTGGCGTAGGGGCTGAGCATCGAGCTCGTGGAGCCGCTCACGCCCCTGGACCCGTTTCCGGAGGAGCCCCGCCTTCTCGAGCACGTCGAGATGCTTGGTCACGGCTTGGCGGCTGATCGGTAGCCGCTCGGCCAAAGACGTCAGCGAAAGCACCCCCTCGCCCCTGAGGCGTTCGAGAATCGAACGCCGGGTCGGATCTGCTACGGCCGTGAATACGTTCATTATGCTCGATGATATGCAACCGTACGATTGCATGTCAAGTATCGCGGCAGCAAGGAGGGTTCTGGCCTCTTCAACACAGCGAGCTTCTCTTCGCCTTCAGCGCGCACGCTCTGGTGTCACGTACCAGGATCTCGACGCTGGGACTTCGAGGTCATGATCGAGCAGCGTCGCAGCAACGAATGGTGCTGCCGGCGCGATCCCGCTGTGTGGCTACCGGTTCCCGACCTCACGTGGACGCACGAGAGCGGAGTGCGGGTCGTGCAGCCGGGCATGCAGCTCCTGTACAAAGCGAAGGACGTACGGCCGCGGGACGAGCGGGACTTTGGCGCCGTCCTTCCCCATCTGAGCGACGCCGCCAAGCGATGGCTATCAGAGGCGTTGGCGCGGGTGCATCCCGGGCACACGTGGCTGGACGTGATTCATCAGGCGGGGCGCTGAACCGCAACCCTCTTGCCGGACGGGCGACGACTCGGCATACATCGAGGCGACGGTATCCCGAACGGGACCCGCGGGAGCCACCCCCGCACTTTCAGGCATCTAGGCAATAGGGAGGGCCCGATGGCTCCCCGTACTTCCCCGGAGGATTTCTCCTCCACCAAGCTCGTGGTTCTGGTAGCCGACCTTACGCTCTACCACCGAGCCTTCAACAAGCGCACCGACCAGGAGATGGCCGCGTTCCTCGATCGATTCTTCACGATGGCGGAGTCGGTCATCGGCGAGGCCGGCGGTCGCATCATCAAGTTCCTGGGAGATGCAGTGCTCGCGATCTTTCAGCCGGAAGACGCCGCCAAGGCGGTGGCCGCGACCGTCGAAATGCAGGCGTTCTCTCGAGAGATGGCGCGCGAGGTCGGGCTCGACATGAAGCTGGGGGCCAACCTCCACGCAGGGCCGGTCGTGTGCGCCGAGTTGGGGAGCGGTGACAGCAGGCGATTCGACATCATCGGACGCGTGGTCAACCAGACCTTCATGCTCGGGAGAGGCGCCGGCATCCGCCTCAGCGAGCGCATGTATCGCCTCATGCCCAGCGACGAACGCTGTCCCTGGGACAAGCACAAACCGCCGGCGGTATATGTGCTGGGTGAGGACGGCGAACCGTACGCGGGAGCGGGCGGGTTAGTCGCCAAGAACATCCAGCGTTGGTGATCCAGGGGGGGACGGGTACTTCGAAGCGGACCGAACGGGAGCGGCACGACATGCCGAACGAGATGAGCGGCAGGCGACGGACCCAAGTTGTTGCCCTGGCGATTCTGGTTGCATCGAACGCGGCGCTTGTGACTAAGGGCCGCGCGCAGGAGGTCGCG
>JAYZBT010000328.1:0-40779 GCA_036338615.1 Gemmatimonadota bacterium
GAGCGCGGCTACGTTGCTGTGTCGATCGAATATCGAATGGTACGAGACGACCCACCGACGGAAGAACTGAGCCAGTCGCCGACCAACCCCGTTTCCGTGGCGGCTGCGGCCGCGAGAGTCGACGCGGCGAGGGCCGTGGAATGGATGCGCGCCAACGCTGCCAGCTACCGAATCGACCCAAATCGCATCGCTGTCGGTGGGTACTCCGCCGGCGCCATCACGGCGATGAGTGTGGGATTTCGGGATCCAGGCATCGGTGGAGCGGAGGTTCAGGCGGTGCTGTCGTTTTCTGGAGGACTCTATGGGGCCGAGTCGATCATCGAAGCGGACGACCCTCCGCTGATCATGATCCACGGCACTGCGGACGGAGTCGTTCCTTTCAGTCTCGCCGAGGCCATTGAAGCCCGTGCGCTCTTCGTGGGTTTGGTCCATGAGTTCTACCGGCTCGACGGAGTCGGGCATGGATCGCCACAACAGCTGGGCGCGATGATCGAGGGCATCACGCTCGCGGACCGGATCACCAATTTCTTCCATGCCCATCTCAGGCTAGAAGGGCTTTGATCGATCGGGACGGCGCCGCGCACGCCACGCACAGGCTGGGCCTCGATACTGTCGTCGAGGGTTCCCAGTGCCCGGTCACACCTCGTCAGTCGCTTCCGACCCGATCGTGGTCGTGGCCATCCTACAGCACCTCTACCCCCCCACACCTCCCCCGATCTCACCCGCTCGTGGCCTCATTTGCCCCGATGATATTCTTGCTCTTCTACCAGGCAGAAAGCTGGTTCATGGTGGGCTTGGTCGGCGCGCTATTCTGGACGCTGCTCGACCTCCCCATGCCTGGGTTCTTCCGTTTCACTCTACGAGGGCGATTCCGACAGGTCCTCGAGACCCGATTTGGCATCGAGAGATAGCCTTCTGCATGGATAATATCCGCTACAAATCGGCTCGTGGACGTCCTCAGGGGGCTGTCCATCAGCGTTGACTACCATCCGAGCCCACTCTAAAATCCTTATCGTCTTCGAAGAGTCGTAGATATCAACATCCAAGGAGAAAACGATGAGTCTCGACCAACCGCCCATCGGTAATCAGTTTATTCACATGATCTATGGAGTTGACTCGATTGATGCCGAAGACAACGTCAACTATGCTAAGTCGCTGATGATCATCGCAGGTGCCGACGGTGAGATCCCAGAAGGCGAGTGGGCCTGGTTCTATGATCGAGGCAGGGCGATGGGGGTTCCAGAACCCGTTCTCGAGAGCTTCAAGAGCTTTGACTGGCGCAACGCGAAGCTCGAAGACTACGTTGGCAGCAACAAGGCTGTCGCGCGCATCCTCCTCTTCGATGCCATCTCCATGAGCAGAGCCGACGGTGGCTACTCAAGCGCGGAGAGGGTGTGTGTACGTCGGGCGGCGAAGTTGTTGAACGTCAGTGAGGATGTCGTGGATGCGCTCGAAGGCGTCATCGAAATGGATGAGGCACTGTGTCAGGCTCGGCACCGAATCCTGTGCTCGTGTGATTATTGATCCACTGTGCGCCCACAACGCGACGCAACACTATTCTGAGAAGACGTCGTAGGTCGAGAAGCGCGAGGCCATGGGTGGCTTCTGGCCTGACTTACGCGCCGTCTTGAGGTCACCGAACCCACGATGGCCCATGAGAAAGGCCGGGTTCGTCCGCCAGGCGTTGAAGTCCTCAACGCGATCCCACCAGCTGACGACGAGGTACTCACCGTCCTCTTCCCGCGGACGCAGGACCTGCATTCCAAGAAATCCCTGTAGGGAGTCCACCGCGTGTGCCCGGTCCATGAAGAGCGCCTCAAAGCGCTCGCGATAGTGGGGCTCGGCTTTGATGTAGTTGATGGCGCAGAACTTCCCTAGGAGCAAGCCCTCTCCAAAGGCCGGGCTTTCGCCAGACACAGATGTCCGGTCCTTGTGGGAGGTGCTGTGGTCGTCCTTGTCACGCTCCCAGTCCGTGTCTTTGCCTTCGAGTGCCCTGGCTCGCCAATCGGTCGATCGCAACCAGGCCTCGAAGTCTGTGGGCGTCGCGAGGGCGATGTCCGCGAGCACTACCGAGTGGCCCACTGAGTCGTACCATTCGAACATCGTCGCCATCTCCTGGCTGAACTGGCGCATCACCTCGATGGGGAGCTCAACGTAGTCAATTGGGCGGTCCATGACTCGGCCGAAGACCGCCGCGGCCTGCTGCCCGGTCAGCTCGTCGCCAGCGAGCGGGAGGGTCCTGGCCAGATATGCGTTTCGATCACCAAAGACCTGTGCGACCAACCTTCCGATGTCATCTACGGCGCACATCTGTAGGCGAGTCTGCGGGTCGAGGGCCAGTGCGAGGGTCCCATTGAGGATCTGCTCGGGTAGATCGCCCTTGAGGAAGTTCTCCATGTAGAAGACCGGCCGAATGATCGTGAAGGACAAGTCCAGTTGCTTCTTCATGTGCTGCTCAACTCTCCACTTGCTCTCGAAGTGGGGAATTTCGCTATTGCGGTCAGCGCCCTCGACGCTTGAATAAACGAAGTGCTGCACTCCAGCCGCCACCGCAAGATCGGCCAGCGAGCACCCCTGCTGAACCTCCTTTTCGAACCCATGCTCCCAGAAGTCCTGAACACTGAAGACACCGTGGGCACCTTGCAGACAGGGTGCGATCGTGTCGGGGTCGTCCAGATCTCCTCTTACAACTTCCACACCTTGCTCAACGAGCTCGAGTGCACGCGCGCCATCGGGGTTGCGCGTCACCGCCCGGATTCGCCATGTAGAATGCAAGTGTCGGACCACGGCTCCGCCGGTCGCGCCGGTGGCACCAAAGACTACGATGAGAGGTCTTGGTTGATTCATGATCTCCTCCAGTACTGCACACCATCGGCTGAATGGATGATGATGATGCCGCTCGCGGATGGCCCAATGATCGGCATTCATGCCCAAAAATCGCCGCGCCGCAAAGGTTATTCCCTCGACGGGCAAACTTCAAGACGACGTGCGAAGGGTTCACCAAGGCTCTACGCCGCCCTTCGAGAAGGATAGCTAATCCAACCGCCCTGAAGCCGACGAAACGACGGTTCTCGAGGTGATACGCGTACGGCACCTCCTTCGGGTGCTTGACAGCTACGCATCCTAGCGTGGCCCCGATGAGGTTGTCGCTACCCACAGGAGTCGCGGCTGTGCTTCGCTCGCCCTAGTTTTACAGGCCCTTCAGGGAGGTAGCCATGCGCCCCCACTCTTCGGTACGGAACCTGTCCCTCGCCACCTTGCTCGCGGCAGCCGCGTGCGCCGGTCCCGAGAGCGAGGCGGCCGCGTCTTTAGACACAGGGGCCTCTTCAGATGGAGGCGACGCCAGATCGGCGCTCATCGCCAGGGCCGCGGCGCTCGAACTCGACACCGAATACAACGGGCCGCCGGGCGAAGCGCTCCACCACTATACGGCGGGCTTCGCGAAGATCCTCTGCTCGGCCGTCTTCATTACCGGACTGCATCCGGCCGACGCGGCGGAGCACGTGGGTGGCTTCACGAGTCCGTTCCGGGAGCGACGGCACGTGGTGGACACGATCGTGGACTTCGAGCGGCAGCTCGTCAGCGTCACCCTCCCGGACGGCGTCACGCGCACGGCGAAGAAATACAAGAACCAGGGGTGCGTGCCCCACGCTATAGGGGAGGACTCCGTCTACTACACGCCCACGGACGTGCCCCGCACTCTCCCTCCCGCCGAGACGACGCCCTGGCCTATGGGCGACGTGCTGCCGGCCGAGCCTTGGCCCGCAGAGATCGACGTTGCCAAGGTCGCGGACGCGATCGACGTCGGCTTCGGCCCGCCCGAAGCGCGTACGCTCGGGTTCGTGGTCACGTACAAGGGGCGCATCCTCGGGGAGCGGTACGGGGAGGGCATCGGTATCCACACGCCGCTCGAGAGCTGGTCGATGACGAAGAGCCTCACCGGCACACTCATGGGTGTGCTCGTCCAGCAAGGTGAGTACGAACTGTGGCAGTCGGCCCCCGTGCCCGAGTGGCAGTCAGCGGGCGACCCGCGTCAGGCGATCCGTATCGGAGACATCATGCGCATGTCCAGCGGGATTCGGATCCGGGCCCCGGCTGACCCGGACTTCGAGTCCTCGGGTGGCTACCCAGACCACCTCTACTTGTACACGGGCACGGTGGACTCTTACCAGTGGGCCGCCACACGTCCGCAGCAGTGGGAGCCCAACACGGTCGGGCGCTACCGGAACACCGATCCCGTGCTGACCAGCTACCTCATTCGTCTCGCGGTCGAAGGGCGAGGAGAGGACTACCACGCCTTCCCGCAACGCAACCTATTCGACAAGATCGGCATCCGTGATGCGATCATCGAAACCGACCCCTACGGGAACTTCCTCGGGCAGGGCCTCGCGTTCCTCCCTGCTCGGGACTGGGCTCGACTCGGCAACCTCTACCTCCAGGATGGCGTCTGGAATGGAGAGAGGATTCTCCCGGAAGGGTGGGTCGACTACGCGTCGGAGCTGGCGCCCGCGTGGGCCGACGACGGTCGACGCCAGTACGGCGGCTCGTTCTTCTGGGTCAATGCGAATGGGGGTCAGCCCATACCCGAGAGCGCCTTCAGGATGAGCGGTGCCGGTGGACAGAGCGCGACGATCATCCCGACGCATCAACTGGTCGTGGTACGGCTGGGCATGTACACGGGGTCGAGGGCCGGTAGCCGCGCGCTTCGGCAGGCGTTCGAGTTGCTGATGGAGGCGGTCCCGGCCGTGCAGGAAGAATAGCGTCCGGCCCGTACGGATAGGTGGACCGAGAGGAGGGGATGACGCGAGTAACTTGAGAATCGACTACCCAGGCCTGGACGGCGTCGAGTCGCCACCTTGGGCTGGTGCTTCAGGTCCTCCGTCAGGTACACGGTCGAACGTTCTGCGAACGTGATTGACATTCATCAGGCGCGCCGAGGCGGACCTGAGAGTGGCGGACGAGACGTACCGCCACCTGTTCGAGAGCGCGCTCAATATGGTCTACATCGTCGACGAGCAACTGAGGATCAGCGACGTCAACGAGATGGAGCTGCGAAAGCTCGAGTATTCCCGAAGCGAGCTGATCGGCAAGCCGTTTCTGGAGATCGTGCATCCCGAGTTCCACGGCCAAGCGTCGGCGATGTCGGACACGGTTCGCGCGGGACAAACCGTGCTATCACGCGAGACGGCCCTGGTGACCAAGAGCGGCAGCAAGATCTTCATCGAGGCCAACATCGTACCGCTGCCGGCGTTTCGGTACCCCCAAGGGTGGTAGACTCGGGCGCTGTGCCAATCCGTTGTCGCCGATCGTCGTACTTCGCGTCGACTAAACTCCGAATACAGGGACACTGCTCCTTGATCCCTCGCGCGAGCGGGACATGTTTGTCTCCAGATCACGTGGATCGGTGTGGCGACGAGCCAGGTGTAACGGACATGAGGGGAGATCGAATCAAGAGCGTGACTTGTTTGGCGTCGATCGGCGCCTTGCTACTACTCGGGGCATGCGCCGGTGGCGCGCCCGCGGGTCCGCTTCCACCCACGGACCCCGCGGAACTCCAGTTCGCGGCGGAACTCGGCATCGACCTCGCCGACTTCGAGCTCACCTCGTCGGGTCTCTACATCCAGGAGCTCAGTGAAGGACTGGGCGTCAGGGCGCAACGGACCAGCCGAGTCTGGATCTACTACGTCGGATGGCTCCCCGATGGCACGGTCTTCAATGCTACGCTCCAGGGAGAACCGTTCCACGCCCGCCTCGGAAGCAACGAGGTCATTCGCGGCTGGAACGAAGGCATCCGGGGAATGCGCGTCGGTGGTCGTAGGCGGTTGATCGTGCGTCCCGGTCTCGCGTATGGTTCGCGGGGGCGCGGAAAAGTGCCTGCTGGCGCGACCCTGATCTTCGAGGTTCAACTCGTTGATGCCAACTGAAACTCTCGGGTGCCACGGGCGTATTCCGCTCGCACGAGGGTCGGCGTCGCTGTTCGTCCCTTCCGAGCTTCACTCATCTCGAGGACCAGACATGCGGTTGACTTCCCCAAGATTCTCGACACTGGTATGTGCCGCGGCTGGCGTCCTCATCCTGGCGGCGTGCAGCGATGCGTTTCAGGTGATCGAAGAGACGACGTTCGATCCGTCGCTGAACGTCGATCTCAATTCGATGACGAAGACTTCCTCCGGCCTGTACTACGAAACGATCACCGAGGGAAGCGGCGAGACCGCGGTAGCGGGGAACAGCGTCACCGTTTCGTACGCCGGATTCCTCGCCAACGGGAGTTCGTTCGACTCCGGTCAGTTTTCGTTCACATTGGGTATCGGGCAGGTCGTGGCTGGGTTCGACGAGGGGGTGACTGGCATGAAGGTGGGCGGCATTCGACTCATCGTGTTCCCGTCGAGCCTCGGGTACGGAAACCAGGCACAAGGTGCGATCCCAGGGGGGTCGATCTTGATCTTCCGCATCGAGCTCGTCTCGATCAACTGACCAGCGGGTCGGTCTCAACTGCATCTCTGAGGCGTTACTCTCTGCTCACACCCCACAAGCTGGAGCAGGAGGAATTTTTCCGATTGGACTCCTCGACACGTCCATGGAAGGGGCGACCGAGGATGGGTACCGGGCGTCGCGGCGTGAGTCCGAGCGTCGGCTCGGTCGTGGGCGTCGTGGTGATTGCGCTCATCGTGGCCGTGGTCTTCGTTCGGGCCGACCTCGTAGGCCTCCGGGCCGGCGCGGAGCATGAGTTCGTCCCCGACGATGCCCGCCACATATTCCCGCCGAGCATGTAACAGAGGCCACCGAACATCTTGCGTTCAGACAGGTCGTCGCGCTCGGAGAGCGTTTCTCGTACCCGCTGAGCCAGTCCTTCGTCGTATGCCACTCACCACCTCTCATCAGCGACCATCGCCGACGCGCAGCCCGATGCTCAGCCTGCGTGGAAGTCCAGGCGTGAGAAACCGCTCCACGGTTGCTCCTGGCTGCCCGGGTGCGCCGCGTACGTTACGCGAGATAATGCCGAAGGGCGAGTAGTTCTGATCGAGCAGATTGCTCACCTCCAGGAAGGCGATCGCCCGCCCGACACGGTGTTCCACCTTCAGGTCCACGATCAGGTAGCGGTCGAGTTTCCTGAAAGGCGACTCGTTACCCTCGTCGCCGACCAGGAACTGTTCGCCCACCCAGCGCGCATCGAGCGACGCCGAGGTGCGAGGGAACGCATAACGCACTCCGCCCGACACCGAGAACTCCGGGACCATGGGGAAGCGGTCCCCCGGCTCGACGGCAGGGGGGGCGAGCCCCGTTTGCTCGCCCTCATCCGATTCATCCGCATCGTCATCGACAAACGGCGCGGCGAGCACGGCGGACGACTCGAACGTGGCCCGCGTCCACGCGAACGCGCCCGTGAGGGTGAGGCCTCGCGTTCTCGGCCGCGGTGTCAACTCGGCGGACACCTCGACGCCGATGCGGCGGGTCCGATCGAGGTTGGTGAAGAAGCCTCGGGTCGGCGTATCGAGGTCGACCACGTTGAAGAGGTCATCCCGGACTTCGGACCAGTAGCCGGCGGCTTCTCCACGAAGGACCTCACGCGCCACTCTCACCCCGCCCTGCCACGTGTCCGAGGTCACGGGGAGCAGCGGCGGATCTGGGCCGAGTTCGAACGGGAGCTGGCACGGATCCTCTGGATCTGCGCAGCTGACCTCCAAGATCACTGGCGTGCGAAAGCCGCGGCCGTATCCCGCGAATGCGCTCACCCCCGCGCTGAGGTCGCTCGCGAAGCCGACTCCTCCCGACCACTCGGCGAACGAGTTCTCGCCACTGTCGTTCGCGTCGAGAAGGTCGGTCACCGGAAGGGTCGAGTAGTCGAACCGGAAGGAAGCGTGGAGTGCCATACGGGGAGACAACGCCCACCAGGTCTCCGCAAAGCCAGCCAGGTTGTCTTCGTCGGTGCGGAGACGCTCCGTCGTCTCGCGCTCGAGGTCTGGGAAGGTTCGGTTGGGCAGCGCCTCGATCGCTATATCGACGGTATTGCGTACGCCTTCGAGACCCAGGATGAGTAACAGGCGCTCGCTGGGACGGTGGGCCGACTGGGCCGTCGTGCCGATGGACCTTATTTGCGTGAGGCCGAGCGCGTCTGGCTCCGTGATGTTGTCGTTCGTTTGACGGAAGTCGACGAGCCGGGCGAAGGAGGTGAGCTGCGCGCTCCATCCATCGGAGATCTCGCGCTCGAGCCGGCCGTTGAGGAAGTGCATGCGCGCCGTGAACGCGTCGCCGCTTCCGCCCGTGTAGCGGAGTCTGCGCCGGTCAGACGGAGGGCTCACGATGTCGTCCGGTAGCGCGCCACCGACGAGCCACGACTCGGGGAGGGGGCCCGGCCCTTCCAGGGAATCGGACTCGAGGGAGTACGAGATCCAAGCGTCGGTCCGTTCCCCGCGCCATCCGAGTTTGCCGAACATCGAGAGCTCGTCGGAGTGGCCGAGCTCACGCCAGCCGTCCGTTTGCCGATAGGAGGCCGCGATGAATCCGTCGTAGGCATTCACGCGCCCTCCCGCGCGCACCGTTCCGGAGGCCGAGCCGTACGAGCCTCCCTCCACCTCGACGTTCATCAAGCCGGCGTCACTGCCGCGCGCGGTAACGAAGTTGAGCGCGCCCGCGAGCGCGTTCTTCCCGAAGGCCCCCACGGGCCCGCGCAGGAGTTCCACTCGTTCCAGGGCAGCTCCTGGAATGAGCGACAGGTGTACCTGTGACGCGTCTGCCTCGTTCACGCGCACGCCGTCGACGAAGACGCTCACACCCTGTGGTAGCCCGACGACCGGGCTCAACGAGAACCCTCGGATTCTCAGGTCGGACTGATACGGGCTCCCTGTTTGGTTACTGAGCGTAACGCCCGGCAGCCGGGCCAGCTCACGCGTCAGACCGGCGGATGAACCGCCGCTGATCTGACTCGCCTGCACGGGGAAGGGCGTTCTAGTGGCCGGAACCGCTCCTACGCGGAGTCTCCCGATCGACACTGTGATGCCCGACACGGCGACCACCGAGTCGCGCGGGATCGTGTCTGCGATTTCCTGCGCGTTGGCGGGCAGCAGCGGGCCGGCCAGAAAAAGCGCGGCAGCGAACAGCCCAGAACTCGCGGCCGGCTTCAAGGCTACCCGGCTCACATCTTTGGTAGCGTGACCCCGACCTGCTTCATGTACTTGCCGTGGCGGTCCGCGTAGGCGACTTCGGGCTCCTCATCACCCTCGAAGAAGAGCAGCTGCGCGATGCCCTCGCCGCCATAGACCTTGGCCGGAAGGGGCGTGGTATTCGAGATCTCCAACGTCAGGTACCCCTCCCAGGTGGGTTCGAGGGGCGTGACGTTCACGATCAAGCCGCAACGGGCGTAGGTCGACTTGCCCACGCACAGAACCAGGACGTTTCTCGGGATCCGGAAGTACTCCTCGGTCCGGGCGAGCGCGAACGAGTTGGGCGGGATGATGCACTCGGACCCTACGATGTCCACAAACGACCGGTCATCGAAGTTCTTGGGGTCCACGAGCGAATTGTGCACGTTCGTGAACACCTTGAACTCGGTCGATACCCGTATGTCGTACCCGTAGGAGGATATGCCGTACGAAATCTTGCCGTCTCGCACCTGACCGGTCTCGAAAGGCTCGATCATGCCGTGCTCTTCGCACAGTCGGCGGATCCAGCGGTCGCTCTTGATGGGCATAAATGCTTCTGTTCTCTGAGGATGAGAGCGTGATAGGCGGCCCAACATATGGGCCGCATGGAAGGTCGTGCAAACCGGCGAAAAATAGCGAAAAAGCAAGATTCGTCCGGTTGACACTCCAACCGAGCGTCGGGTACCTTTTTGCGTCCTTAGTGAACTATTTCACAAACCCCGCGACGCCATGTCGGGAGAATATCTCCCTCTCCTCCTCCTGTTCGGCGTTTCCATCGCGAATGCGATCGGAATGGTGGTGGCATCGCACATCCTGAACCCCCGGCGCGACACGCCTCAGAAGCTCATGCCCTACGAGTCGGGAATGATCCCGCTCGGTAGCACGCGAACTCGCTTCTCGGTGAAGTTCTACATGGTTGCCATCAGCTTCATCGTCTTCGACCTGGAGACGATCTTCCTGATCCCATGGGCTGTGCAAATGCGCGAATTGGGGTGGAGCGCCTTTCTGGCGATGACCATGTTCGTGGTCGTTCTCGCCGTCGGCCTTCTCTACGAATGGAAGAAGGGAGGTCTCGAATGGGACTGAAGGACATTCTGCCCGGCGGCGGTACCAGCGCTACGACCGGGGCCCTCTTCGGAGCCGGTGGCCCGACTTTCCTCACCAGCAAGGTCGACTGGATCGTCAACTGGGGCCGTAGGAACTCGCTCTGGCCGATGCCGTTCGGCACCGCGTGTTGCGCGATCGAGATGATGGCCTCGGCGGCGTCCAACTTCGACCTGGCTCGCTTCGGCATGGAGCGCATGTCGTTCAGCCCCCGTCAGGCCGACGTGCTCATCTGTGCGGGCCGCGTTCCGTACAAGCTCGCGCCGGTGCTTCGCCGAGTCTGGGACCAGATGCCGCAACCGAAGTGGTGCATATCCATGGGAGCGTGCGCGAGCTCGGGCGGCGTGTTCGACGTGTACTCCATGGTGCAGGGCATCGACACCATTATCCCGGTCGACGTCTACATCCCCGGGTGCCCACCGCGGCCCGAGGGTCTGATCTATGGTCTGATGATGATCCAGGAGAAGATCCGACAGGAGTCGCTCAGCCGTCACTTCGAGCATCGCGCAGAGGATCCGACGCTTGTGGCTCGGCCACTGGCTAGCGACTTCGAAGTCGCGGAGCTGTCCGGTCCATTCGGGAACTCGACGCAGCAGGAACAGCTGTCGAGCGGTGAGGCGGTCTGAGTGGGAGCAGGCTCCGACGACCCCCGCGCATAGCCATGGCAGACAAGAAAGACAGCGCCGGTCTGGATGCGGTCGATGCAGGCCCGGTCTCCTCGGACGTATCAGGCGAGCACCACGCGGGCACCGAGGGCGACGCGAGCGAGCACGCTTCGGTCGCGGCGCTCAGGGAGCGCTTCGCCGATGCCGTCGTGCGACACCGTGTGTATTCGGGCGGGCAGCACGTCGTCTGGATCGCCCCCGAGAAAAGCCACGAGATTCTCGCTTGGCTACGGGACGATCCCGATCATCGATACGACATGATGTCCGACGTGACTGCTGTCGATTACGGGAACGGCCGGCCCGTGAACATGGTCTACCAGATGTACTCCATGGTGCACAAGCGGGAGCTACGACTACGCTGTGAGTTGCCGCTCGACGCGCTCGAGATCGATTCCGTCGTCGACCTCTGGAAGGTGGCGGACTGGTTGGAGCGCGAGGTCTTCGACCTCTTCGGCGTGACCTTCAACGGCCACCCGGACCTACGCCGCATCCTGATGCCCGCCGACTACGCCGAGGGACACCCGCTCAGGAAGGACTTTCCGTTGCGCGGCCGCTTCTCGCGCGCGGAACAGACCCGCCGGGCGCTCAATCAGGATGTGGAGCGCTTTTACCGCGCAGAGGACCTCAGTGCAGGGCACGCCCCGCAAGAGGTGGCGCCGGTCGAAGTGGGTACGCTCGCGTCGGATGACGCCGAGGGAGACGCCTGATGGCACAGAAGACGATAGAGCTGGAGGTCGGGCGCGGGCGCGAGATGGGGGTGGACGGGAACCCCTCTCTCAGCCCGATCGCGCCGTTCGATATCGTCGAGCCGGACATGAATACCGAGCACATGCTCATCAATATCGGCCCGCAGCATCCGGCGACGCACGGCGTGCTCCGGTTGGTCTGCGAGCTCGACGGCGAGACGGTGAAGCGTGTCGTGCCCGACATCGGATATCTGCACTCGTCCTTCGAGAAGCTGGGCGAGTATCGCACCTGGAATCAGATCGTCCCGCTCACCGACCGCATGGATTACCTGGCGCCTCTGATCTATAACTGCGCCTACGTGATGGCCGTCGAGCAACTCATGGGGATCGAGGTCACCGAACGCTGCAAGGTCGTGCGGGTGATCCTCATGGAGCTGGACCGAATCTTCGGGCACCTACTCTGGCTGGGTACCACCGCGATCGACGTGGGAGCCTTCACTCCGTTCCTGTATTCGTTCCAGGAGCGAGAGCGCATCTACAAGATGCACGAGTCGCTCACGGGTGCCCGAATCACGACCTCGGCCACCCGCGTCGGGGGCATGATGGCGGACCTCCCCGAGGGGTGGACGGATCAGCTGCGCGAGTTCCTGGACACGTTCCCCGACACGCTCGCCGAAGTACACCATTTGCTCACCGGCAATCAGATCCACATCGGACGAACGCAGGGCATTGGCATAATCAACGGTGCGGATGCGATCAACTACGGCTTCACCGGACCCAACTTGCGCGCCGCGGGGATCGACTACGATGTGCGCCGGAACCGCCCGTATTACGACTACGAGACCTACGACTTCGAGATACCGGTCGGCGAGCACGGGGACTGCTACGACCGCTATCTGTGCCGTATGGAAGAGATGCAGCAGAGCGTGGGCATCCTTCGCCAGGCGCTCGATCGTCTGCCCGACGGCCCCATCAACGTCGCGGACCCGAGCATCTCGCTGCCCTCCAAGACGGACGCGATGTCGGACATGGAGAGCATGATCCACCACTTCAAGGTGATCACGGATGGGATCCCTGCTCCCGAGGGTGACTGCTATTTCGCCGTCGAGGGCTCGAAGGGCGAACTCGGCATGTACTTGGTCGCGGAGGAAGGCGCTACCAAGCCGGTGCGCTGGCGCATACGTCCGCCCTCTTTCGTGAATCTTTCCGTGATCGCGAAGCTCGCGGAGGGCCATCTGGTATCGGACCTTATCATGATCAACGCGAGCCTCGACATCGTGCTCGGGGAGATCGACAGATGAGTGACGTTCCGTTCAAGAACCCCGGATGGGCCGGCAATACGGGGGAATTCGATCTCACCGAGGAGCAGGTGCGGGGTGACGACTTCGTGGGTGAGCGTCCCGCGCACGGTGGGCACGCTTCCGGGGCGGCGACCATGCCCTTCATGCTGCCCGACCGGGATCCGGAGGCGCCGCTCTTCGAGGGCGAGTATCAGCATCGCTTCGAGAAGATCCTGACCCGCTATCCCGACAAGGGTGCAGCTCTGCTGCCCACGCTCGGGCTCGTGCAGGAACTGCGGGGCCACGTGAGCCCCGAATCGATGGACCGTGCCGCGGCGCTACTCGGATTGGCTCCGGCATACGTGCGGGGCGTCGCGACGTTCTACACGATGTACAACAAGCGCCCGGTTGGCCGCCACCTCGTGCAGGTGTGTACCAACATCTCCTGCAACCTATGCGGTGCGGAGGACGTGCTCGCGGCGTTCCTCCGCTATACCGACACCGAGTTGGGCGAGACTTCCGAAGACGGGAACTTCACGGTGATCGAGGCGGAGTGCCTGGCGGCCTGCGGCTTCCCGACCTGCGTCCAGATCAACTCGCGCTACTATGAGAACGTGACCTCAGTCGACGTGGCAAAGATCGTCGAGCATCTGAAGGCCCAGTCGGGGGCGGACCAGTAATGGCCTACCCTTACGTGTCGGACCGCGAGGTGCGAATCCTCAGCAAGTACTTCGGCGACCCCAAGCAGCGCCATGTCGACACCTACGTCGAGCGTGGCGGCTACAAGGCGCTCGAAAAGGCGCTGGGCATGGGCCCCGACGACGTCGTCGACGTGGTGAAGTCGTCCGGGCTGCGGGGGCGCGGCGGTGCTGGCTTCCCGACCGGTGTGAAATGGTCGTTCATGCCCAAGGAGCAGAGAAAACCGCACTACCTGCTTTGCAACGCCGACGAGTCGGAGCCGGGCACGTTCAAGGATCGCGAGCTCCTGCGCTGGGATCCGCATCAGCTCATTGAAGGCTGCCTCATCGGAGCCCACGCGATTCGCGCTCAGCATGTCTACATCTATTGTCGCGGTGAGTTCTTCGAGACGAATCAGGTGCTCGCGCGGGCCGTCGAGGACGCCTACGCCAAGGGCTACATCGGCGAGAACATCTTCGACTCCGGGCATACCATAGACGTGACGGTACACCAGGGAGCGGGTGCGTACATCTGCGGCGAAGAGACCGGCATGATGAACTCGCTCGAGGGCAAGCGTGGCGAGCCTCGTATCAAGCCGCCGTTCCCGGCCGCCGTGGGCGCCTTCGGCAAGCCTTCCACGATCAACAACGTGGAGACGCTCTGTGCCATTCCGCACATCGTGGCCAACGGTGGCGAGTGGTATCGTCAGCATGGGACCGAAAAGAGCCCGGGCACGAAGCTGTTCTGCGTGAGCGGTCACGTGACCAAGCCCGGCAACTATGAGCTGCCGCTCGGCTTCCCGCTCATCGAACTCATCGAGGACGTGTGCGGTGGCATGCGCGACGGAAACGCCCTGAAGGCCGTCATCCCTGGCGGATCTTCGGTCCCGCTCATCAACGCGGAAGAGGCGCGTGCGTGCAGCCTCGACTACGAGGGCTGCCTGGAGGTCGGTACGATGCTCGGCTGCGCCTCGGTCATCGTGATGGACGAGACCGCTGATATCGTGAAGCAGGTTCGTCGCATGGTCGATTTCTATGCGCACGAGTCGTGTGGGCAGTGCACGCCGTGCCGTGAGGGCACTAGTTGGACCGCGCAGATTCTAAGGCGCATCGAGAACGGGAAGGGAACCGAGGACGACCTCGACACGCTCATGGAGATGACCCAGAACATGGTCGGGACCACGATCTGCGTGCTGTCCGACTCCGTGGCGGCACCGGTGCAGTCGTCGATCGAGAAATTCAGAGACGAGTATTTGGCGCTGATCCGGCGCGGTGAGCGGATGGGGGTGGCCTGATGCCCGTTACCCTCACCATCGACGGTCATGAGGTCACGGTCCCCAAGGGCATCACGATCCTCGAGGCGGCCAAGAGGATCGGGCAGGAAGTCCCGCACTATTGTTACCACCCGGGCATGTCCTCTCCGGCCATGTGCCGGCTCTGCCTCGTCGAGGTCGAGGGCGCTCCCAAGCCGATGCCGGGTTGCGTGACCACGGTGATGGACGGACAGGTGGTGCATACTCAGTCCGACCAGGCGAAGTCCAATCGCCAGGCCGTGCTGGAGTTCTACCTGGTGAACCACCCGCTCGACTGCCCGATCTGCGACATGTCCGGAGAGTGCGACCTCCAGGACTACGTGCACGAAGAGGGCCGGGAGAGCGGACGCTCGCGAGAGCCCAAGCGTATCTTCGGGCGAGACGACTTCGGTGGTGACGTGCTCTTTTACGGCGATCGTTGTGTCATGTGCACGCGCTGCGTCCGTTTCATGAGCGAGGTGGAGCAGGACTCCCGGTTGACGGTGGTGGAACGGGGCAGCCGTTCCGTGATCGACACCTTCTTCGACGAGGGGCTCGACGGCACGCACTGGCACGGCAACATCGTCGACATATGCCCCGTGGGCGCGCTGGTCTCGAAGGACTTTCTGCACAAAGCGCGCGCGTGGGATCTCGAGCACACACCCTCTGTCTGTACGAGTTGCTCACAGGGCTGCAACATCGAGCTGCACACGCGCGACAACCTCGTTCAGCGCCTCAAGCCGCGTGAGAACCTGGACGTCAACGGTTGGTGGATGTGCGACCACGGCCGCGACAACTACGAGTGGATCAACCAGGGCGGTCGTATCGAAGCACCCCTGATCAGGGACGGCAACGGCGGCTCCAAGGCGGTCGCTTGGAAGGAGGCGCTCACGGCGTTGCTCGAGAAGGCTGGCGATGCCGGGAAGGGGACCGTCAGGGCCGTCGCCTCCCCGCTCGCCTCGAACGAAGATCTCGGCGCCTTGAAGGCACTGGTGGACGCGCTCGGCGGCGGTGACAGCGTGTTCCGCTCCGCCCGTGCCGAGCAAGAGATCGTGCTCAAGGGCTTCCCGTCGCTTGCGCGGCGAAGGGACCTGGCGGCGAATACCACGGGCGCTGAGCTCGTCGGCCTCGCGCGTACGGGTGCGGACGACGCGAGCGGCGGCCTGGACGAGGTGAGCGGCCACGGGGGCGTGCTGGTGGTGCTCGGCGATGCCTTGGCGGACCAGGACGTCGACTTCGGCAAGAACGCCGCCCTGTACGTGTACCTCGGCAGTCATGAATCAGCCGCTTCCGCCCACGCGGACCTCGTGCTCCCGGTGACGACGTTCGCGGAGCAGGAGGGCACGTTCACGAACCTGTCCGGGCGGGTACAACGTTTCTGGCCAGGGCTGGAAGCGCCCGGCATGGCGCGCCCCCCTTGGTTGATTCTGGGAGCGTTGGTGGCTGAGTTGACCGAGGCCGAAGCGCCGCGCAGCGCCGCGGACGCCTTCGCCGCTCTCGGCGGAAGGGTCCCAGCGTTCAGTGGGCTGACGTACGACGACCTCGGCGACCGCGGCGCGGTCGTGAACGAACCCGTTTCCATCTCGGGGGACTGACCGCGTGGAATTGCAACCCATCTCGGGGCTGTGGGCGTTGGCGGCGATGGCTGCCAAGGTCGTTGGCATGTTCACCGTGCTGATGCTCGTCGTGGCGTATACCACGCTGGCCGAGCGCCGCGTTTCGGCATGGATTCAGGACCGTCACGGACCCAACCGAGTCGGACCGTTCGGGCTGCTCCAGCCGATCGCGGACGGCATCAAGAGCATCCTCAAAGAAGAGACGGTCCCTGCGACCGCCTCCAGGCTCTTCTTCGTGCTGGCCCCCATGCTGGTGCTCGCGCCGGCGCTGGTGACCTTCGCGGTCATCCCGGTCGCCGCTCCTCTGGGCACACCCGTCGGCGTCGTCGATATGATCATCGCGGACGTACCGATCGGGATTCTCTACGTGCTGGCGTTCAGCTCGCTCGCGGTATATGGCGTCGTGCTCGGCGGATGGGCGTCCAACAACAAATATGCGTTCCTGGGCGCGCTGCGTGCGTCGGCCCAGATGGTGAG
This sequence comes from Gemmatimonadota bacterium, assembly GCA_036338615.1. Classification (GTDB taxonomy): domain Bacteria; phylum Gemmatimonadota; class Gemmatimonadetes; order Longimicrobiales; family Gaopeijiaceae; genus UBA1138. The sequence continues at coordinate 16,938 of JAYZBT010000328.1, forward strand.
CTACGAAGTCGCGCTCGGCCTTTCGCTGATCGCCGTGCTGATGATGGCCGGAAACGTGACGCTCACGGAAATCATCTGGCAGCAGCAACAGCTCGGCATGTGGTTCGTGTTCCCGTTGTCGCTGGCGTTCATCCTGTTCGTGATTTCGTCGTTCGCGGAGACCAACCGGCTTCCGTTCGACATGGCGGAAGCCGAGTCGGAGCTCATTACCGGGTACCACACCGAGTACTCCGCGATGAAGTTCTCCGCCTTCATGATCGCCGAGTTCGGGCACATGGCCACGGCGGCGGCGCTCATGGCGACGCTGTTCCTGGGGGGCTGGGACTTGCCCGGCACCTGGGACAACGCCTTCTGGTACGACGGTGAGCTCATCAGCGGCTTCGCCGCGGACGGCGCCGTGATTCTGGCGAACCCCGCGTGGTGGAAGACGGCGCTGACGTTCGCGGCGTTCGCTGCCAAGACCAGTTTCTTCCTGCTGCTCTTCATCTGGGTCCGGTGGACGCTGCCGCGTTTCCGCTACGACCAGGTGATGGCGCTCGGATGGAAAGTGATGCTCCCCACGGCCCTCGCATATGTCATGCTGGTGGGCGGCACCATTCTGACGCTCGACGAGGTCGGGGTGGCCTGGGGCCCGGCCTACGGCATCGCGCTCACGGCGGTGAGCGGCGTGGCCACCGTCGCGTTCATGTTCTTCTTGGCTCGTGGTCGCGTGATCACCGGCGCCGCTGCCCAGCATGCGCAGAGAGTGGAGGTCAAGACCATCTCACTACCCGCCGCAGCGGGGGATTGAGGCGTAGCCTATGGCCATTTCAGTCAAAGTCATGCATCGACCGGCGCCGGAGTCGACCTCGTACCTCCGGGCCGCGTTGAGCGGAATGGCGCTCACGTTCAAGCACATGGTGAATCCGGCCGCGGTGACGCAGCAGTATCCCGAGGAGCAGACCGATCTGAGCCCGCGCTGGCGCGGCACGCACCGCATGGAGGTGCACGCGGACGGACGTCCCAAGTGCGTGGCTTGCGGTCTCTGCCCGACGGTATGTCCTGCCAATTGCATCCGACTCGTCGGCGGCGAGGACGACCAGGGCAACCGCTATCCGATCGTTTACGAGATCGACGAGTTCCGCTGCATTTTTTGCGGGATGTGTCAGGAGGTGTGTCCGGTCGAGGCGATCCACGTGGGGCGGCACTTCGAGAACGCCGAATACAAGCGCGATCGCTTCGTATACGACCTGGACCGCCTGATGGAACAAGACCACCAGGTCACGCTGTTGTGGGATCCCTCCGACCCCCGGTCGGAGTGAAGCGATGATCACGGTTCTCTTCTACGTCTTCGCGGCGATCGCCGTGGGCGGGGCGCTGGGGGTCGTGATGTCGAAGAGCCCGGTGGGTAGCCTGCTCTCGATGGTGGCCACGCTGGGCAGTATGGCAGCGATCTTCGTGCTGCTGGAGGCGCACTTTCTCGCGGCGATCCAGATTATCGTGTACGCCGGCGCGATTATGGTGCTGTTTCTCTTCGTTATCATGCTGTTAAACCTGGGGCACGACTACCAGAAGGATCTCGAGGGCGGCGTGTTGGCGCTGGCCTCCTTCGCGACGGTCGGAGCCATGGCGGGGTTCTTGTCGATTCAGTTGCGCGGTGCGGGGCTCGCCGAGGACGGTCCCGGCGGTGCCGCGATCGACGCGGCGATGGCCGAACACGGTGTGGTCGGTGCGATCGCGGAGCCGCTCTACACGACGTATGTCGTGCCCTTCGAGATCACAGGCATCCTCCTGCTCGTCGCCATCGTGGGCGCGCTCGTCCTTGCCAAGAAGAACCCCGCATGATCACTGAAGCGCTCGTCCTCAGCGCGTTCTTGTTCGTGCTCGGCACCTTCGGTGTGCTCGTGCGCCGTAACGCCATCATCATGTTCCTGTGCATCGAGTTGCAGCTCAACGCGGTGAACCTCTCGTTCGTGGCGTTCTCCCGCATACACGGCATGGACGGTCAGATCTTCGTCTTCTTCGTGATGACCGTCGCGGCCGCCGAGGCGGCTGTCGGCCTCGCCATCATCATCTCGATCTTCCGGCACTACGAGACCGTAAACGTGAACAACTTCAAACTGCTGAGGTGGTAGCGGCGTGCACGCTTCCTTAGCGGTGATCTTGTTCCAGGGCGGCCAGGCCGCGGCAGCAGCCGAGGGCGGTGCTCACTTCGAGCCGTTCTATCCATGGCTCATCGTGCTGCTCCCGCTGCTCGGATTCGTCATCAACGGCGTGCTCGCCCTCCGCCACGCGGCTGCGTCGGCAGATGCGGTTCGTGCGGGCGGCGAGCTCGACCTCGACGAGGGCGGTCGGCCATCGACGCATACGCTACCGAGTCTGGTCGGGCCCGGCGTCCTGCTGTTGGCCTTCGTCATTACGCTCGTGAACTTCTCGCGCATGCTGGGCGCGCACCTCGAGGCGCCGGAGGTCATTCGGTATTGGACCTGGATGGCGACGGGCACGTTCAGCGTCGACGTGGCGCTACAGCTCGATCAGCTCTCGATGATCATGATGATGATCGTCACGGGCGTGGGCTTCCTGATCCACGTGTTCAGCGTGGGATACATGAAGGACGATCCGGGCTATCCACGGTACTTCGCTTACCTGAACCTGTTCATCTTCTTCATGCTCGTGCTCGTGATGGGTGCGAATTACCCGCTCATGTTCGTGGGTTGGGAAGGCGTGGGGCTCTGCTCGTACTTGCTGATCGGCTTCTGGTTCAGTGACCGTGAGAAGTCGGACGCGGGCAAGAAGGCGTTCATCGTCAATCGCATCGGCGACCTCGGGTTCCTGGTCGCCATGTTCTTCCTGTACACGACGTTCGGCACCTTGGACTTCGAGCCGATCTTCGCGAACGCGGAGGGAGCGCTCGTTTACGGCGGTGGGCTCGTCACCGCCATCACGCTCTTCTTCTTCCTGGGCGCGGCCGGCAAGAGCGCCCAAATGCCGCTCTACGTTTGGCTGCCCGACGCCATGGCGGGGCCGACCCCAGTCTCCGCGCTCATCCACGCGGCCACCATGGTTACGGCCGGTGTGTATCTCGTGGCGCGCTCGTCGGTGCTCTTCGCGCTCTCGCCAATCGCCAGCGCGACGGTAGCGGGGGTCGGCGTTTTGACTGCCCTCTTCGCGGCCACCATCGCGCTCAAGCAGAACGACATCAAGAAGGTGCTCGCGTACTCCACCGTCTCTCAGCTCGGGTACATGTTCGTTGGGGTCGGGGTCGGGGCGTACAGCGCCGGCATCTTCCATCTGATGACGCACGCGTTCTTCAAGGCCCTGCTGTTCCTCGGTGCCGGCGCCGTGATCCATTCGATGCACGTCGCCTATCACAGCACGCACAGCCACGAAGACGCGCAGGACATGCGCAACATGGGTGGCCTGCGCAAGCACATGCCGATCACGTGCGCGACCATGTGGATCGCGACGTTCGCCATCGCGGGCATCTGGCCGCTGGCGGGCTTCTTCTCGAAAGACGAGATCATCTGGCAGACCGCCGCGTTCGGTGGGGCCTCCAGTGCTCCCTATCCGGCGCTCTACACGGTCTTCTGGTTGATCGCGCTCGCGGCGGCGATGCTCACCGCGTTTTACATGACGCGCATGATGGTCATGACTTTCCATGGTGAGAATCGCAGCGGCGCCGAAGAGGAGAAGGCGCTGCACGAGGCGCCCGCCGTCATGTGGGCGCCGCTCGCGGTGCTGGCTGTGCTGTCCGTAGTAGGCGGATGGGTGAACGTCTCGGAGCACTTGCGAGAGACCCTACTCGGGCTTGGGCCGCTGACCAGCGGATGGCTGCACGAATGGCTGCACCCGATCACGCAGCAGGCGCAGCACATCCAGGAGGTCAACCTCGGTGTGCTCGCCGAGAGCGCACCCCTGGTCGGTGGTGGCGAAGTCGTGTGGGCCATGCTCTCGGGGCTGGCTGCGGCCGCGGTGGTCGCCGCCTCGTTCCGATTCGTCGGCGCACAGAAGCACGTGCCGGCTGCACAAGACGTGGAGCCGACGGGCTTCGCAAAGGTGCTCTACAACAAGTGGTACGTGGACGAGCTCTACGACCGCATCATCGTTCAGCCAATCCTCACGATGTCGCGCTTCTGCTGGAAAGTGATCGACGCGGGTATCATCGACGGGGTCGCGAACGGAGTCGGTTGGACGGCCCGGGCGTTGGGTTGGGCGGTCAGCTTCCTGCAGACCGGGACGCTGAACACCTACGCATTCATTCTCACCGTCGGCGTCTTGGTCATCCTCGGCGTCTCGATCCTCTGAGGCGCCGGCGATGATGACCTCGATGCTCGAATCGATCGGATACGTGGGGTGGGTGCTGCACGCCCTCATCTGGTTGCCCATCCTCGGCGTGGGACTCGTGCTCTGGGCCGACGAGGAGTCGGCCAAGAAGGTGGCGTTCTGGTGGTCCATGGGCGTGCTGGTTCTGAGCCTCGGCCTCTGGTGGGCGTTCGACCCGACGTATGGCGGCATGCAGATGGAGAGCACGACGCCGTGGATCGAGTCTTGGGGAGTGAGCTACTCGCTCGGCATCGACGGCATCAGCCTCTTCATGGTGATGCTGACGACGTTCACCAGCGCGATCGCGATCCTCGGATCCTTCAACTACATCAAGGAGCGGCAGCGCGCGTTCTACGCGCTGATGCTGCTGCTCGAGGCGGGCGTGGTCGGCGTCTTCGTCGCCACCGACCTGCTGCTCTTCTACGTGTTCTTCGAACTCACGCTGGTACCGATGTACTTCATCATCGGCGTGTGGGGCGGAGAGCGCCGAATCTATGCCGCGATCAAGTTCTTCTTGTTCACGGCGCTGGGGTCTCTGCTGATGTTGGTCGGGATCCTCTATCTGTTCTTCCAGGCGAAGACGCAGTTGGGCATCTCGACCTTCGCGTACGCCGACATGCTGCAGGTCCCGCTCACCGGCACCGAGCAGCTCTGGCTCTTCACCGCGTTCGCATTGGCGTTCAGCGTGAAGGTGCCGGTCTTCCCGCTGCACACGTGGCTGCCGGACGCCCACGTCGAGGCCCCCACGCCGGGGTCCGTGGTGCTGGCTGCCGTGCTTCTCAAGATGGGTACCTACGGATTTCTGAGGTTCCTGCTACCGCTCTTCCCCGTGGCGGCGCAGCATCCGACGGTGGTGTCGGTCATGCTGGTACTCGCGCTGATCGGCATCATCTACACCGCGTGGGTCGCCGCCGTGCAGCCGGATGCGAAGAAACTGGTCGCGTACACCTCGGTCGCACACATGGGCTTCGTCCTGTTGGGTGTGTTCGCGCTCACCGTGAACGGTCTGCAGGGCGGCCTGGTCGTGATGATCTCGCACGGCATCAGCACGGGCGCGCTCTTCTTGCTGCTCGGCATGCTCTATGAACGCCGCCATACCAGGAAGATCGAGGACTTCGGCGGCATCGGGCGCGTGGCGCCGCTGTTCGCCACGGTCTTCGTGCTGACGGCACTCGCGTCGATCGGCCTGCCCGGGACGAGCGGCTTCGTGGGAGAGTTCCTCGCTCTGCTGGGAGTGTTCGAGACTCACCCCACGATTGCGATCATCGCCACGTTCGGCGTGATCTTCGCAGCCTACTACATGCTGCCGATGGTTCAAAAGATCTTCTTCAACAAGCTGGAGAAGCCGGAAAACCGCGAGATGGCCGATCTGTCGCGTCGTGAAATGGTGATCCTGGCACCTCTCTGCGCGCTGATGATCTGGATCGGCTGGAACCCGACTCCGCTGCTCGAGCGCATGGAGCCGAGTGTGCGCGTGGTTCTCGAGCGAGTGCAGGCCGCGGCGCCCGCCGACTTGGGCGCGGCTGCGGAGCCCGGCCCGACCGTTGTGTTCGCAGCGGCACCGGAGGACCGCGAAGCAAGCGAGGACCTCGACGGTGGCGATCCGCCCACCGACGAAGAAGAGTAGGGGCCCATGGAACTCGACTTCACCAGCCAGCTTCACTACTTCTGGGCGCTCTTGCCCGAGATCGTGCTCTGCACGTTCGGCATGGTGGTTCTGGTCGCCGGCGTTTCGGGCAAATACAAGGATGCCGAGAGGGCGCCGTCGGGCGATCCGAGCTTCGGGGCGACGGGTGAGCTCGGGTGGCTCGCTCTGCTTGGTGTGCTCGGCGCGGGCTTCGCCAATGGCTGGCTCTATGGCGTAACCGAGGTCGGTCAAGAATCCATGATCGCGGTGGATCGTTTTCGCCTCTACGCCAATTGGATCTTTCTGCTGGCCGCGGCGCTGACGATCCTCATCTCGTTCACATACGTGTACCGGCAACGACTCCAGGCCGGCGAGTTCTATGCGCTGATTCTGTTCGCGACCGCCGGCGCGATGTTCATGGCCGGCGCGCGCGACCTGATCGTCATATTCCTCGGCCTCGAGGTCATGTCCATCGCGGTGTATGCTCTCACCGCCTTCAACCGTAGGGACCGCAAGTCGGCTGAGGCGGGGCTCAAGTACTTCCTGCTCGGCGCGTTCGCCACCGGCTTCTTCCTCTATGGCATTGCCCTTACGTACGGCGCCACGGGCAGCACCAACGTCACCGTGATCGAGGCGAGCGTCACGAGCGGCGCGGCGACACCGGGCCTTCTCGTGATCGCGATCGCGCTTCTGGCGATCGGCTTCTCGTTCAAGGTTTCCGCGGTTCCGTTCCACATGTGGACGCCCGATGTGTACGAGGGGGCGCCCGCGCCGGTGACCGCGTTCATGTCGTCGGCGGTGAAGGCGGCTGCATTCGTGGCGTTCCTCCGCGTCTTCGTGGTGGCCTTCGACGCCGCGTACGACGACTGGCTCACGATCCTGTGGTGGCTTGCCGCGATCACCATGGTCGTCGCCAATCTCATCGCGCTCGGGCAGACGAACGTGAAGCGGATGCTCGCGTACTCCAGCATCGCGCACGGCGGGTACCTGCTGGTGGCGGTCACGGCGGCGAATGAGAACGCCGCGGCTGGCATGCTCTTCTACCTGCTCGTCTACACCGTGATGAACATCGGTGCATTCGCGATCGTGATCGGCGTTGCGCATCAGGCCGAGGAGCGCTTGTACCTGGACGACTACACCGGCTTCGGCTGGGCCAACCCGACGCTCGGTGTCTTCCTCACGATCTTCCTGTTGTCGCTCGCAGGCTTCCCCGGCACGGGAGGCTTCATGGGCAAGATCTATCTGCTGCAGGGAGCCGCGGACTCGGAGCTCTGGGTGCTCATGAGCATCCTCGTGCTCTCCACGGTGGCCTCGTACTACTACTATCTGCGTGTTGCGTGGTTCATGTGGATGAAGAACCCCGTGAGCGCTGGCCAGCACGACCTCGTCATTGCGCCGTTCCCGATGCGCATCGCCCTGATCGTGTGCCTGGGTCTGATTCTGTACACCGGCATCTTTCCGGGCTCTGCGATCGACTTCGCGCGCGAGAGCGTGCAGGGTCTCGGCTCGATTGGCAGCGGCATGCTCGGATTGACACCCTAGCGCGACCAGGCACTCTTTAGAGCGCTTCATGCAACTCTCTGACCTGATCTTTCGGCAGTACGACATTCGCGGCATCGTGGGCCAGGACCTCGATGCAGGGGTGGCGGAGTCCGTGGGCCGTGCCTTCGGCTCTCACGCCAAGGCGGCCACAGGACTCGAGACGCCGCGAATCGCCGTGGGCTACGACAACCGGCTCACCTCGCCGGCACTAGCCGAAGGCCTCATGCGCGGGTTGCTATCCACCGGGTGTGATGTGCTGGACGTGGGTACGGTCCCGACCCCAGTGCTCTACTGGTCCGAGGTGACCTTCGAGACCGACGGTGGTATCCAGATTACCGGGTCCCACAACCCGCCCGAGTGGAACGGCATCAAGATGACGCTCGGCAGGGGGTCGCTATACGGCGACGCGATTCAGGACCTGCTTCGCCGCATCAAGCAGGACGACTTCGAGTCGGGTGAGGGGGCTCGCGAACGGCGCGACGTGCTCGACCAGTACGTAGCGGATGTCGCGGGGCGCTTCCAACTCGCCCGTCCGATGAAGGTCGCCGTCGACTGCGGGAACGGGACCGGAGCGTTGGTCGCGGTGCGGTTGCTCGAAGCGATCGGCGTGGAGGTGACTCCGCTCTTCTGCGACTCCGACCCGACGTTCCCGAATCACCACCCCGATCCGACGGTCGACGAGAACCTGGATGACCTCGTCCGCACCGTGCGCGAGACGCCGCACGACCTGGGGGTGGCTTTCGACGGGGACGCGGACCGCATCGGCGCCGTCGACGAGAACGGCGAGATCGTGCGCGGTGATACGCTCCTCCTCCTGTACGGGCTCGACGTGCTCGACAAGCACGGCCCGGGCCAGCAGCTCGTCTTCGACGTGAAGTGCAGTCAGGCGCTGCCAGAGGTCTTCGCGGCGGCCGGCGGGGAGCCGATCATGTGGCAGACGGGCCATTCGCTCATCAAGAAGAAGATGAAAGAGACCGGGGCCCTTGTGGCAGGGGAGCTATCGGGCCACATCATGATCGCGGACGACTACTTCGGCTTCGACGATGCCCCGTACGACGCGTGCCGGCTCATCGAGATCGTGAGCCGATCCGGGCGAACCTTGTCGCAGATGGTTTCCGATTTTCCGGGGTACGTCTCCACAGCAGAAATCCGCATCGACGTTACGGAGGAGCAGAAGTGGGCCGTGGTCGCAGCAGCCGTTTCGCACTTCAAGGCGACACATGATGTCATCGACGTCGACGGCGTGCGCGTGCTCTTTGGAGACGGATGGGCGCTGCTACGGGCTTCCAACACGCAGCCCGTCATCGTCGCGCGCTTCGAAGCGCGCACGGAGCAGCGGCTCGCGGAGATTCGGGCACTGGTCGCTGGTTGGCTCACCGAGAACGGCGTTCCGTTCACCTAGCCGGTAACGTCCATGGCGAGCCCCCCGATCGACCTACCCAACATGCGAGGAGGACGCCTCCTCCTGACGATCGCAATCGTGATCGCTGTGGTGGTGGGCCTCGGGCGCCTCGCCTCGAACATGTATGTCGAGATCCTCTGGCACGCTCAGACCGGCTACGGCGACGTCTTCTGGCGACGCATCTTGTGGCAGTGGGGCGTTCGTGTGGTCGCCGGCGGGTTGGTGGGCGTCCTGGTATTCCTGAATCTCCGCATCGTTTCCGAGACGCTGGGTGGCATCCAGATCAAGCGCCGCTTCGGGAACCTCGAGATCTCGGAGCAGTTGCCGAAGAGTTACATGCTCTGGGGCATGGCCGGCACCTCGGTCCTGTTGGCGCTTTGGTTCGGGGCGGCCGTGCCGCGGACGCTTGGCTGGCAGATTCTCCTCGCGCGTAACGCGGAGGCGTGGGGTCTCGTCGAGCCGGTCTTGCAGCACGATGTCGGCTTCTACGTTTTCTGGCTGCCGGCCCTTCTGTCGCTCGTGTCCTTCGCGCTGGTGGTCGCATTCCTGGTATTCACGCTCGCCACCGCCGGCTACGCGGCTACCGGGGCGCTACGCTGGGGACGCGGGCGCGTGGAGGCCCAGGACCTGCCGCGCCTCCACCTCGGTGGGTTGCTCGGGCTGTTCTTGGTTCTCTTGGGTGTCCGACTTTGGTTGAGTCGGTACGAATTGATACTCAACGGCACTTCGGCCGTGAGTGGGATCTTCGGATTCGCCGACGCCGGGGCGCGGCTGCAAGCGTTCCAGACGCTCACCATCATCTGTTTCGTCTCGGCTGCGGGCGCTTTTTGGGGGACCTGGAAGAACCGAGGTCCGGTGGTTCTCGGCTCGCTCCTGGCGGTGGTGCTGGCGCTCGTCGTGATCGGGCAGGTGTACCCGAGCCTCGTTCAGAAACTGCAGGTGGTTCCCAACGAACTGGCGAGGGAGACGCCGTACATCGAGTACAACCTCGAGTTCACGCGAACCGGCTTCGGTTTGCACGGGATGGAGCGGCGTCCGTTCGACTATGAACAGGACCAGGCGATCGACTGGCCCACCGTAGCGAGACAGTTCGCGGGCCTTCCGGTGTGGAACCGAAGCCCTCTGCTCGCGACGTACAAGGAGCTCGAGGCTCGCTTCCCTTATTACGACTTCCGGGACGTCACGATCGACCGGTACGAGACGGCGAACGGACCCGTAGCGGTCGCGATGTCGGTTCGCCAGGTCGAGCCGCGCGGGATTCAGGATCCGAACTGGCAGAACGTGCATCTGCGCGAGCGGTTCGTGGAGGGCGTGGGGGTCGTAGCCAGTCTCGCGTCGCAGAGGACGTCCGCCGGTCGTCCGCCGATGCTCATCTCGGGCATCCCTCCCGAGTCGGCGACCGGTCCCCTCGCTGTGCCCGCGCTGAGCCTCGAGCGCCCAGAGATCTTTTTCGGCACACGGGCTCAGGACTACGCGGTCGTCGAGCCCGGCGCCGGTCAGTTCCTGGCCCCGAACTCCACTCTGGGGGTTGCTGGAACCGACTTCCCGTCCGGCATACCCCTCGGCGGATGGCTGCGGACTGCTCTGCTCGCATGGCGGTTCGGTGAATTGAACCTGATCTTTTCTTCCGAGCTCACGGACGACAGCCGCTTTATCTATCGGCGGCAGGTCACGGAGCGCGTGCGCGCCATCGCCCCCTTCTTCCGGTTCCCCGAGGAGCCGTACCCGGTGGTGGCCGAAGGGCGGGTCGTGTGGGTCATCGAGGGCTTCACGGCGACGGGCGCCTTCCCGCTTTCCACGGTGCAGCAGTTCGGACTGATCCGGTCACGGGTGCGCTATGTCCGGAACTCGATGAAGGTCACCGTGGACGCGGTGACAGGCGAGGTCGATTTTTACCGCGTCCCCATCGAGGATCCGCTTCTCGACGCGTACGAGCATGCGTATCCGGGCCTGCTTCAGCCGTTGGCTGAAATGCCTGAGGCGATCCGGGCACACGTCCGGTACTCCAGAGCCATGCTGGACCTCCAGAGCCGTGTTCTGCTGCAGTACCATCAGGAGACGGCCCCCGAGTTCCACGGCCAACAGGACGTGTGGGATTCTTCCCAGGAACTCGCTCAAGGCTCGAGCCCGGTCCCGTACCGGCCGGAGTACGGTATCTATGCCCTCCCTGGGGAGAGCGAGGCACGTTTTCACCTCACGACGGTGTTCGTGCCGAGGGATCGCCAGAACCTCACCGCGATCCTCGCCGCTCGTACGGATGAGATGGGAGCTCCGGAACTGATCCTCTACGACGTTCCGGTAACGGACCAGCTGCCCGGTCCCCGACAGATCGAAGCCCTGGTCGAGCAGGACCCGCAGATCTCGCAGCAGTTCTCACTCTGGCGAACCGGTGGAAGCGAGGTCTGGACAGGTCACCTGCACCTCATCTCGGTGGGGCAACGGGTCCTGTACATGGAGCCGGTCTTCCTCGCCGCAGAGGAGGACGCGATCCCCGAGCTGAGGCGCTTCGTGGTGAGCGACGGCGTCCGCGTTGCCATGACCGAGGAATTGTCCGGTGCGATCGCCGAACTCGCCGGCTACTCCGTCGTGGATGCGGGCTCCGCGATCGCGGAGCCCGCGCTCGATGCCACGGAAAGCCCGACCGGCGTGCCAACGTTCGACCCGAGTCTGGCCGCATCTGTGGTGTGGTCTTCCGAGGCGCTCGAGATACTCGATCGAGCCGAGGACAGCGCCCGCGAGGGCGACTGGCAGGGCTTCGGTGAGGCGCTGGACGAGTTGCGCGGCTTGCTCGAGAGGCTGCGACCCGCCGGGGGTTGAGCGCTGGGCTCACGAGCTCGTTCCCCGGTGGCCGCCTCCGTTGATCGCCGTCGGAGGCCCTGGTAGCTTCAAGCTTCCTTCCGATTTTGTGCCCTTCCGTGGGACATGTCAGCGCACCCTGCGCCGCGCCTACCACGTGCACTCCAGAACGCAATGGACATCCACGAATATCAGGCCAAGGAGCGCTTCCGCGCGGCCGGCATCGCGGTACCGCCGGGCGAGATCGCAACTACGCCCGAAGAGGCTGAATCCATCGCGTCCAGGTACGGCGGCACCGTGGTGGTGAAGGCGCAGGTCCACTCTGGTGGACGAGGGAAGGCGGGCGGCGTGAAGCTGGCCAAGGACGCCGCCGAGGCCAAGGAATACGCCACCGCCATACTGGGAATGAAAATCAACGGCCTCACGGTGCATAAAGTGCTGGTCACGCCAGCCGAGGATATCGATACCGAGGCGTACGTCGGCGTGCTCATCGACCGCAGGACGCAAGCGGCGACCTTCATGGTGTCGGCGGAAGGTGGCATCGACATCGAGCATGTCGCCCATGAGACGCCCGACCTGATTCGGAAGCTGACCGTCGATCCGCGGTACGGCATCCTACCACACCAGGCTTTCTGGCTGGCCAACTTCCTGTATGACGATCCGGGCCTGATCAAGCAGGCCAGCAAGATGATCGCGCAGCTCTATGACGCGTTCGTGAATTCGGGCGCTTCGATGGCCGAGATCAACCCGCTCATCACGACTCCAGGCGGCGACGTGAAGGCCATCGACGCCAAGATGAGCATCGACGACTCCGAGCTCTTTCGCAGGCCCGACGTGACGGGCATGCGCGACACCTCATCCGAACCGCCGTCCGAGACCAAGGCGCGCGAGGCGGGTCTGTCCTACGTCAAGCTCGACGGCGACGTCGGGTGCTGCGTGAACGGCGCGGGTCTGGCGATGGCCACCATGGACCTCGTCAAGTACTACGGCGGTACGCCAGCGAACTTCCTGGACATCGGTGGATCGTCCAACCCCGACAAGGTGGTCGCCGCGCTCGAGATCATCACCTCGGACCCGAACGTGAAGGCGATTCTGTTCAACATCTTCGGCGGCATCACACGCTGCGACGACGTCGCGAACGGCATCGTCGAGGCCACCAAACGCATCGACATCAAGCCCCCCATCGTCATCCGCCTCACGGGCACCAACGAGGAGCGGGCGCTCGAGATTCTCGAGGAGGCCGGATTCCCTGCTTACACGTCCATGGACGCTGTGGTGGAGAAGGCCGTTCAGCTGGCTGGGGGAGCCGCCTAACCATGTCCATATTCGTCGACAGCAACACGAAGCTGGTGGTGCAGGGCATCACCGGCCGGGACGGTTCGTTCCACACGCGCCAAACGATCGAGTACGGCACCGCCGTGGTCGCCGGCGTGACGCCGGGCAAGGGGGGCCAGACGTTCGAAGGGCCGAATGGAGAGGCCGTCCCGATCTTCAACGCGATGGATGAGGCGGTCGCTGAGACCGGGGCCAACACGTCGGTGATCTTCGTGCCGCCGCCCTTCGCGGCTGGCGCGATCCTCGAGGCGGCGGATTCAGGCGTCGACCTGGTAGTTGCGATCACGGAGGGAGTGCCCGTGCTGGATATGGCGAGGGCGCACGCCTTCGCTCGCGACAAGGGCGTGCGGGTCCTGGGCCCGAATTGCCCGGGGCTCATCTCCCCAGGGCGGGCGAAGGTAGGCATCCTACCTGGCCAAATCGTAACCGAGGGGCCGATCGGGTTGGTTTCGCGCTCGGGTACGCTCACCTACGAAGCGGTCCACCAACTCACGGGTGCCGGCCTGGGGCAGACGACCTGCGTCGGCATCGGCGGAGATCCGCTGATCGGGACGAACTTCATCGACTGCCTGGAAGCGTTCGAGGCCGACCCCGAGACCAAAGGTGTGGTCATGATCGGTGAGATCGGCGGCACGGACGAACAGGAGGCCGCGGCTTTCGTCAGCGCGCATATGTCCAAGCCGGTGGTCGGCTTCATCGCGGGTCGGACCGCGCCTCCGGGGCGTCGAATGGGACACGCGGGTGCGATCATCAGCGGCTCAGCCGGGACTGCGGAGGAGAAGATGAAGGCGTTCGAGGAGAACGGGATCTCCGTCGCGGAAAGGCCCGCGGATCTCGTCGGGCTGATCCAGGCCGCGCTGGCCTGATGTCGGTTTCATAGGCCCCGGCTCATGGCAGACCGAGAGATGTTGGTAGAGGACGCGCTGAAGGCGGCGCAATACAGGGTGTATCCGGACACTCCGCTCGCAGAGGTGGTGGACTTGATGGTCCGTCGGGAAGTGCGCGCGGTGCCGGTAGTCGGGGAACGCTACGAGGTGCTGGGCATCGTCACGTCGGGCGACGCTCTGGATAGGATGCTGCAGGGCCGCTCCCGGAGCGCGCCTGCTGGCGAAGCCCCCGGCGGGGACTTGCTGGCAAAGGACGTCATGACGCGCGCGGTGTTGTGCGTGTCGGAGGACCAGCCGCTGGTCGAGGCGGTGAACATGATGGTGAACCGGGACGTTGGACAGCTCCCGGTCGTCCGTGATGGCCAATTCATCGGCTTTGTGACTCGTGACACGATTCTACGTGCACTTCACGAGGGCACTGTCCAAACGAACAGGGAAGAAGAAAGCGACTCATGAGTCAAACTTTGGCAATCATCAAGCCCGACGCCGTGGGCGCGGGGAAGGCCGGGAAGATCCTGGCCCTCCTGGAGGACCGGGGCTTCTCCGTAAAGTCCCTCAAGCTCACTACGCTGAGCCAGGAACAGGCCGGGGCGTTCTACGCGGTTCATGAAGGGAGGCCCTTCTACGACGAACTGGTCGAGTTCATGACGTCGGGCCCCGTAATTCCCATCGTGTTGGAGGCTGATGACGCGGTCGCTGGACTGCGGGAAGCCATTGGCGCCACCGACCCGGCCGAAGCCGCGCAGGGCACGGTTCGCCAGCTGTATGCCGAGTCCAAGGGCCGGAACGCGATCCACGCCTCGGACTCGGACGAAAATGCCGCGATCGAGATCGCTTTTTTCTTCTCGCAGCACGAGCGGTTCGGTGTAGGGTAGCCGTACCACCCTGGCCAGCACGGGGGCCTCGAGCGGAGCAGTTCCTCCCTGGACAATTCCTGCGCGCTGACTAGCTTTCACGACTATGCTAAGTCTTGATCTCGGTCGCCTGGGACGGGAAGGCTCCGTCCTGGTCGAGGCTCGACTTCCTGCCGATGCACCCCTCTGGGAGGGGAGCAACATCGCGTGGGCTGGTCCGGTTGGTGTGCGGCTGAACGTAACGAATGCCGGCACCGGAGAGATCGTGGTACGGGGTACCGTCGAAGGGGCGGTTGCGCTGGAATGCAGGCGCTGCCTCGAGCCGGTGGTGGGGAGCGTCGAGCAGGAGGTCACGATCGTTTTTGTGGCGGCCGACACGCCAGGGGCCGAGGACGACGACGGTACGTATTTGTTCGAATCGAGCGGTGAGCTCGACGTGAGTAGAGCGTTACGCGAGGAAGTTCTCCTCGCGGTCAATTCATACGTGGTTTGTCGTCCTGATTGCCAGGGCCTCTGTCCGACGTGCGGCGTGAATCGGAATACCGATTCGTGTGCCTGCGAGGAGGACGAGGCCGATCCGAGGTGGGAGGCACTCAGGGCGCTCAAGAACAGGTGAGTCGGTCATGGCCGTTCCAAAGAAGCGAACTTCGAAGCAGCGCAAGCGGAAGCGTCGTACCCACTACAAGGCTGAGGCCGTGACGGTCAATAATTGCCCGAAGTGTGGCGACCCCAAGGTGCCGCACCGGGTGTGCCCCAACTGTGGCCACTACCGGGGCGAGGCGGTTCTCGACGTCGACATCGACTAGTTCGGGAGTCCCCCGAGCCGTGTCAGGACGCTAGCATGCGCATCATTCTCGATGCCATGGGTACCGACCACGCTCCGAGGTCCGAGGTCGCCGGGGCTCTCGAGGCCCTCCAGGCACTCGACTCCGACGTCGAAATCGTCCTTGTCGGTGACCGGGAGATCATCGAGACGGAGCTGGCGAAGTACGATGCGGTTCCGGATCACCTTTCGATCCATCACGCCTCCGACCGGGTCACCCCTGACGATTCACCGGCGTCCGTCATACGGCGCAAACCTGAGTCGTCGATCGTCGTGGGGCTGAGGCTTCACAAGGACGGTGCCGCGGACGGATTCGTCAGCGCGGGGTCTACGGGCGCGATCATGGCTACATCGCACTTCGCGTTGCGCCCGCAGCCCGGAGTGGATCGTCCTACGGTCGCTACCACGTTGCCCACGTCACAGTTGCCGGTTCTACTGCTCGATGCGGGCGCCAACGTCGACTGCAAGCCTCACCATCTCGTGCAGTTCGCTCACCTCGGAAACATCTACGCCCAGGACATGATGGGACGCTCGGAGCCCAGAATCGCGCTGCTGAACATCGGCGAGGAGCCCGGCAAAGGGGACGAGCTCAGCGCGACCACCCATCGACTGCTGTGCCACGAAGCGGGGCTCAACTTCGTGGGCAATGTGGAGGGTCGAGACATCATCAAGGGCTTATGCGATGTGGTGGTCTGCGACGGATTCGTGGGAAACGTGCTGTTGAAATTCTATGAGTCGATCTCTGATTTCTTCATGGGCCTGCTGAGTGACGAGGCCGCCAGAGCCGGCGGCAGTCCGATCCTGGACCGTATGCTCGGGGCGCTCAAGTACTGGGACTACGCGGAGACCGGCGGGGCGCCTCTGCTGGGCGTGGGCGGCGTCTCGTTGATATGCCACGGAGAGTCCCCGCCCAAGGCGATCAGCAACGCGCTCAGGCAAGCGGTCCGGGCCGTTCGTTCGAACATGGTCGAGCACAGTGCTCAGGAGCTCTCCAGGGCGCTCGAAGAGTCTTCGAGGGAGGCGTCATGAGGAAGCCGAAACCGCTGGTCGAGATCGCGGGCACCGGTCGGTTCCTCCCCGACAACATCGTGACGAACGACGACCTCGCGCAGAGATTGGATACGACGGACGAGTGGATTCGCTCACGCACGGGAATCCGGGAGCGTCGCATCGCGCCGGATGACATGAGCGCCGCGGACCTGGGTGCGGGCGCGGCGGTGAAGGCCATGAAGAGCGCCGGAGTGGAGCCGGGCGAGATCGACATCCTGATCGTGGCGACGGCGACCCCGGACCGGTGGCTGCCGTCGACCGCATGCGACATGCAGGCCAAGCTCGGCTGCAGCAACGCGGTGGCGTTCGACCTCATGGCGGCGTGTAGCGGATTCATCTACGGCCTGACCATGGCGGAGGGGTACTTGGCGGCCGGTCGCGGAGAAGTGGCGCTCGTCGTCTCAGCCGAGAAAATGAGCACCATCGTCGACTGGGAAGATCGGTCGACGTGCGTGCTCTTCGGCGACGGTGGTGGAGCCGCCGTGGTGCGTCCGGCCAACGGCTCGGGGCGCGGAATCTTGTCCAGCCACCTCCGCTCTGACGGGAACTTGGGCGAACTCTTGAGCCGGCCGGCGGGTGGAGCCCTGATACCCATGAGTCACGCCGTGCTGGACGAGAAGACCCACCTGGTTCGCATGAAGGGGCGAGAGGTCTTCAAGCACGCGGTACGAAACATGGCGGATGCGTGCCAGCACGCTCTTCAGACCGCGGGCCTGACTCGAGACGATGTAGACCTGCTCGTCCCGCATCAGGCGAATATGAGAATCATCGAGTCGACCGCGAAACACGCGGGAGTCCCGATGGAGCGAGTCTACGTCAATGTCGACCGGTACGGGAACATGAGCTCCGCCACGGTCCCGGTCGCGATCGACGAGGCGGTCGAGGAGGGACTGATCGGACCGGGCTCCAATGTCCTGCTCGTCGCGTTTGGCGGAGGCCTCACGTGGGGCGCGATGGTGCTCCGCTGGTGACCGAGAGAGACCGCGCTTGTCACTCGCACTGATCTTTCCCGGGCAGGGGTCACAAACGGTCGGCATGGGGGTCGCCCTGGCTGCTGCGTACCCGCGTGCCGCAGCCACGCTCGCCACCGCGGACGAGGTCCTCGGATTCGGCCTCTCCGGCCTCATGACGGCCGGTCCGGAAGACGAACTCACCGCGACCCAGAACGCTCAGCCCGCGCTGCTCGCCCACTCCGTGGCGGTGCTGCGCGTGGTGGCCGACGAACTCGGGCCTGTGGCCTACGCCGCCGGCCACTCGTTGGGCGAATTCAGCGCGCACGTAGCCGCGGGTACCCTCACGTTCGAGGACGCGTTGGCGGTGGTTCGCCTGAGGGGAGAGCTGATGTTCGCCGTGGGACGGGAGCGGCCGGGTACCATGGCTGCCGTGCTCGGCCTGAGCGACGACGAGGTCGAAGCAGTATGCGCCCAGGTCGACGCTGGTGTCTGCGTGCCGGCCAACTTCAACTCGAGTGGCCAGGTCGTGATCAGCGGCGACATCGCCGGCGTGGTACAGGGCATGGAACGCGCGACCGAGGCGGGGGCCAGGCGCGTCGTTCGGCTGAATGTGTCAGGGGCGTTCCACTCGCCGCTCATGGAGCCCGCCGCGGAGGGCTTGCGGCAGAAGCTCGAGTCGATCGACTTCCGGGACCCATCGTACTCGGTGGTCTCGAACGTGAGCGCAAAACCGGTGACGAGCGGCTCAGAGGCGCGGGATCTGTTGGTGAAGCAACTGACGTCCGCCGTGCGCTGGAGCGCTTCGATTGCGGCGATGGTCGAACTCGGTACGGACCGCTTCCTGGAGGTGGGACCGGGCTTTGTCCTGCGTGGCTTGAACCGACGAAACGCCAAGGGGATCCCGTGCAGCTCGATCGGGGAACCCGAGGACCTTGAAGACTTTGTTAAGAGCGCCTGACGGCGCCTCGTACAGGAGATCTCCGACGAGATGAACGCACGAGAGCTCGAAGGCAAAGTCGCCATCGTGACCGGTGGATCGCGAGGGATCGGCCTGGCGATCGCCGCATCGCTGGCGGAAGCGGGGGCGACGATTGCCGTGATCGGACGAAACGGAGAACGTGCCGAGTCTGCCGCGGCGGGTCTACCCGGCGAGGGCCACCGCGGCTTCGCCTGCGACGTGGCCGATTCCGACCAGGTCAAGGCCACGGTCGCTTCCGTGCGGGAAGAGCAGGGGCCGGTCGACATCCTGGTCAACAACGCGGGCATCACGAGGGACAACATCCTGCTCCGTATGAAAGATGAGGAATTCGATGAGGTAATCGCCGCTAACCTCAAGGGGGCGTTCAACTTCACGCGTGCCGTCGCGCGTGGAATGATGAAGAAGCGTGACGGCGTGATCTTGAACATCACGTCTGTCGTGGGCCTCGTCGGGAACGCGGGACAGGCCAACTATGCCGCGTCCAAGGCGGGAATGGTCGGGATGACCAAGAGTGTGGCCAAGGAATTGGGCTCCAGGGGGGTCCGTTGCAACGCGCTCGCACCGGGCTTCATTCGCACCGATATGACCGCCGAACTGAGCGAGGAGCAGATCGAAGCTCTGCAGGGCCAAATCCCTCTCGGGCGCCTCGGTGAGACGAACGACATTTCAGGCGTCGTACGGTTTCTCGTGAGCCCTGCGGCGCGCTACATTACCGGCCAGGTCTTGGCAGTGGACGGCGGCATGGTCATGTAGTTGGCCAGACCGCCCTCTTAATACCGAACAGGAGGGGGACATGAGCGAGCCCATCGAGGCCCGGGTACGTGAGATCATCATCAACGAATTGGGCCTCGAGCCCGAGAAGGTCACAGACGACGCTTCCTTCGTTGAGGATCTGGGTGCCGACTCGTTGGACACGGTCGAGCTGGTGATGGCATTCGAAGAAGAGTTCGGATTGGACATTCCCGATGAGGACGCTGAGCAGATGCGTACCGTCGGGGACGCCATCAAGTATCTGAGCGAAAACAAAGAGGACTGATCGTTTCTCGATCAAGAAGACTCAATGAGCAACGGGGTGGGAGCGGGCCGTGCTGCACGTCGGGTAGTCGTCACCGGAATGGGTGCGGTTTCGCCCGTGGGGCTCGACGCGGAGAGCACATGGACTGCGTTGCTCGCGGGCACCAGCGGCGGTGGGCCCGTCACTCTCTGGGAGACGACGGAAGAGTTCGCCTGCCGGATTGGCTGTGAAGTAAAAGGCTTCGACGCGCTCGACTACATGGAGAAGCGCGATGCGAAGCGCTTCGATCGGGTATCGCTCTTCTCGATCGCGGCCTCGGGGCAGGCGCTCTCGTCGGCCGGACTGCCCGACGGGGCGCCAGACGGGACGGACGCCAGCCGGTTCGGGGTCATCTTCGGCAGCGGGATCGGGGGGATCGCCACGTTCGAGAAGCAACACAAGCGTCTGCTCGAGGGCGGTCCCAAGCGGGTGAGCCCATTCTTCATCCCGATGTTCATTCCGGATATGTCGGCCGGGCTCATCTCGATGCGGTGGAATCTTCGGGGTCCGAACTACGCCACCGTGTCGGCGTGCGCCTCGTCGACGCACGCCATCGGTGACGCGGCGCGTCACATACAACACGGTGACGCCGATATCATGGTCGCCGGCGGTGGCGAGGCGACCATCACACCGATGACGTTCGCCGGCTTTTCTTCCATGAAGGCCCTGTCTACGAGAAACGACGATCCGGCGGGAGCGAGCCGACCGTTTTCGGCCGAGCGCGACGGATTCGTGATGGGCGAGGGCGCGGCCGCCCTCGTATTGGAGGGCCTGGACCACGCACAGGCGCGCGGCGCGAAGATTCTCGCGGAGATAGTGGGATATGGCCTTTCGGCTGATGCGCACCACATCACAGCGCCGCCGCCGGACGGGTACGGAGCCCAGAATGCCATGCGCATGGCGATGAAGGATGCGGGCGCGGAGCCCGGGGACGTCGACTATGTGAACGCCCACGGGACCTCGACGATGGCCGACGGCATCGAAACGGCGGCCATCAAGGCGGTGCTCAGGGATCACGCGTACGACACGGTGGTGGGCTCGACCAAGTCCATGACCGGGCACCTTCTCGGCGCGGCGGGGGCTCTCGAGGCGATTGCCTGCATCCAGGCCTGCCGGACCGGCAAGATCCCACCGACCATCAATTACCAGGGTCCAGATCCGGAGTGCGACCTCGAATACGCGCACGGGGGCATGATCGAGCGTCCGGTGGAGTTCGCGATCAGCAACTCGTTCGGCTTCGGCGGCCACAACGCTTGTCTGGCTGTGCGCCGCTGGGACCACTGACCGCACGCATGAGGATCGGCACCGGGTACGACTCACATCGCTTCCAGGAAGGCCGGCCGCTCGTGCTCGGCGGGGTAGTGATTCCCGACCACCCGGGCCTCTCGGGACACTCCGATGGTGACGCGGTCGCGCACGCCGTCATCGACGCGATTCTGGGGGCGGCCGCGGCGGGAAACGTCGGCACCCATTTCCCTCCCTCGGACGACGAGTGGAAGGATGCGGACTCCATGGACCTGCTCGCGAGGGCCGCGCGCATCGTCGAGTCCCGAGGCTATGCGGTCGTTAACGTGGATGTGACGGTGATCTGTGAGAGTCCGCGAATCGGTACGCACAGCGATGCGATGCTGGCGCGGGTCGGCGAAGCCATGCGCGTCCCTTCGACCGCGATTTCGATCAAGGGCAAGACCAACGAGGGTATGGGGTGGATCGGGGCCGGAGAAGGCATTGCGGTTCACGCCGTGGCGCTGATCGAGTGACGGCGGAGGCGTGGCCGACTTCCTGACCTGGGTGGCATCCGTCCCAGCGGGAGTCGCCTACATACTGCTGGGCGTAGGGGCCGCGCTCGAGAACGTGATTCCGGCCATCCCGGCCGATACGTTCGTGGCGTTGGGAGGATTCCTCTCGGCGGTCGGCGATCTGGATCCCCGCTGGATCTTTGCATGGACATGGTCGCTGAACGTGGCGTCCGGGCTCGTGATGTACCGTCTCGGGTACACGCATGGCCGGCCCTTTTTCGAGGCGGGTTGGGGGCGCCGGGTATTGAGACCTCATCAGATGGAGCGCATGGCCGACTTCTACGCACGCTTCGGGATCGCGGCGATCTTCCTCACGCGCTTCCTTCCCGGGCTGCGGTCCGTCGTCCCCGTCTTCGCGGGTGTCAGCCGCCAACCTCTGATGCAAGTGGCCCCTCCGATTGCCACCGCCTCGGCGATCTGGTACGGGGGCCTTATCTGGCTGGGGGCGCTGGCAGGGCAGAACCTCGAGGTACTGCAGGCACAACTCGGGCAGATCAATGGCATCCTGCTCGTCGTCGCGGTGTTGGTCGCGGTGCCCTCGGCGCTCTGGTGGTGGCGGACGCGTGGGTGACTCGTCGATACCTGCTGCGTTTCGCTTCGAGCAATTCAACGACTACCTGACGTTCGAGCGGGGCCTCTCCCCGCGTACGGTGTCCGCCTACGAGCGAGACCTCACGCGGTGGTGGCAGTCACTCCGCGAGAGGGGCGTACACGACCCCGCTCAGGCCACCCCTGAGCTGCTGCGGGAGTGGGTGTTCGCGCTCAAGGAAGAAGGGCTGGCGGCGACATCGATTCGCAGAGCGCAGTCGGCGGTGCGCACGTACTTCCGCTTCCTGCTGTCGGAGGGAGTCCTGGATGTCGATCCGAGCGAGCGGCTTGAGAGTCCGCGAGTCGCCCGCAAGCTGCCGGACTTCCTGACGCGAGACGAGGTGACGCGCCTACTCGACGCTCCCGACGCCTCGAAGCCGCTGTTTTGGCGGGATCGCGCCATCCTCGAGCTGCTCTACGCCTCTGGGTTGCGCGTCTCCGAGTTGGTCGACCTGCCGCTGTCGGGTCTCGATCTGGACGAGGCGTGGGCCACGGTGTTCGGAAAGGGGTCCAGGGAGCGCCTTGTCCCGATCGGCGCGCCTGCCGTGCGCACGCTCGAGCGCTATCTGAGGGAGGTGCGCCCGCGACTGGACAAGGGAAGGGGCCAAGCCCGCGTATACCTGAACGCCCGCGGGAATCCGATGAGGCGGGAGTCGATCTGGAAGCTCGTCAAGGATTCGGCCAAGCGAGCGGGGATCGCGAAGAACGTCTCGCCGCACACGCTCAGGCACACCTTTGCGACCCACCTCGTGGAAGGGGGCGCGGACCTGGCGGCCGTGCAGGAGCTACTGGGTCACGTCGACATCTCGACGACGCAGATCTACACGCACGTGGATCGCGAATATCTGCGAGACGTGCACCGGCGGTTTCACCCGAGGAGCTAGGGCGAGGCGTCTGACGGGTTCCTCGCGCGCGCCGCCACCCGGATCAGTCCTCGTCCGTCCTGTCGTCATTCAACTGCGGGGGCGGTAGATCGAGAGGACTCGTGATGCTCCTCAAGTGCCGGCGAGAGACGTGGGTGTAGATCTCCGTGGTGCGGACGCTCGCGTGCCCCAGTAGCTCTTGGATCACGCGGATGTCGATGCCGCGCTCGTGTAGGTGGGTGGCGAAGCTGTGGCGCAGGACATGTGGGGTGAGCTTCTTGGTGATGCCGGCGCGTTTCCGGGCTGCCGCGGTGACTTTCTGGACCGTCCGGGTGGTCAGGTGTCGTCCCGGCCGGGCGCCCGGAAAGAGCCAACGCCCTGGACTCGCGCCTGCCAGGTAGGTGTCAACCAGTGTGAGGGCGATATTGGAAAGGAGCGTGGGTCGGTCCTTCTGCCCCTTCCCGCCCCGCACACGGATGAGGCCCCGGTCGCGGTCTAGGTCTTCAAGCCGCAGTCGTGCCACCTCGCTGACCCGTAGGCCAGCCGAGTAGATCAGCGTGAGGATCGCGAGGTGCTTGGGATTCTTCACCGCGGCGAGAAATCTGCGGAACTCTGCCGGGCTCAACACGGTCGGGAGGCGTCGCTCACGGCGTGGCCGAGCGAGGGGCAGATCCTCGATCCGCCTGCCGAGCACCGTGGAGCAGAAGAGCCTGAGTGCGCTGATCAGTTGGCTGTGATAGGAACGCGACATCCGGCCGGAACGAAGCTTCCCTAGAACATGCGCACGAAGGTCCTCAGCCAGTTCGGTCCTCTCCCCCACACCCTCCAGGAAGCGCCGCGCATGGCCGAGATAAGCCTTCCTCGTTCGGGCCGCGTAGCCGCGCAGGCGCATTTCTTCGCCGAACCGCTCGATGCGGCGGTCGACGAGGCCGGACGGCGGGGGTGTTTCAGGCCCCTGGAGGGAGGCCGGGTGCTCGCCGTCGGGTGG